>JBFJOD010000221.1:0-1612 GCA_041617795.1 Gemmatimonadota bacterium | reverse complement strand
GCGAACCCGGAACGTGGGTGTTGAGATTGTCCATCACCAGGGTGATTTTCTGCGCCTCGGGGTAGTGCAGGGCTATGCTTTCCACAAACCGCGCCCAGTCGCTCTTCGTCTTGTGCTCGGTGACCTGCACGCTTCGTTTGCCGGCCAGCGGTTCGACGGCCAGGAAGACGTTGCAGATTCCACAGCGTTCGTACTCGTAATCGTAGCGGGCCGGCCGGCCGGGCGAAGCGGGTTGCGGCAGGCGCATCTCCCGAATCAACTGTCGAAACGTTTCATCCATGCAGATCAAGGGGCGCTGCGGATCGTAGGGCCGCTTGTAGATGTCCAACACCTGTTCCATGTGGGCGACAAACTCGCCGTTGTGGGCGGGCGGGATGACCCACTGCAGCCGCATCCAGGGTTTCAGCTCGTTTTTTTTAAAACCCGCCGGACGGTTTCGTACGAGACGGAATCCACGTATTCCAGTTCCACCATCTTGTCGGCCAGCAGGCGCAGCGACCAACGGGCATGTCCTTCCGGAGGCTGGCTGCAGGACAGAGCCACCAGGTGAGCTTCAAAGTCTCCGTCCGCTTTCCGCCGGTACTCCCGCTGGGCCGGCTGCTTGTTCAGAGCCACTTCCAGGCCCTGCTCCACGAAACGGCGTTTGACCCGCTCGATCTTTCTGGCGCTGACCGGCAACACGCCCGCGATCTGTTCGGTCGTCAGTTGGCGATCCTGAAAGTCACCCTCGTCGCAGCCCAGCAGGATCAAGGCGTTCAGCACGCTCTGGCTGCTGTGCTTGCCTCGCGTGCTCATCTCCTGCAGCTGCCGCCTCTCGTCCTGAGTCAACGTCACCCGATAACGGATCTGTGCCATGGCGCTCCTCCTTTATCAGGAGAAGCATATCCTACCACACCGACATTTCATGCGTGACATGACACTAGTACTCAGCGAGCCACCTCAGTACGCCGTGGAAAGCCCGCTATCGCTATCGCTATCGGTATCGGGGTCGCCGTCGAAATCGGATTCCAGGTCGGATGCGATGCCGGGATCCGCGATTCCCAAACCGATGCCGAGATCGATGCCGACAACGACCCCGATAGCGATAGCGATAGCGGCCTCGCTGGTGCACAAACTTGACAGCTTTGTGAACTTTACTCGCTCCAAGGGGTCCCTAGCTCGGCGGAGCCGCCGGGAAATGACGGGCTGAGGCTGCCCAGGACCTAAACCGAACTCGCCGCCTCCGAACTCGCGCTCTCGACCTCCCCGCTGCCCGCCCAGATCCTTCGCATCCCGTCGGCGACGTCGTCGATGATGGTGTAAACCGTCGGCAACACCACCAGAGTCAAAACCGTCGAGGCGATCAGGCCTCCCATGACGGTCCGCGCCATCGGGAAGTAGCGGAGTTCGAAAAGACTCGTCGTGCCCAGCGCCAGCGGCATCAGGCCGACCACGGTGGTGGTGGCGGTCATCAGAATCGGCCGGAACCGGTCGCGGCAGCCTTCCAGGATGGCTTCCCTCCGGGCCAGTCCCCGCCGCCGCAGATTGTTGATGTGGTCGATCAGCACGATGCCGTTGTTGACCACGATGCCGATCAGAATCAGGACCCCGATGTTGGCCATGATGTTGAAGG
>JBFJOD010000220.1:0-1752 GCA_041617795.1 Gemmatimonadota bacterium | reverse complement strand
GCCGCGCGAGGAGCTGCGGAACCGCACCCCTTACGACGAAAACGTGCGCGCTAGACCCTGTGCGGCGCCCGCCTCGAGTGTCTCACCCGCGCACCCCCCATTACTAACTCCTTGAGGGCAATGTCAGCTAACGTCTCGGCCACTGACGAACCCGGCGCCAGCCGGGTTGCGCGGAGGCGCGTAGCGCCGGAGCCGCCAGTGGACCTGCTAGATGAAGCCGTCGCTCGCGCAGCTGATCGGTTAACCGTCGGGCTCAAGCACCAACTTCAATACCCGTAGGTGCTCTACGTCCAGCTCATCGCGCACGATCAATGCGACTCGATCCTCTCCCACGGCCGCTAGCCGCGATTCGGGTGGCAGCGACACCCGGGCCAGCGGCTCGCCATCGGCGGCCAAGATATGCCACGCATCTCGTTGATCCCATGCTTCGTCGTTCGAGATATATCGGGAGACCCAGAATCGTCCGCGGCTGTCCACTAGAACCGAGGAAAGGGCTGGTAGTGAATCCGGCAAGAGCTCCGGGGCGAACGCGGCTTCCAACGCCACGTCGGCCATCCTCGAGTCCTGCTGCCGCAATCCTTCGTACAACGCTTCCGCCCAAGCGCGCGCCGATTCGATCGTGGCGTCGTCCGTAGCTACGCGTGGCCCCGACCACCGAATGACACGCTCGAGCTGAAGCTCCGGCGATTGAATGAACAACTCGTACGTTAGGCCGGATCCATGTACTACTCGATCAGGCCCCACAGCAACGATCGGCTGATTCGCGAATGGTGCGATCACGATGAATGGTCGGCCTACGTCGGCGTCATTCGCTATGATTCTGTATCCGCCGGTGAACCGAACCGGAGACGAACGAGGGCGGCCACGTCCGTCAAGCGAGAAGAGCAGCGCCTCGCGTTGGTCTTTCCATGCGGCACCCGCCCCCAGCGTGTCCATCGGGCCAGCTGCGTGAAACACGAGGTGATCGGAGTCGGTCGCCCATGCGTCCTCGGCACGAGTAGCGCCGGCCAGTCCTTCGCCAACGGGTACGGTCGCAATCAGCTCCCCGTCTGGAGAAAGACTCGATACGCGCAATAAACGCCGATCGAAGACGAAAGCCGTGTCCCCCCGGGCAACCGTCAGCGTGGTGACGTCGCGGAACTCGCCAGGGCCCTCACCTTGGTCACCCACAAGGAGAAACGATCGGGCGTCCGCCTCCACCAAGTAGAGAAGCTCGGCCTGGCTGTCTTCGACCAAGAAACGCCCATCGCTGAGAAACCGCACTTGGCCCACGCTGCCAAGGAAGGGTTCGGCGTCCCCGCTGAGCACTGCAAGCGAAGCCGAAAGGGGCCACTCGGGCAAGTCGGACGGACGGCCGCTAATCGTAACAAGCGCCACTCCCGCGCTGTCGGTCTCGTGCGTGAGGACGACTGTGGCACGGCCGGCAGATTGTTCGCCACAGGCAACGGCCATAGGTAGGAACGCGAACACGAAAGGGCGACATCCGACCTTCGGCATTTACGGACTCCTCCGGGAAGACCAACTGCCCACAAGACCGAAGGCACAATGGCCCACCTTAGTGTTGTGCCGGTTTCATCTAACGTCTCGGCCACTGGCGAACCCGGCGTCAGCCGGGTTGCGCGGAGGGCCGAAGGCCCGCAGCCGCCAGTGGACCTGTTATACGATGGCCGCGTCCCGATCAGCTCGCGAGGCCGGCTGCGCGCCGGCCGCCTCGCCAGCAGCGCTGTCGAGGATCCGTCGAATGACGTCGGC
>JBFJOD010000219.1:0-2192 GCA_041617795.1 Gemmatimonadota bacterium | reverse complement strand
TTGAACGGTTGAACCTTGAACGGATCAAAGTCGTTGAACCGTTGAACGCTTTAACTTTTGAACGGCCGAAAGGCGGCTATCGTTGAACGTTTGAACCGTTGAACTGTTGAACGACTTTTGTCCTTGCTATTGCCTGCCGCCTCTCGCCTCATGCCTATTAGTTTAATCAATAACTTGTGCTGATCCGATCCGGTGACAGCCCCTACAAAACCCGTACCCCCGCCAGTTCAACATAACGGCACAACGCGTTGGCCAATTTCATCTGGCGCGGCGTCGAACAGTCGGGCACGAACAAGCGTGGGCTCGCCACAAGAATCACCGCACATTGAGCCCGCGAGGTTGCCACGTTCAGCCGGTTCAGGCTGTAGAGAAACTCGAGACCACGCGGCGCTTCTTCCGGACTCGATGTCGCCATTGAGTAGATCACGACCGGGGCTTGCTGGCCTTGAAACCTGTCGACCGTCCCGACACTGACGCCAGTGTTCTTCAACCGGTCAGAGAGACGGCTCACTTGTGCGTTGTAGGGTGCGACGACGAGGATCTGATTGCCGGTCATTGGCTTTGCGTCACCGTTCTCATCGATCGACTGTGAACCCGCTGCGGTCAATTTCTCGACCAGGTCAGCGACCGCCGCGACCTCTTCGTCGGAGGCGTTGCGATTGCCGTCATGGTCCACCTCGACGACACACAAACCGCTCCCCGTGAATGGACCGCCAATGAGTTGCTGCTTTTCCAGGCCGGGCTTCGATGTCAGGCGGCCTTCGTAGAAAACCTCAGACGTGAACTCGCAGATACTCGGCGCGAGGCGCCAAGTGACCGGCAGAAAGATCCCGCGATCGGCCGGAATGGTCTGGTGTTCGCCAAGAATATGCTGGAGGGCGGAGGCGTTTACGCCTTCGGGGTGGCTTCCCTTCTTCGGCTGCTCGAGCTGTTGCGGATCGCCCAGCAGCACGATGCTGCCGGCGGCCTGGCAAACGGCCAGCACGTTAGCCAGTGACATCTGTCCCGCCTCATCGACAAACAACACATCCACCGCCTGAGCGAAGTCCTTCCTGGCCCAAAGCCAGGCGGTTCCGCCGAGGACATTGGCAGTGCCATCCTGAAGCATCTTCAAAGCGTCGCCGTTATCTTCGACCTCGGCTACGGCGCTGTCGGCATTGGTTTCTTCCTCCGTCTCGCCGATCTTTTGCGCCAGCTTCGCAGCGATCCCGCTGGTCGCAGACATCCCCGCGATACTGTCGAGGAGGTTTCGAATGACCTTATGGCTTGTTGCGGTGACGCCCACGCGCCTTCCCTGCTCAACGAGCGCACAGATCATACGAGCGCCCGTGAAGGTTTTGCCGGCACCGGGCGGACCTTGAATGGCCAACACCGTATTGTCCAGTTCGCTTGCGATTCGGACCGCGAACTCCACCGCCGACTCCCCATCCCGGGCGGCGAATGGAACAGCTCGAAGCACCGGAGAGTCGGCGCGCAGCAACCGCTGCACGAGCGGCGCGTTGGCACCACTGGCCACATCCTCACCGGCCCGAAATATCGCGTCCTCAAGTACCTCGGTTGACACGTGAGTATGCGCAAAGAGCGCTGTCGGGTGGGTCTCGGCGTGCTTCTTTCCTTTACGGACGTCTAGCGTCCGCGCGTCCCGATCTGCCTGAACGACGTCACCGAACTTGAACCCGTCTGTCAGCTTGACTTCGTCGCGGCCTCGTATCTCCATTTCCTGAGGCGGGTATCGGTAGCGATCGACGACGGAACCCGTGGGTTTACCGGTCTTCTTGTGCCGCACGACCTCCACCCGCTCGACAAACTCGAGGCCTGCAACCGCGCTCGGCTCGTCAAAGAGGTCTTCCTCCGGCATTTCAATTAGACGGTAGTACTCCCACCAGACAGCCTTCGCTTCTCGGCGATGCCAGTCGAGTAAATAAGCGAGCCGCCAATGGGACCACTGCTCCGGCGTCCGTTCCGACGGCTCCGCGGGCACGTCAGCAAGCAATCGCTCTCGCAGGGCCGCCACCCGCTGTTCTCGTTCGTTGAGCGATTCCGAGGCCTCCGCTTCTTTTGGAGGTGGTCTGGGTATATCGATTCCGTTGGCGGTCAAACCCGCGCGCTGGGTTTCCAGCCAGTCGCGCAGCCGCAGGGTGGATAAACAGTCGTCGGCGTTGTATCCCTCAACCGCCGACCGCACCTGGGGC
>JBFJOD010000218.1:0-2387 GCA_041617795.1 Gemmatimonadota bacterium | reverse complement strand
TGCGCGGTGCCGGTCTTACCCGCCATCTGGTAGGTGGCGCCGATGCTGATCCGCCGCGCCGTGCCTCGGGGACCGTGAACCACCTGTCTCATGGCTTCGACGATGTCGTCCCAGTTCTTTGCCGACGAGGGTTCGATGATGGAGGGCGGATCGGAAACGTGCTCGACCGGCTCCAGGGTCGCCGGATCCACCCTGCGCAGCAGAACCTCCGGCTTGAATCGCAGTCCTCTCATCGCCAGGGTAGCGGTTGCGGAGGCAAGCTGCAGCGGCGTCGCCAGCATGAAGCCCTGACCGATTCCGGTGATCAAAGTTTCTCCCGGATACCACGGCTGGTTGCGGTAATTCCGTTTCCATTTTGGAGACGGCATCAGCCCGTCGCTTTCTCCCCTGAGATCGATGCGGGTAGGGGTGCCGAATCCGAACCGGATCATGAAACTGTGCATGCGCTCGATGCCCAGATTCTGAGCGAGCAGGTAGAAATAGACGTCGCAGGACTCGACGATGGCCTTGTTCAGATCCACCTTTCCGTGTCCGCCCTTCTTCCAGTCCCTGTACCGGCGCTCCTTTCCCGGCAGCTGGAAGTAGCCGTAGCAATAGGCGGAATCGTGGGCTTGGTCCAGCTTGTACTCCAGCCCCGCCAGTCCGAAGAAAGGCTTCACCGTGGAGCCGGGCGGGTATTGGCCGTTGATGGCACGATTGAACAGGGGCCTGTCGGGGGAGCCGATGAGCGTGCCGTAGGTCTCTTTGTCGACGCCGTCGACGAAGAGGTTCGGGTCGTAAGTGGGAACGCTGACCAGCGCCAGCACGTCCCCGGTGGCTGGCTCGATGGCCACGACCGCGCCGTTTTCCTCGCCCAGCGCCCCCTCCGCGACCGCCTGCAACCCTACGTCGATGGTGAGGTAGAGACTGCTCCCGGGAGCGGGGTCTTTGCGCTGAAGGACCCGCAGCGTTCTACCCTGGGCATTGGTCTCCACGTGCTGGTAACCCACCGTCCCGTGCAGCAGGTCCTCGTACGCCTGCTCCACGCCGGTCTTGCCGATATGGGCCGTGGCCCGATAGTTGGAAGTGTCGATGGTCTGCAGCTCTTCCTCGTTGATTCGGCCCACGTAGCCGATGAGATGGGATCCGATTTCCGACAGCGGGTAGTCGCGACTCAACCGGGCCTGCACGTCGACGCCGGGGAAAAGGTGGCGATTGACCGAGAACCTGGCGACTTCCTGCTCGTTCAGACGGTAGCGCAGCGGAAGGCTGTCGAATCGGCGCTTCTTTCTCAGAAGCTCGCGAAACCTCGCCTCGTCCTCCTCGGAGATGGGGATGATCTTCCTCAGCCCCGCGATCAGACCGTCGATATCGGTGACCGCCTCGGGCACCACCTCCAGGCTGTAAGTCGGCACGTTCTGCGCAATTACGGTGCCGTTGCGATCGAATACCAGTCCGCGGGTGGGGGCGACGGGAACGATTTTTACCCGGTTGTCTTCGGAAAGCGTTGCGAAATGCTCGTAACCGACCACCTGAAGCTGAAACATTCTCCCCAGCAGCACCACCGACATGCAGCCGATGAGGACGCAGCAGATGACGACGCGCGCCTTGATCAGCTGCGCCTCCTGGGCGATATCCTTGATTGTGAGAACGGGCCTCACGGGAAGCCGACCCGCTTGCCGCCAGCAGCGCGACGATAGCCGCAGCTGCGGCGCACAGCCCGAACCAGGAAAATACCGGCGGCGGTCACGGGACTCACGCGACCTGATATTTTCGTCGCAGATCGCGCAATACGACGAATATCCACGGCCAGAGAACCATGCTGATCAGCGGCGACGCCCAGTAAGCGGAAAACGATACGGGCATTCCCTGAATGCCGTTTATCCAAAGTATCAGCACCTGATGGATGAATGCGAGTCCGAATACGGTAATGCCCTGCTGCCAGAGCGGCAGCACGCGTACCCGCTGATAGAACTGCAGGGCGACAAAAGCGACAACGCTCAGCGCAAGCGCGTTTTGGCCGAGCAAAGTGCCGGTCAACACGTCCAGAAATATGCCCAGAGTGAAGGCCACCATGACGCCGATCCGGGTCGGCAGAGCCATGCACCAGTAGACGAGCACCAGCGCGACCCACGCCGGACGCCAGATTCCGGCCCAGTCGGGCATCGGCAGAGCCATCAGCATCATGGCTACGACGAAGCTCATGACGATGACCCAGTTTCCGCGCTCTTTCTGCTGGCTCACGGACTCAAGGCCTCCGGCTCGGTCCCGTCGGCCGCCTCGCTGCCTTGGGCGGGCCAGACCAACAGCACTTCGCGGTTACGCTCCAGCCGCGCCGAGGGTTCGACCTTGACCGAGGCGAAAGGACGGCCGCGGTCGCGGTCCACGCTGATGATGTGTCCCACCGG
>JBFJOD010000217.1:0-2478 GCA_041617795.1 Gemmatimonadota bacterium | reverse complement strand
GATCGGTTGGACGTGGCCGTCGCGGAGAGCCTGGCTGTACCTCTGGGGACCTCTGACGATCATCGCGTTGGCCGGCTTCCTGTTCTTGCTGGCGAGCGGCTCGCTAACCGGGTTGAGGGGCAGCCGTGGGCTGTTGGCGGGGCTGAGATTGGTGCCGGCGATGGTGCAGTGGGCGAGCCCTGCGGTCGTCGCGGCCGCTGGGGTGGGCATGCTGTATCAACTGCTGAGCAGCAGTGGGACGGATCGACGCTGGGGTGCCGTTGCCAGCCTCGGTTGCGCGGCTGCCGTCGGATTGCTCTTGCTGGCATCGCTGCGAAAGTCCGTGTTTGCCGACTATGGGATGGCGGCGCTGCCGCTCATCTATGTGAGCGCTGGCGGCGCGATACAGCGAGTCGCCGAGCGGCTCGGATTGGGCGCGCGTGTATTCGTGGCGGGCGCCGTGTTAACGCTGACAGCCGCGGTGTTACCAGGAACGGTGTCACACATGCTCGACGGCACGCGCTTCGACTATCGCACTGTCTACAGCTACATCGAGCGGGTGGGTGGCGACCATCTCGTGGTGGCCCGGCCGGAAGCAGTGAAGCGCTTCTACGCGCCGGAATTGCCTTTCAAGCCATTGCGCAGCGATACGACCTTCCTGGGCGCGACACTGCAGGAGACCTCGGGCTTCTGGCTTGTAGCGTCGTATCGACGGTACGGGATGGTGTTGGACGATGGATCGACCGAACGCTGGGTCGACAACTACTGTAAGCCGGTCCTGAAAACCGAGCGACAGCGCCTCGACTATCGCAGCTATCGAGTCGAGCTTCACTGGTGCGGCCCCGGACCGGCGCCAGGAGCTTGAGGCTGCCGCGTCGCTCCGGCAGCCGGACGATCGACGGCACAACTCCCGCGAGAGATGTTTGGCATAGCCGCTGCGACTTCTTAGCTTCCGCTGGCGGCCATGTCTCTATTGTAGGCGAGCGACTAAGAGCGGGCTATCTAGCCCGGAGCCGAAAGCGGTAACGAGAGCGACGATGAAGCGATTCAGGGGATACCTGGCCAACACAGTTAGGCAACCGGTAGGTCCGCCAGGCGGCGCCGTCGGGGCTGCGGCGAAGCTGCGCTGGGATCTGCTGATGCTGTGTCTGGCGGTGATGGTATTGACCTACGTCTGGCGGTTCCAGAGCATCTTCAGCCCGATCGCCAAGCTCCAGCTGACAACGCTGGCCACTCTCGGTGCCTACGGCTTGTATGTATTGAACGGCGATGCGCGCCGCCGGCTTTCGCATTTGAAGCAGCCGATCGTCATTTTGATGCTCTGCATTTTTGGGATGATGCTCCTCTCCGTGCCGGGCAGTCTGTGGCCGGGTGGCAGCTTCGCCTTCATCAAGGACTTCATCAAGACTCTGGTGTTTGCGCTTCTGCTGGCCGCGGGCGTGCGTGCCTTTGCAGACGTGGAACGTCTAGCGGCGGTGCACGTCTTAGGAGCGATGGTCTACTCCGCTATGGTGCTAAGGGGCACCGGAGTTGACCCGCTCGGTCGGGCGCGAGGAATCGGAGGGTACGACTCGAACGACTATTCTCTTCTCCTGGTCTGTACCCTACCGCTCACCGCGTATTTTCTGGCGACTGCCAAGACGACGCTGCGGAAGATCCTCGCCGGGGTGGCGATATTGGCATTGACGCTGGCCATCGTCAAAGGCGGATCGCGCTCCGGGTTCGTGGGTCTAATCGCCGTGTTCGGCTACATGCTCATCGCCTACAGCGCCCTGCCAAAGAAATTTCGCATCGGGGCTGTGATAGTAAGTCTTGTAGGGTTGATGTTCGTCGCGAACGAGAGCTACTGGCAGCGGATGAGCACGCTCCTCAACCCCAGCCAAGATTACAACTGGTCGGGCAATGCCTACCTGGGCCGGATGCAGATCTGGAAGCGGGGATTGTCATATATGTGGCAGCGCCCGCTGTTGGGCGTCGGCATCGGACGCTTCGGCACCGCAGAGGGCCGACTGTCAGAACGGGCGCAGGGCCCGGACTACGGCCCCGGCCTGAGGTGGACCAGCCCGCACAATTCGTTCGTGGAGATCGGGGCCGAACTTGGCGTTCCCGGGCTGCTGCTCTTCATCGCGCTGATTCTTTATACCTTGCGGGCCATGTTGAGATTGGGCCGCTCACCGCCGGGCGTTTCCGGCCGCCGCGACCCGCAGGCGGCGATGGCCCAGGCCATGGTGGCGGTGATGATCGGCTACGTCGTGGTGGGTTTCTTCATCTCGCAGGCGTATTCCTACTACCTGTACTCGCTGCTCGGCATAATGGTCGGTCTCGTGAAGGTTGGCGGAGTCGGGCGCGCGCAGCCTGCGCGGGCGCGTCGCCGGCGCGCACCGCAACCTGCTCCTCGCAGTGCGCCGGCATTGGCAGCCGGACCGGTCAAAGGTCGCCGACGGTTGCTGACCGGCAACCGCTAAGCCGAGGGTCGACATGCGGTCTCAGCTCAAGCGG
>JBFJOD010000216.1:0-2559 GCA_041617795.1 Gemmatimonadota bacterium | reverse complement strand
CCGCTGGTTGCCGACATTCATTTCAACTATCGCCTGGCAATCAAGGCGGCGGAAGCCGGCGTGGCCAAGCTCAGACTGAACCCCGGAAATATCGGAGGCGCCGACCGGGTGCGTGCGGTGGTCGATGCCGCGCGTGAGCACGCCCTGCCGATACGGGTGGGGGTGAACGCTGGTTCGCTGGAGCGCGACCTGCTGGCCAAGTACGGGAAGCCGACGGCGAAGGCGATGGTCGAGAGCGCGCGCCGGCATGTCGGGCTTCTCGAGGACGCGGGTTTTGAAGACATCGTCATCTCGCTCAAGGCGTCGCGCGTTCCACTGATGATCGCAGCCTACCGGCTGGCGGCGGAGGAGTTTCCCTACCCGTTGCATCTGGGTGTGACGGAGGCGGGCACGCCGAATGTGGGTAACATCAAGTCGGCCGTGGGGATCGGTACGTTGCTGGCTGAAGGGATCGGCGACACGCTGCGTGTCTCGCTGTCGGCCGACCCGGTGGAAGAGGTCTACGCCGCGCGGGCGATCCTCGAGTCGCTGGATCTGAGGCGCGAGAGCATCCGAATCATCGCCTGTCCGGGCTGCGGGCGTCTGCAGGTCGACCTGATCCGGCTGGCCCGGGAGGTCGAGGAAAGGACGCGGAGCATTCGCAAGCCGCTAACGGTCGCGGTGATGGGCTGTGCGGTAAACGGTCCGGGCGAAGCGCGGGAAGCGGACATCGGTATCGCGGGTGGAAGAGGCGAGGGTCTGTTGTACGTGCGGGGCGAGATGGTTCGCAAGGTGCCGGAATCGCAGATCGTCGATGCGCTGATCGAGCTGATCGACGAGGTGGAACCGGATCCTGACAGCGGCGTCGCCGATGCGACGTCCATCACCTGGACGCCGGACTGGCAGGGCGGCGGTCCGGACGCTGATTCGTAGGCCGAGAGGGTAGCGAGCTCGATGAGCAACGCCGGTGTCGTAAATGTGGGGATCGTTGGCTGTGGCGCTATCTCGCAGCTGGTCCACCTTCCTAATCTCTCCGCCCTCGATAGCGCACGGGTCACGGCAGTCTGTGATACCAACCGAGCCAAAGCCCAGTTGGTCGCTGAACGGTTTCAAGTGCCTGCCGTCTTCGCTTCGTTCGAGGAGTTGCTCGACAAGGCCGCTGTTGACGCCGTGCTCATCTGCACGCCGAACCACCTGCATGCAGAGCATGCCGAGTTGGCTCTGCGGGCCGGCAAGCACGTGCTTTGCGAGCGGCCGCTGGGGACGAGCCAGGAGGAAGTGGCGGGCAGCCTTAAGATCGCTCGCGAGCTGGGGAATTGCCTGATGGTCGCGAACAACCATCGTTTCCGACCGGACGCGTGGGCGCTCAGGCGCTTTGTCAGTGCCGGCGAAATCGGTGAGGTCTTCCACATACACTCCAGCTGGCAGCGCCGCCGGGCCCGGCGGCCCCGGGTCAGCGAGTGGAGGATGGGTGCCCAGCGGGGAAGCGGCGTGTTGATGGACCTTGGTGTCACCAACATCGATGCCTGCCTCTGGTTGTTGGGCTATCCGGCTCCCGAGCGGCTGACCGCTTACATGCTCGATCGTGATGACGATGGCGTGGATGACTCAGCGGTCGTCCTGATGCGGCTGGAAGGTGAGGTGACCTGCAGCGTCGAGGTCAGCTGGGACCTGGCGGCGATCAAGGATCGTCACTCACTCGTGGCACTGGGGGCGCATGGCTTCGGATCGCTGTCGCCGTTCGTCGTCCAGAAAGAGACGGGAGGCAAGGTCGTTGATGTAACGCCGCGCCTCGGTCCCGGCGGCGAAAACGTCTACCGGGCGTCCTACATGAGAGAGCTGGAGTACTTCCTGCGAGCCGTTCAGGGCAAAGGTGAGGAACCGCTGCCCGCGGAGCAGGAGGTCCTGATGAAGATCGTCGATGCCTGCTACCGTTCGACTCGAGAGGGCCGCGAGATCGTGTTGTGATCCACCCTCTGTTACCCCGCGGCAAAGAGGTCGGCCTTCCTGTTATTAGCGGTGTTCTCCTGACCCTCTCGTTTCCTCCCTTCAACCTGCTGATCCCGCCGTTCGTTGCACTGGTTCCTTACCTGGCTTTCGTGGCCGAGCGATCGCCCGACCCAAACGGGGCGCCGTCCGTTCGCCGGGGCACGTTTTGGATGGGCGTTGTCTTCTACGGCACATTGCTCTACTGGCTGTTTGCCGCGCTGGTCTTCTACACGTGGCTGGCGCTGCTCGGCTACTTGATCACGGTCGTCGTTCTCTCCGGCTTTCTGACCGGTGCCGGCTGGGCGATCCATCATTTCCGCGTTCGCCATGGGATGCCGTTCTGGCTCTCGGTGCCGGTTTTTTGGACGGCGGCTGAATGGGTGCCGGCACACCTCGGTGATCTGACTTTCCCCTGGCTGGGACTCGGTCACGCGCTAACCGGATTCCCCGCGCTGATCGGCTTCGCTGACCTGGCCGGGTCACGGGGCGTGGGGGTGTGGCTAGCCGCGATCAACGGTTTGTTGGCCGAGTGGTGGCTGGCGGGTTGGCGCCGCCCCTGGGGTCGCCGGGCGCTGGCGCTGACGTTGCTGG
>JBFJOD010000215.1:0-2655 GCA_041617795.1 Gemmatimonadota bacterium | reverse complement strand
GTCGGCACCGTGGTAGAACTTCTGGACGGTGCCTATGAGGTCGAATTTTCGGACGACTCGGGTAGAACGTATGCGGAGCTTGCACTAGAGCCACATAAGCTCCTGGTACTCCACCATCGTCCCCAACAGACCGCATAGGACGACCTCCGGCTGGTGGATCTAGCGCCACTGGTCGATCCGCTTCGCTCGAAGCGCCGTTTCGCTGTAGTTTCGCCGAACGTCTGCGCTCAAGCGCGCCGCTAACGGCGCGCAACCGGCCGCAGGCCGCCGACGCCATAACCGGCGTTGCTTGCATTGTTATAGCGCGACCGCAAGGCGCAACCCGTCCTCGACTTGACGGAGCTTGGTATCGGATACGCGCCCAGCTCGTTCCACCAGGAAGCGCTTGTCGAGAGTTACAAGCTGGGAGACATTGACTACCGAGTCGCGACCGAGACCGACACTTCGCTTCGGCAATGTGACATTGCCCGGGGCTGCGGCAAGGTTGGTGTTCGAAGTAATCGCCGCCGCGATTACGGTTCGAATTCGGCTTCGATTGAACTCGTCAGCCTGAACGACCAGGACAGGCCTTCGGAATCCAGGCTCTGAGCCGGCAGGCTCAGGAAGGTCTGCCCACCAGACCTCCCCGCGCTTCACTACCAGGGCTCCTTCTCCAACGAGGACAACTGAAGCGTCCGCAACCGTTCATCGAGTTCGGACGCTGCCTCGTCATTCTCGTATACCTGGTTCAGCTTCTCTGTCAGGCCTTCGCGACGATACCGCTCGAGGTACTCCCGAACGGCCGTCGCATAGAGCTCGCTTCGAGACACGCCAAGAGACTTCGCGGTCCTCTCCGCAGCCTCGAATACTTCGTCGGGGATTGAAATCGCCGTCTTCATTGCTCACGGAGTATAACCACGGTTATACCGACCATCAAGCGCTATAACCGTTTGAGGCAAGCCGCCCGCGGAGGCCGCAGGCCGGAGCGGGTCGGCTTGACCGAAGGGTTAGACGGCGTTCTTGAGCTCTGGCGCTGCGGCCGCAGTGTGCTTGCCATTCTAGGTGTGCGGCGGAGCGCGCAGGCACCACCACGCCCAACCGAACATGGTGAGTACCAGAAATGGGTAGGCGAAAAAGGGAAGAGGCTCGGATAGCGGGGTAAGGCTTCGACCTGCAAATACTTGAAGCGCCGTGCCTGCGAGGAGCAATGCGGCGACGAACCCGAGCGCGCGCACGGGCAAGGGCATAACGTTGGGTGTGCTGATGAGTACCAATGCCGCGGCCCACAGCGCCGCACCTGCAGCAAATGATGGGCTACTGGCCTCAAGAGACATAGCTGAACCGGAGACAACCAACGCCTGACCAGCGATGAAGACCAGAAAGCCTGCGGCGAGGAAGTCTTGTCCATGCCGAATGAAGTGGACTGCAAGCACGGCCGCCCCGACTATGAGAGCAGTGCCATCGACTCCCCACGCCAGCCCTCGTAGCGAGGTTGACGGGGCGAAACTGCCTGCCAAACCAAGGAGTGCGCCAGTGATGAGGCACAAGGGGCCAACAAGGGATGGGCGTTCGTTAAACATCATCTCCTCCGGCGGTGGCGCGAATCGTGTTCGCGGTGCCGTCTAACGTTCGGCATCAGCCGCGCCGCCCCGTGGCGTCGGCTGCATGCCGTTGTTAGGCGGCGATCTTCGACCTCCGCTCGGCTGCCAACCTAGAGATTCTCCACAAATCGATCTAGCTGCTGGTCAAGTGCCTCGATGTTTGCGAGGTCTGGCAGGGGAGCGTAAATAGCTCCCCCCAAGTCGGCAGGCATCTTCGCACTTCGCTTCCCACCGGACTCACGAATGACCAAGACACGCTTGTGGCCTTTTGAATGTACGAAGTAGCCCGCCTCAAAGACGACGTTGTCCCGTGGAGCAGCCATTCCCTGATCGCCCTCGAGCTGATCATCCGCGGTGAACAGGAAAACTCCGCCTGTGCAGCAGTCTGCCGCTTTCTTGATCTGCTCCAGAATGGTGCCAGGTCCGAAAGCCTGCCAGTCGAGTACTCTCGCTCCCTTGGTCTCGAAGACTCGCTTCAGGTTCCTCGCTGTCCCCTGTGATTGACTTGAATACCCGAGGAATATATCGAAGCGCGCGTCAAGTTCGCAACGCCAAGGACTGAAGCACTGCTCAAAGTACGAACTAGCCAGCCATGACTCATCGGCGTCCACTGGTATCTCGCAGATTTGCGCGGAACTCTGGTCGAACGCGCCGCGCCATCGTATCCCCTTTTCCAGCACCATGAGCATCGGTATTCCAGTCGTGTGTGCTACCCCAGCCTCGTAGTGGGTAAACTCACTGGCATGGACATCGTCGCCATACCTCCATCGCGGATATCCGATCATCACAGCACCGACAGCCCCACCTACGGTCTCCCTGACCTTGTCCGCCGTCCAAGGGACCTCACGGTGAACTGTCGCGGCAAAAGAAGGAGGGACCGCCGGGAAGAAGATGTGGGGTTCGTAGTCGGCATCGATCACACGCTGGACAATTCCCCACTTTAGACTGTTTTGCCGATCATCCAGGTACGTGTCGTGTGTCAGGCTCATGAACACCCGTCGTTTTACAGCCATGGCAAGACCTCCGATTTGTGTGAGGGGTGCTGCCCGAATCTGGTCACGTCTCCAACGCCGCC
>JBFJOD010000214.1:0-2671 GCA_041617795.1 Gemmatimonadota bacterium | reverse complement strand
CGCAGCCAGATCATCGACTTCTGCCAGCAGGAGCTCAACAAGGGTGCCAGCGAACGGGATCGCGCCCAGAGTTTCCCTGGCGATCTTTGGCGGAAGTGCGGGGAGATGGGCCTACAGGGTCTTCCGGTACCGGAGGAATACGGCGGCGTGGGCCTGGATCCGCTCAGCACCGCCATTGCTCTCGAGGCATTCGGTTATGGTTGCCACGATGGCGGTCTGGTCTTCGCGCTCTGCGCGCACTTGCTGGCCTGTGTCGTGCCAATCTGGAAGCACAGCGACGAGGAGCAAAAGCGGCGATACCTGCCAAAGCTGTGTGATGGTAGCCTGATTGCCGTCAACGCGATGACCGAGCCGGAATCGGGATCGGATGCGTTCGCGATGACATCGCGAGCCGTTCCCGACGGCGACGGCTTTCGTATCAGCGGGCGGAAGATCTTCGCTTCCAATGGTCCGGTCGCCGATCTGGCCCTGGTCTATGCCGTGGTCGACGGGAGCGAGGGCGAGAAGGCCGGCATCACCGGTTTCTTGGTCGAGAAAGAGACACCCGGCTTTCAAGTGGGCCAAACGTTCGAGAAGATGGGCCTGCGCACGGCGAAGATCGGCGAGCTGATCTTCGAGGACGCCTGGGTTCCGACGACGGCAGTCGTTGGCGGAGTCGGTGGTGGCACAACCGTGTTCTCCCAGTCGATGGATTGGGAAAGGTCCTTGCTCGTGGCGACTCACCTGGGGGCGATGCAGCGTCTCTTGGACGAAGCAGTGAAATACGCCCGGATCCGCAAAGCTTTCGGGAAACCGATCAGCAAATTCCAGGCAGTCTCGCACCGGCTGGTCGACATGAAGGTCCAGCTGGAGGCGGCGCGCCTGCTGGTCTACAAAGCCGCCTCGCGGCTGGATGTATCGAGAGAGGTGCAGATGGATTCGGCGATCGCCAAGCTTTATGTGAGCGAGGCCTTCATCGAAAACGCGCTCGCTGCCGTGCGCACCTTTGGTGGCTATGGATTCATGGCGGAGTACGACGTCGAGCGTTCCTTCCGCGACGCCGTTGGCGGAGTCCTCTACTCGGGCACTTCGGACATGCAGCGCAACGTGATCGCTGGCTGGCTCGGTCTTTAGCGGGGGAGACGGATCAGTGCCGGCCGACTAGCTGGCGATCAAAGCGAGGGATGGCCGTTCCTTTTGGAGCGGCCATTTCGTTTTAGATCTACGGCGTCAGATCCTGCCGGCGCCGTCGAGTCTGACTGGCATGCTTGGCTCCGTCGCCGTAGCTTCCAGCGCCACCTGGCAAATCGAACTGCGCCGCACCGGCGTTCAGCAATCAGGAGCACCCCATGCCGACGACGAGAAGAGAATTCTTGCAGCTATCCGCGGCCGCGTCTGGCGGCTTGGGCCTCGGCCTCCTGGCCGGCCCGAATGCCTACGCGGGCCAGAGGGTCCCCCGCGCGGTTAAGCCGATGCGAATACTCGTGTTGGGCGGTACCGGCTTCATCGGTCCGCACATGGTTCGCTATGCGCAGAAGCGCGGCCATACGGTCACGCTGTTCAACCGTGGCAAGACGAACCCCGGACTGTTCCCGAATATCGAGACGCTGATCGGCGACCGAGACAACGACTTGGAATCACTGAAGGGCCACACTTGGGATGTCGTTATCGATAACTCGGCCTCGCTCCCCCGCTGGGTGCGGCAGTCGGCAGGACTGCTCGAGGATGCGGCTGAACTCTATCTGTTCACTTCGTCGCTATCGGTACATGCCGACTTCAGTAAGGAAGGCATTAACGAAGAGGATCCCGTCGCGACGATCGACGACCCGACCATCGAGCAGATCACCGGTCAGACCTACGGCCCGCTCAAGGCGCTGTGCGAGCAGGAAGCTGAGAAGGCGTTTCCCGGTCGCGCCCTGATCATCCGTCCGCATCTCATCGTGGGACCTGGCGATCCCACCGATCGCTGGACGTACTGGCCCGTCCGCGTCGACCGGGGTGGCGAGGTCATGGCACCCGGTACGCCGGAAGATCCGACCCAGTACATCGATGCACGCGACCTGGCAGAATGGTACATCCATATGCTTGAAGAGCGTGAAACGGGTGTTTACAGCTGTGTGGGTCCGAAGTCGAAGCTGACGATGGGCGACTTGCTCTACGGCATGCGGGCCGTGGTCAGCAACGATATTTCCTTTACTTGGGTGGATGCGGACTTCATGTCCGAGCACCAGGTAGCGCCTTGGCAGCACATGACCGCCTGGTTGCCGGCGCGCGGCGAGACGGCAGGATTCGGTTTGTTCGATAACAGCAAGGCCGTTGGCAAGGGGCTCGAATATCGGCCGCTGGCTGTAACGGCAAGGGAGACGCTGGATTGGTGGAAGACGCTGCCGGAAGAGCGGACATCCAATCCGCGAGCCGGACTGGCAGCTGAAAGAGAGAAAGAAGTCCTGGCCGCCTGGCACACGCGGCAGGCGGAGGGCTAGTCGCTGAGCCGCCGACCCGCTGACCGGCCGGGCTTGATCACGCGTCTGTTGCAGCGCGCGGTCGAGGTCAGGCGTGAGGAGGTACAAGCGCTACTTCTCTCTTGCGCCTACTACTTCTTCATCCTCGCCGGCTATTACATCCTGCGACCGATCCGCGATGAGGTGGGCGTCGCCGGCGGCGTGCGCAATCTGCCGTGGTTGTTCACCGG
>JBFJOD010000213.1:0-2693 GCA_041617795.1 Gemmatimonadota bacterium | reverse complement strand
ACCAATCGAGGTGGGCGTGCCGCTACGGCTGTGGCGACGTGCTGGTGTAGATCGGGCCGAAGAAATCGTTCTCGCAGTGACTTCCGACGGATTCGTCGATCGCCGACCCGACCTCTCGGATCTCCACCTTGTCGAGCGCGCGGTTCGTGATCCCTCCAACGAAAAAGACTTCGTCGACCGGCGGATCCTCGACCGTGCTCCCCACCAGGACGCCGCCCGAGAGAAACACGAACTCGAAGCGAGAATCGGAAGCCGGACACGGTCCTTCCACGACCTCTCCCACCGCGAATCCGTCCTGCATCTGTAGCCCGAAGGCGAACACGGGTGTAGCAAACTCGATATCCACGTTCTCGGCGCCGCTCACGCCGAACACGTTGCCGGTGAATACCGGGGTAAGAGCGGCAACCTGATTGTTGAAGTCGGCCGCGCTGCTCAGCGTGACGCCGTTCTCGGTGTACGGTGTCGGCGATTGAGCCTTCGCCGTCGGATACGTCACGGTCTCGACCGCGCCACTGGTTGCGAGGAAGCTCGTCTCGTCGAGAAAGACGGTGACCATCGGCTCGTCTTGGCCACAGCCCATCATGAGCAGCGTGGCGAGAAGAGCGGGATGCGACGAACCGGTACGTATGTTTCACCTCCCGAGCGAATGTCCCGACGTGCGTAAGATGCGGTGGCGCAGTGCGCGTGGCTAGTCGAGCCGCGCCTCCTTCGTGGATCGCCTTTGGGTGCGCCTCGGAGGCCGGCCTCGATCGGCGGGCTCGTACCTTCCTCTTTATTCCTTATAATACCTGATGATACCTGTCAGATATCGAGGGTCTCTAGCTCAGTGGTCGGAGCAGCGAATGGGCGGGGTGGCCGAATAGCAATCCGTTCCGTCAAAACCTGTCTGCCAGGCCAATCAGCGGCGGTGCGGCGAAGGTCGGTCAGTACCCGAAGCGGCTGAAACCCTGGGAATCCCGTTTCGTACGGCTGTCAGCAACGCAAGAGAGGGAAGGTGTCCGACCGCCTCGCTCCCGTCGGGGAGTCCCAACGCATCGCGTCGCTGGATGTGCTCCGCGGGTTTGCCGTCCTGGGCATTCTCGTGGTCAACATCGGTGCGTTTTCCATGCCGTCGGCCGCGTACTTCGACCCCACGGCGTACGGTGATCTGTCGGGCGTGAACGGGTGGGTGTGGCGTCTCACGAACGCATTGGCCGACCTCAAGTTCATGGCGATCTTCTCCATGCTATTCGGCGCCGGGATCGTTCTCATGACCCAGCGCGCCGAGTCGGGGGGGCGGTCGCCCACCGGCCTGCACTACCGACGCATGGCGTGGCTCATCCTCTTCGGGTTGCTCCACGCGCACCTGTTGTGGTACGGAGACATCCTCTACTGGTACGGCATGTGTGGCCTGCTCGTGTATCTGTTTCGCAAGGTTCGGCCGCAGTGGCTGATTGTCTGGGGACTGGTTTCGATCGCAATCGCTTCCGGCATGATGCTGTTGGCGGGGTTCAGCATGCCTTCCTGGCCGCAGGCCATGATGGAACAGGTGGCGCTGGAGCTGAAGCCTCCTCCGGAGGTGATCGCCGCGGAGGTCGCCACGTACCGTGGCGGGTGGTTGGAACAGATGGACCACCGGGTACCCAAGTCGCTCGAGATGGAGATCAACACGTTCCTCGTGTGGGCGGCGTGGCGGGTCTCCGGGCTCATGCTGCTGGGGATGGCGTTGTTCAAGCTCGGGCTGTTCAGCGCGAGGCGTTCACCCAAGCTCTACGCGGCACTGATCGTGGTTGCAGGGTTCGTGGGGATTCCCGTGATCGTCTACGGCATGCAGCGAAACTTCGCGGTAGACTGGGATGTCACCTACTACTTCTTCTTCGGGCTTCAGTTCAACTATTGGGCCAGTCTCCTCGTGAGCGTGGGGTGGGTGAGTGTCGTCATGCTCGTCTGCCAACGCCCGAGCCTCGGGATGTTGACCAGGCCGCTCGCCGCTGTCGGCCGGATGGCGTTCTCCAATTACATCCTGCAAACGGTCATCTGTACCACGCTGTTTTACGGCCATGGCTTCGGCCTGTTCGGACAGATCGAACGAGCGGGCCAAGCGATGATCGTCGTCGCGGTATGGGCGGTCCAGTTGATCCTTTCGCCCATCTGGCTGCGGTACTTCCTGTTCGGACCGCTCGAGTGGCTGTGGCGATCGCTGGTCTACCTGGAGCGGCAGCCTTTCAGGCGTCGAGTTGGGACGCCAGCTGTGGGGATAGCGCGGTAGTGCCGCACGCCCGTCGCCCGTCTAGCCTGAACTGGGGCCCGTTGTATCTTCAGTCGTGACCTCAATCCGGGCCCTTAGCTCAGTGGTTAGAGCAGCGGACTCATAATCCGTCGGTCGTAGGTTCGAATCCTACAGGGCCCACTCCGCCAACTTCTGTTCGATCAAAGACCTACGGTTTAGGCCCTCCTACAGACTGGGTTCCCCGAAGGGTGTGGTGTGTGATCTGGTGTGGAATGGCTGGGGGGAACTCCTGAAGAACTACGCACTCATCAGCAAGATGTCGCCTAGTACACGGGCATTCTCGCCTCTTTCCCGTTGCATGGCATAGCGGCGTGTCATCGATGGGCTTGCGTGCCGCATCGACATCTGAATACTGGCTTCTGACCGACCAGCATCGGCCAGCCACTGCGCCAAGCAATGGCGCAGGTCTTTGAGCCTCAGACTT
>JBFJOD010000212.1:0-2877 GCA_041617795.1 Gemmatimonadota bacterium | reverse complement strand
GAGCCTTGGTGTGGTGCTCTACGAGATGCTCTCGGGCCGGCGGCCCTTCGATGGCGACTACGAGCAGGCGATCAGCTACGCGATCCTGAACGAGGAGCCGGAGCGGCTGATGAACCAGACGGCCTTCATGGAGGGAATCGTACAGAGCTGCCTCCGCAAGAATCCGAAGGAGCGAACAGAAGATGCGGCGACACTCGCACGCCGCCTGCGGACGATTGCCGCCACCACCACCGAGAGCGTGGCCGTTGCAACCCCGCACAGCAAGACTCCGTGGATTGTTGCTGCACTTGTCGCGCTGGTCGCCGTGGTTCTCGTATTACTCCTTGTACCTCGACGTACGTCTGACGGCGGAGAAGAAGAACCCGCGGTCCTCGAGGGTCTGGTGGTGATGCCGTTCACAGTGCGCGGTGACGAGTCACTGGAGTATTTGAGCGAGGGGATGGTGGATCTCTTGAGTCTCGCGTTGGACGGCGTGGGCGGACGGCGAGCGGTGGACGCGCGACTCATTTTCGGTGAGATCAACCGGAGCAGAACAGACCTCAATGACCTTGTCGCCGTGCGCTCACTCGTTGAGAAGCTCGGTGCCCGCGACTTCATCATGGGCACGGTGATGCGGGTAGGGCCGCACGTCCGATTCAACGCGACTCAGTATGACGCGAACGGGAATGCCGTTGTGCAGGTGGACGATGAGGTCGAACAGGGAAGCGAGGACCCGATGCCGGCGATCGATCGCCTTGCACAGAAACTGATGGCCTCCCATGTGAAAGAACAGGACCAGGGACGGCTGAGCGTTGCGGCCATGACCACGTCGTCGCTTCCTTCATTGAAAGCTTACCTCGAAGGCGAGCACGCGATGCGTGACGGCCGGTACCGAGATGCTGCGGTGGCGCTGCAGCGCGCGGTTGATCTCGACTCTACCTTCACGCTCGCTTGGTACCGTCTGGGTCAGGCTAATGGCTGGTACGCCGGATCGTGGGATCTCTGGAGAAAGTACACCTTCAAGGCGGCTGAACGTGCGGACGGTCTGCCGGACCGCTTCCAGAAGCTCCTTGCGGCCGACACAGCGTTGTTTCGTGGCAATGGGAGCGAAGCCGAACGGCTGTACCGCTCGTTGACCCAGGAGTACCCGGCCGACGCCTACGCCTGGTACTCGCTTGGAGACTACTACTACCATTTCGGTCCCACAAACGGAGTATCGGAGTTTCTCGCGAAGGAGCCGCTTGAGCGCGCTTTTGCGCTGGACCCCGATAACGCGGAAGTCTTCGATCATCTTGCAGACTTCCTTTCCTTCGAGAAGCGCTATGAGGCGGTGGACTCGCTGATCCGGCAGTCCGACCCCGAGTGGGTTCGGAGGGAGCTGCACGAACTCTGGCTCGCGCTTGCGAGGGCCGTTGGGTCGAGCGAACCAGACTCAATGATAGAGGTCGCCTCGAATTCCACCTGGTGGTTTCGGTCGGCGACTCTCACCCGCATTGTCGGTGACCTCGGTCCATACCTGGCCGACAACGATGACCTTGAGATTGGCGAACGCATCCATCACGCCCGCATGAACAACGCTGATCTATCCGTCGGCGACCGTCGCTGGGCGCGTACTGCCTATACCTTCAGACATCTGTACCGAACGGGTCGATGGAAAGAGGTGCGGGAGAATATGTACATCGCCCCGAACCCGGAGTGGCCCGACCACGAACTTACCGCGTTGTGGTTTGTCGCGGTCAGTCCGCTTGGCGCCGTACTGGAACGAGAACTGAGCGATCTTCGACGGCGAGTTGAGGACGAGTATCCCGCCGATCCTGACGGGTGGGAAGGACTCTGGCAGAACCAGGGGCCTGTATTCCGCTCGTTCATGATCGGCATGCTGAGTGCAAGGATGGGCGATTGGCCTGAGGTGGAGCGACAGACGGAATTCCTCGTGCGGTCTTCGGAAGACGACGATGCCGGTTTCGCTGCCGGCTTTGCGATGACCTTGCGAGCTTATCTTGCCAGGTCTAAAGGTGACAACGCGGACGCGTACGTCCTGGCATCGTCGGTGGTTCTGCCGGTGACAGGCGGCTCAGCTGACTGGTTCGAGAGCAGGGCTTACGACCGCCATCTTCGGGCGGCCATCCTGATGGAGCAGGAACGCTACGAAGAGGCAATCGCCCTCTGGGGGACCCTCGCGGAGTCGCATTCGCTCTGGCAAGTCCCGACCTATCTCTACCGTGCCCAGTGCTACGAGGCCATGGGAGATGCAGATGGGGCCATCGCCCTGTACCAACTCTTCGCCGACCTCTGGAAGGACGCCGACCCCGAACTGCAACCGATGGTCGAGGAGGCGCGCGCAGGGCTCGAGCGGCTACTCGACGCGGAGGTGAGGGAGCCGTCATGACGGGCCAGACCATATCGCATTTCAGGGTTCTCGACAAGCTCGGGGGCGGTGGCATGGGAGTGGTCTATCTCGGCGAGGATACCCGGCTCAAGCGGAAGGTGGCGCTCAAGTTCTTGCCGCCGCACCTCAGCACAGATGCCGAAGCAAGGCAACGCTTCGAGCAGGAGGCCGAAGCGGCCTCCGCCCTTAACCACCCGAACGTTTGCACCATCTACGAGATTGGGGACGCCGAGGACGGGCAGACCTTCATAGCCATGGCGCTCTACGAGGGCGAGACGCTGAAGGCGAAGCTGGCCTCGGGGGGGGTGGTGTCGAGTACTGATTGCAGGGGCACGGCAGCCTTGCGACAAAGAGCGCAAGCTTGGAACGGGTACAGTAAAATTTATACGCCGGGAAGAATGCGGTCCCTCCAGACGCTCGGCGGCTCGCCCCTTTCACCCTTTCTTGGTATTTCTCCGGTGCATTCTCCGTCATGACCGGCCAGACCATATCGCACTTTTGCGTACGAG
>JBFJOD010000211.1:0-2901 GCA_041617795.1 Gemmatimonadota bacterium | reverse complement strand
TGTGCCGAAATCACGGTAAACCGCGTCCACATCCGTGAGCATGAGCAACGTGCTGGCGCCGATCTCACAACCGAGCAGCGCAGCCGCCAAATCCTTGTCGATCACCGCGTCGAAGCCCTCGAGCCCCAAACTCGGATGCCGGTACACCGGTATGCCTCCACCGCCTGCCGCGATGACGATGTTGTCTTTTGCGACAAGATTACGGATCGTGTCCTTCTCCACGATCTCCAGCGGCAGCGGGCTGGCCACGACGCGTCGCAGGACGCCCTTCGAGTCTTTTCTAACAATCCAGCCCGCCGCCCGCAGTCGCTCCGCCTGATCCTCCCGCAACGCACGTCCGATGAACTTGGTCGGCTCGCGCGATTCCGGAGCTTCCGGGTCGACAACCACCTGGGTGATCTGAGTGACGACGGGTCGATCGAGGCCGGCGACGCGTAGTCCGTTCTCGAGAGACTGCTGAATCATGTAACCGATCCAGCCAGCCGTCGCCGCTACCAAGACGCCCAGTGGCTGCTCGGGCAACGCCTCTGCGGCCAATTCGTTGCGCAGCAATTCGTCGCCGACCTGAGGCCCGTTGCCGTGAACGATGACGATTCGCCAGCCTTTGCGGGCCAGTTCGATCACTCCGCTCAAGCTCTCGCGTGTATGGCGGAACTGATCGAAGATCGTGACGTTTTTCGCCGCCGGCGCCAAAGCATTTCCGCCCAGGGCAACGACTACACTCGCGCTTCTTGCCGGCATCAACGCATCCGCATTTCTGACAGTCTCTGAGCTTCTGCCAACATCGAGTCAAAAAAGGGGCCTCAAGACGCGCGTCCCGGGACCCTTGTCTGACTGGTACTCGAGGATTGGCTGGCTGAGTCGCTAAAGCGTCACGCCCTGCGCTCGCAACCAGTCGCCGATTTCCCCACGGATCTTCTCCAAGGCTGCCTCATCCACGGCTTCGAAACGCAGCACGATAATCGGCTGCGTATTGCTGGCCCGGATCAGAGCCCAGCCGCCCGGCATACGCATGCGAGCACCATCGACGTCGATCACTTCATAGTGCTGGCTGAAATGCTTCACGGCTGCCGCGACGATCTCGAATTTCCGCTGATCGCCGCACTCGACCCGGATCTCGGGGGTCGACGCCCGCTTCGGGATACCGGCTAGCAACTTCGAAAGCGGTTTCCCCGCGCGAGCCACGACATCGACCAGACGGCACGCCGAGTAGAGTGCGTCGTCATAACCGTAGTAGTCATCGCCGAAGAACATGTGGCCGCTCATCTCGCCGGCGATGCGGGCACCAGTCTCACGCATCTTTTCTTTGATCAACGAGTGCCCCGTCTTCCACATGATCGGCCGACCACCGGCCTCGCTTATGCTATCTTCGAGGACTTCGGAGCATTTCACATCGAAAATGACTTGCTCTCCCGGTCGCTTCTTCAGGGCATCGAGCGCGTAAATCAGCAGCAGATAGTCGCCGCGCACGATGGTTCCCTCTTCGTCCACAGCCCCGATCCGGTCGGCGTCGCCGTCGAAGGCGATTCCCAGCTCCGCCCCGGAGGCACGTACCCGGTCGATCAGATCTGACAAGTTCTCATCGACCGTGGGGTCCGGGTGGTGATTCGGGAACGTTCCGTCAGAATCGCAGAACAACGCCTCAACCTTCGCGCCGATCTGCTTCAACATCCGGGTTGCGGCCAGACTGCCCGCCCCATTGCCGCAGTCGATGACAACCGGCACCGGCCGACTCAGCTTGAAGCGGCCCGTGACGTCCTTAACGTACTCCTCGAGCACCGGCCGTCGTTCGACACTTCCCCGGCCCGCGCTGAAGTTCTGAGAATCGATGCGCTCGCGCAGCCGTTGAATCGCCTCGCCATAGAAGGGTCCGCGCGACGTCAGCATCTTGAAACCGTTGTACTCGGGCGGGTTGTGCGAGCCCGTCACCTGGATGCCAGCGTCGCACTCCAGATGGTGTACGGCGAAATACAGTGCGGGAGTGGGCACGAGGCCGACATTGAACACGCGAGCACCCGTCGCTACCAGTCCCTGCGCGAACGAGCCGCTCAGTTCCTCCGAACTCAGGCGATTATCGAATCCCAGCGCAACCGTCGGGCTCTCCAGCCCGAGACCCTCGCGTACCTGGCTGCCAAAAGCCCGGCCGACCTGACCTGCCGTAGCCGGCGTCAGATCCTTGCCGACGACACCCCTGACGTCGTACTCACGAAAAATGTGATGACTTACCCGCGCCATCTCTTTTCTCCAGCGAAACGGCCACCTTGCGAAACCTCCGCCTGTCGCTTGAGAGCGGCTAGCGTCCGGCCACCTGGTTGGCGTCGATTACTTGCTCTACCGCTACTTGTGTCAGCCCGGCGGCACTACGCTGTGCTTTGAGTAGCGGCCACGAAGGCAGGATCCCCAGGTACAAGGTGATCGCGGCACAGACCACCAATACGGCCCGCATCGGTACACCCCAGCTTACCTTCCCTAGCGGCGTCACTGACGGTTTCATGTACATGGTGACGATCACGCGTAGATAGTACCAGTACGAGATCAGCGTGGTGACGACCAGTATGACGGCCAGGTTGATGTAACCGGCCTCGATGGAAGCCCTGAGAATGTAGAACTTTCCGATGAACCCGCCGGTAGGCGGCAGGCCGGCCAGAGACACCAGGAACACCGATAGCACCGCCGCGGCCCACGGGTGACTCCACCCTAAGCCGGCATAATCGGACATGCTCTGGCGGCTGTCGCCCGATCCAGCCAGCACCTGGATAATCGCAAACGCCCCGACGATCATCGCCGTGTAGGCTATCAGATAGAAGAGGAACGAGGCCATCCCGGACTCGTTCGCGGCGATCAGCGCGACCAGGAGGTAGCCCGCGTGCGCGATCGACGAATACGCAAGCAGCCGCTTGA
>JBFJOD010000210.1:0-2917 GCA_041617795.1 Gemmatimonadota bacterium | reverse complement strand
TTAGTCTGCCTGTCGATGACCTCGAGGAGAGTCTTCGACTCGTTCGCGAGGGCGGCGGCGAGATCATCAAGGGATCGACTGAAGCCGGGCGCGCCGTCATACGAGACCCGGTCGGTGTTTGTATAGCGTTGCAGGCCAATAAGTAATGCGCAGCGGCCCAGGGGCTCCCGGAGACGTCATTGAGCTGCTTTGAGCGCGTGGTGCAGACCCGCACCAACGAAACAATCACGGTGTCTCTCCGCTCGATCTCTCGCGCACCATCGATAACCACGACGTTGCGCAGTGGTTTGAGGATCTTGATAACTAATTTACTCAATGCGGCCTAACCCCGGCCTGTAGCGGCCGCGGCCGCGAGCTTGTCCCCATCCAGCAACCTTGCGGAGTCCTGTATCGTTACTGCGCAGGCGACGCGTGCCGCGCCGCCAGTGCAAAGACCGTTATACCGCACCAGACACAACAGGCGCGTTAAAAAGCCTCGCATCAGATCTGACCACCGACTTCGCGCTAAGAGGGACGCCGTGAAAGCGTCGCTGAGCATTCGTACCAGATGGCACTGCACCTCGAACACCCGGTTGACCTCCTTCGAACACTCTCGATGGTACTCGTCCACGACCTCGTCGAAGCTGAAGCCGGCGATGTCATCTTTTTCGATACTGGAGAGACTAAACAGAAGAAGGCTGAGCGTGAACGTCGTGCCATCGAGCACCTTCGAGCGCTGTTGCCAGAACCAACCTGGGAAGAGGTCTATGCGCTTTGGAACGAGTTTGAGGCAGGTGATACGGGTGAATCGCGATTTGCGCGTGCTCTTGACAATCTGGAGGTACAAGTTCAGCACAACCTAGCCTCGATTGACACATGGGAGGAGGTGGAGTATGAATTGACGTACACGAAGACGGGTCGGAATTCAGAGCATGATGGGTTTCTTCGGAGATTTTCGGAGGCCGTAATAGCGGCCGGTGAGCGAAAGATTGCAGCGGCCGGTGTTGATGTAGCGGCTGTTCGAGCCAGATGCTAAGGCGTTACGAGAATTGGAAAGACATTGTCGCCTGCAAATACCGTTAGCTGGCCGCCCTAATGCCGACGGGGTTGGCCGTTGCGCAGTCGCTGCCGGACAGCCTGCTGGAACGCGTTCGGGCGGGAGCCACCAGAATCGTGTTGCCCGGCGACTCCGTCGCTCTTCCCCTGATCGGCACGCCGACACTTCCGCTGGTTGAGGTTGGCGTCAATGGAACGGGACCGTATCGGTTTCTCATCGACCTGGGTTCTAACGTGACCCTGCTCCGGAAGAACATCGTCGATGCATCGGGGAGCACTGTTCTGGTCGACAGGCCCACAAGTGATATAGTGCACGTCGAGGCCATAGCGCTCGGCGATGCTCGTCTCGAGGATGTCACAGTCGGCTCATACGACGAGCTTGACGTCGATGGTGTACTGGGCTACAACGTCCTCCGGCTTTCATCCTTCACGCTTGACTTCCCGGCCCAACGGCTCGTGCTCACCGCGACTCGCGTCACGCGCCCGACGGCCAAACCGTCTTTTCCTATGAGCTTGAAGGCCGGATGCCTTACATCACCGTTAGCATCGGTCGCGACTCGCTGCTCGTGAATCTCGATACTGGTGCCAGCGAGTGGATGACCGTTCCACCCGGATTGCAGTCACGTCTGCGATGGCTCTCCGCACCCGTCCCCGGTCGCACGACATACAACAACCAGACGGGCACCACTCAGGTTTTGGAGGGCCACATTGCCGACACGCTCCGTTTCGGCGAGCTCGTTATCGCGTCGCCATTGGTATATGTGAATCCGGACGCCGAGGACGTGTGGTTGGGTGCATCTGCAATGGCGGGCGCCACATGGACGCTCGATCCGCTACAACAGCGGGTCCAGGTTGTTGCCGTGAGGCTTGGTCGATAGCAGTCAGCCGCAGCCCTGAGAGGAAGCGGTTTCCGAACAGCTCCACACAGGATGACGCCACTAACCCCGCTTGCGCCGCTTGCTTGCTGCCTCTGGGTGCATCTTTCCCCCAGCTCACCTTATCTATTGCCATCAAAAAGCCACTTTCCTGGCAGCGCCGCTGAAGCGGAATGACGTTAGGCGGACAGTTTCCAAAACCCATGAGCAAGATCTTCTTCTACGGCCTGTTTATGGATCGGTCTCTCCTCACCGAGAAGGGTCTGCACCCAGAGATTATTGGACCCGCAGTGCTCGTCGACTATCGCATCCACATCGGCGAGCGAGCAACATTGCTGCAATCGGCTTTGAGTCGCGCCTTTGGAATCGTGATGGAGCTTACCGACCGGGAAGCTCGCGCGCTATACTCGGAACCGAGTGTTCGCGAGTACAGACGTGAACGCGTACAGGTGGAGTTGTTGGACACAAACGAAGTGGTCGAGTCGTACTGCTACAACCTGCCGCGCGAGTCGGGCCTGGCCGGAGCGAATCCCGCGTACGCGACCGCGCTATCACAGTTGGCCGAGGCGCTGCAGTTCGATTCGGCATACGTCGAAGAAATCGCTGCGTTCGGCGAGGTGTCGTAGTTTCGTATCCGGCGCCTCGGTACAAACGAGATGACGCGGCCGCGCTTACGAAGCTGTTGGCCGGGGCGAGCCGGCGTCAGCGGCCCGCTGGCCTCCTCCCATCAACAAACGCTGTTTTTGCGGTGCCCAGCAGCGGGCCGCGCCGCTCAACAGCAAAGCCGTTAGGCGGGCAAATGAGACACAAGAAGAATCTAATTGCGGCAGCGCTGGCGTTGGTTGCTCTTGTCGCCGCGGGCATCTCCTATTTGATCTACCTCGTCTCGTCTGCGCACGGTCACGGATTGGCCTCATCGGATCGCAATGCAATCTTCGCGCTCGCTATCCTCGCCGTCGCGAGCGCCGCCGGTTCTGCCTGGTCAGCGCTCCGTCGTGCGTAGCGCG
>JBFJOD010000209.1:0-2950 GCA_041617795.1 Gemmatimonadota bacterium | reverse complement strand
GGAGGAGTTTCTGAATCGGAGTGATCAGTACTGTTTCTACCAGCAGCGTCGGCCGGTGCTATTCCTGCATACGGGGTTGCACGAGGAATACCATACGCCGCTGGACGATGCCTGGTTGATCAATGGGCAGGGCATTGTAGAGGTAGGTGATCTGGCGGCCGGAAGTATTGTGCGGTTGCTTACGAAGCCGGATCGCTTGGTCTTCGATGGGGTGATTCAGCCGGCCACCCGGGGGCCGGGCCAATTCGACCATTTCGGCCCGGGTGCGTTTGTCCCGCACGGCCAGCGGGCACCCGAGTCCCGGCTGCCCGCCCACCGCTGAGTTCGAATCAATTCCTCAGAGGGTCACTCGTTGCAGCTTCGCTGACCGGTTCTTCACGCGGCGCGGCCTGTTTGACGTGGCGATCGAACCACTCGAACTGTTGAAATAGCGCGTCGAGCACCGTCTCACGAGCACGGTAACCATGCTGTTCATGGGGATACAAGACCAGCGTGACCGTGCCGCCCAGGCCTTTGACCGCGTGGAATAGCCGCTTGGACTGGACGGGGAAGGTGCCCGAGTTCGTATCCGCTTCGCCGTGGAGCAGGAGCAGCGGTTCGTCGATTGACTGGGCGTGCATGAAAGGCGACATGGCGAAGTAGACTTCCGGCGCCTCCCAAAACGTACGCCGCTCATTCTGGAACCCGAATGGTGTGAGGGATCGATTGTAGGCTCCGCTTCGCGCAATCCCAGCCCTAAAGATATCGGAGTGGGCCAGGAGGTTCGCGGTCATGAAAGCGCCGTAAGAATGGCCGCCGACTCCAACTCGCTCGGGATCGGTGACACCCAGCTCCACCAGCTTGTCCACAGCCGCCTGCGCGTTCATCACAAGCTGCTTGACGAAGGAATCGTTCGGTTCGTCGTCACCCTCGCCGATGACCGGCATGCTGGCACCATCGAGCACGGCGTATCCCTGGGTCAAGAAGAAGAGGTGCGAATAGCCGCGATAAAAGGTGAATCGGTTCTCGGACCCGCGAACCTGGCTGGCCGCGTCAGCCGATTTGAATTCATAGGGGTAAGCCCAGATCACGGTAGGCAAACGCGTGTCATCCTCATAGCCCGGTGGCAGGTACAGTATACCGGTTAGCGCTACGCCGTCGGCCCGATCGTATTGGATGCGCTGCTTGCGGATGCCAGTGAGTTGAGGGGCCGGATCGGGGATCTTGGTCAGGGCGGTGATGCGACCGCTTGCCAGATCGTGGATGATGTAGTTAGGCGGTTCTTTCTTCGATTCCCTGCGCGTCAGGATCCGTTGCCCTTTCGGGTCCAATATCTCTTCGACCACCTCATAGTAGGGATCTTCGCTTTGCCACAAGCGCTCGCTCTTGCCGGTGCGTAGGTCATAGCGCGACAAAAATGGGTAGTCGCCGTTGGGTGAAGCGCCGGTGCCAGCCAGGAAGATGGATCGACCGTCGGGTGTGCGCAGCAACACGCGCTCTCCCTTTTCCGTAACCTTCATTAGTGGAGTGCCCGGGTCGCCATACGCGTCTTCGCTGCTGCGGTCCCAGATCACTCTGGCAGGCCCACCCGCCTTGCCGGCATCAATGAAGACGGTCTTCGTTGACCGCGATGGACGATCCCAAGTCCAGAGCAGAGCCAGCTTGCCGTCCTCGCTCCAGCGAGTCTGGTAGGTGCGAAGTTCTGTGCGCGCGAGTTCCACCGCCGGGCCGGCGAAGGGTGGGGCGAGGCTGACCAGGCGGTCGCGATGTTCTGCCTCCCGTTTGGGATCACCGCCATCCAGTGCTTCCAGCCACGCCAGCGTGTGGCTGTGGCCTGGTAACCACTCCATGCGGCGTGGGCCCTCGGCTACTCCGCCGATCGGTACTTTCTCGGCGAGCGGCAGAGCGGCGATCTTGTGGACCTCCTCTCCGTCATGGCCCCAGACCTCGACTTCCTGAGGAAACCGGTAGAAGGGAACCAGGTAGGAATAGGGGCGCTGAACCCGGCTCACCAGGACATGTCGCCCATCGGGCGCGGCTGTCACGGAATTGAAGATCGCCGGTTCGCCAATCGGTTGGCGAGCACCGCTGAGATCGATGCGGGCCAGTTGCGCGGTGAAATAGTACTCGAACAAACGCTCGTCGAAGGGTGATTGCAGTAAGTTCTGGTAAGTGCGGACCGGCGCTTGCTGGCCACCACCGGCAGCCTGGATCGTCGGTCCGGTTGGCGCCGGTGAGGCCTGTGGCGCTTCGCCGCGATCCGCCGCAACCAGCGCGCAGAGTAGCGCCTGCGAACCCGACAGCCATTCGCAAGCGCGGCCGGTCACGGCGTTGAGCTCGGGACCGGTCAAACGCTTGGCTTGCTTTGAGTCGATGGAGGCGACCCAAAGTTCCACACCCTGGTCTGTAGTGTTGGTGAACGCCAGGTGACGGCCATCGTGCGACCAGAACGGGTAAGTGAGCTGAACGTCTTCCGGCAGCGTAAGTTGCCACTCGCGAGCGTCCGAGAGACGAATCAACTTGATGGCCATGCCGAGCGGCGGCTGATCGTCTCCGTTGGTCCGTGGGTTGAAGCGAACGCCGGCCAAACCTAGAGCCGGCTCGGCTAGCTGGGCGATTGAAGGGTAGGCGCGTCGTTCGGTCAGGGCCATCCAGGCGCCGTCGGGGCTTACGCTGACGACCGGTGTCGGTGCCGCATCGACGATCGCGATGACGTCGGACGGCGGGCTTCGATACGGGTCCTGACCGGCCGCTAGCTGTACAGATGCAGTGAACAGCGCGGCGATCAGGATTAGTTGCGTGGTGGTTTTCACCGTCGCCCTCCGGTAAGTATGAAGTCCTCGGGGTTACGTGACTCTTAGTTACTTTTTGACTCACCGCTGGTCAAGGATGCCGGGTCGTGTAAGTTAGTTGCCATCGCTGGCTTTGGCACGGCAGGTGCGACAACTGCTAAAGTGTTCCGGCGCCGGGC
>JBFJOD010000208.1:0-2960 GCA_041617795.1 Gemmatimonadota bacterium | reverse complement strand
TGGTTGGGAGGCAGTGACCTGGGTGACGCGATGAGCGAAGCCGTTGTCCAGGGATGGCCGCTTCTCGGCTTCATCCTAGGCGGCGCCATCGCCAGCGCCCGCGCGCTTTACGCGATGACGGACGATAACGCGTACCGAGCTGCCGTCGGCCTGGCGCTCGGGGCCGCGTTCCTCCTCGTGTGGACGGTCCTCGCCGTGGGCGGCATCGGTGCTGGCGGGCCCCCGGACCTGATGTTTGCCGGGGTGCTCGCCGTCGGAATCATCGGTGCTTTCATCGCGCGCTTCCAGCCACATGGCATGGCACGCGCGTTGTTCGCGACGGCGTTCGCTCAGGCGTTGGTCGCCGTGATCGCGCTGAGCGCCGGGATGCACCAGTATCCGGGTAGCTCCGTCTTGGAGATCGTGTTTTACTGTGGTTTCTTCGCCGCGTTGTTTGCTGGTTCGGCCTGGCTGTTTCGGATAGCTGCGCGGGAGCAACCTACCACCGGCGCAGGGCTGGAGCGTTGACCCGCGCGGAGGTGGCAATGAAGAAGTGGCTGCGACGCATCCGCGGCGCAATCGGCATGGGTCTGACCTGGGGAATAGCATGGTTCGGCGCGGGACTAATCCTCCTGCTCATAGTCGGCTTTGGCGCCGCCGACGTCCCGTTTCCCCTCGGGTTTGGCATGTTCGGCTTTCTGGCCGGCGTCATGTTCTCCGTGGTCCTCGGGATTGTTGAGGGCCGGCGCAGCTTTGACCAGATGTCGCTTCCGCGCTTTGCAGCGTGGGGAGGCGTTGGGGGTCTTCTGCTGTCCGTGATCTTTGTCTTGGCCGTGGCCCTTGCAGGGGACACCACGTTACTAAGCCATCTGGTGTTTTTGGGCCCCCTGTTCGCAGTGGCCGGCGGGGGCTCCGCTGCTGGTTCGCTGGCCGTGGCCAGAATGGCGGAGGACCGAGAATTGCTCGACGCCAGCACCGACCTGGACGCGGTCGGGCTTACCGATGATGAGGCTCGGGAGCTGCTCGGAGGCGGCGGCTGATCGCTCCACGCGTCCCCTCAGAACATCGTATTGTCGTTCGCTGATTCTGGCGGAACGACCTGAAGCACATCCCAGTGTTCGACAATCTTGCCGCGGTCGTCCAGTCGAAATATGTCGATCCCCGCCCAGTCTCTATTGCCTGGCCATTCCTGGTGACAGTGGAGCACCACAAAGTTGCCCTCGGCAATCACGCGCTTGAAATGCACGCGCTTGCCGGGATACTCACTGGCCATGCGCTCGAAGTATTCGATGAACGCGTTCTTCCCATCGGCTACTTCGGGATTATGCTGCGTGTAGACATCTCCGACGTATTTCTCGATCGCCTCAGCCGGGCGACATTCATTGAACATCAGGTCATAGAACGCCCTGACGGTCTTCTTGTTTCGCTCGAGGCGATCGTCCATCAGCCAACCTCCGATTGCTGGCTCGCCGCCTATCGGGATTGCGCATCAGCTGCGTGCACCCGTCAGGCGGCAAGCCCTTTTGCCGAGGTTAGGCAAGATCGAAGCGATCGAGATTCATCACTTTGTCCCACGCAGCCACGAAGTCACGCACGAACTTCTCCTGCGCGTCGTCACAGGCATAGACCTCTGCGATGGCCCGAAGCTGCGAGTTCGAACCGAAGACGAGATCGACGCGGGTGCCGGTCCACTTCACGCCGCCATTAACACGGTCGTGTGCCTCGAACACGTCTCCGGCTTTCGAAGCCGCCTTCCACGTCGTGTTCATGTCGAGCAGATTCACGAAGAAGTCGTTGGTGAGCACTTCAGACCGCTCGGTGAAGACGCCGTGTTTGGACCGTCCGACATTGGTATCTAGGACGCGCAGACCGCCAACGAGAACTGTCATTTCGGGTGCCGTAAGCGTCAGCAGTTGCGCTCGATCGATCAGCAGTTCCTCCGGCGTTATGCCGTGTCCGTTGCGCAGGTAGTTGCGGAACCCATCTGCAATCGGTTCGAGCGCGGCAAACGAGTCGACGTCGGTCTGTTCCTGCGATGCGTCCGTGCGCCCCGGTGTGAAGGGAACCTGCACGTTGTGCCCGGCCTTCTTCGCAGCCGCCTCGACGGCCGCGCACCCGCCCAGAACGATCAGGTCGGCCAGCGACACCCTCTTGCCGCCGGATTGAGCGCTATTGAACTCCTTCTGGACCTTCTCCAGCGTCTGCACCACCTTCGCCAGTTCGGCCGGCTGGTTGACTTCCCAATCCTTCTGCGGCGCGAGGCGAATGCGCGCGCCGTTCGCCCCACCTCGCTTGTCGCTGCCCCGGAACGTCGACGCCGACGCCCAGGCCGCCGAGACCAGCTGGGAGATGGACAGTCCCGAAGCGAGGATCTTGCTCTTGAGTTTGGCAACATCAGCGTCGCTGATCAGTTTGCGGTCGACGGCCGGGACCGGGTCCTGCCACAGCAACTCCACCTTGGGAACCTCCGGTCCGAGATAGCGGGAGATGGGACCCATGTCACGGTGCGTCAGCTTGTACCAGGCCTTGGCGAACGCGTCGGCCAGCTCGTCCGGGTTCTCGAGGAAATGCCGCGCGATCGGCTCGTAGATCGGGTCCATCCTCAACGCCATGTCCGCCGTGGTCATCATCAGCGCTTGCGTCTTGGACGGATCGTGCGCGTCCGGCGCCTGTGGCGCTGCTGATGCAGCCGTGGGAGCCCACTGGTGGGCCCCGGCCGGACTCTTCACGAGCTCCCATTCGTAGCCGAACAGGTTCTCGAGGTAGTTGTTGTCCCACTTCACCGGGTTGGTGGTCCAGGCGCCCTCTAGGCCGCTGGTGATGGTGTCAGAACCCTTGCCGCTGCCGAATCGGTTCTTCCACCCCAGGCCTTGCTCCTCGAGGCTCGCGCCCTCCGGTTCGGGACCCACGTACTGAAGCGGATCGGCCGCACCATGAACCTTGCCGAAGGTGTGTCCGCCCGCGATGAGCGCCACCGTCTC
>JBFJOD010000207.1:0-2975 GCA_041617795.1 Gemmatimonadota bacterium | reverse complement strand
TGCGGGCTATCTGGACTCCAATATCGAGCCGATGCTCAACCTCGACCAGGACGTACCTTCTGAGTTCAGCTGCCGATCCACTCTACCGTCGAGACGAGGCTGGCTTCCGAAGCGACTATCTCGTTGCCCAGCCCGAGGGCCGGGTTGTAGGGGGAGTACACGCCACAAAGTCTGGCACCGGAGGAACTGGGTCGGGCCAGGTCATAGCGGCGGAAGGTCTGTTGCGGCAGGACCCGAACCCGGACGCCCCGACAGACAGGCGAAGATGAGGCGTCCGGTATGCCAGGCAGTCTCAGATCACAGCACCTGGGAAGATGCTCCCTTAGTTAAATGTGCTGCAGACGTCCTCGGTCAGGTTCGGGTCGTGATCGGTGGTGATATTCCTGTCGTTGGACACCGACAATAGCTCCACGCTCCACTGGTGATCGTTTTCCTTGGGATCGCAGACACCTGAGGTCCCCCCGCCAAAGTTCGAGTCGATCCAGTAGTGAACCTCGTAGGTCGCCCCGGCTTGCATTACGGGCCCGGTGCTCCAGGTAAAGGATGGGTCTTGGTCGGCCGAGACGGCGCCGTTCGCCTCGACAACTACCGACCCGTCCGATGCACGGACTAAGGCGATGGCGATCGATTGACCTCCGTGGGGGGTCTGAAAGCTGGCATCGAGATTGAACGTCAGCCGAAAGGGCCCGCCGGGGCCGGTGCCGTTGCCACCGTCGTCATTGCATGCGGGGCCAGCGAATAACGCCAGCACGAGGACTACAAGCACGGACCAGAGGCGGCTCCCAATCGTTGCGTAGCGGCGTTCACTCAGCATTGCAAACTCCCTTCCGCGACAACAGGCCCCTAAAGCTGGGCACGTCCTCGCAATCGATGAGGTCTGTGCGGCTCTCCGTGGAGTGGATCAATGATCGATTGCCTTCTATTAGTAAGTCTTGTGCCGCCGCGCAAACGCCAGCCAAGTCTAATGCCAACCCGGTCACGGCGACCAGGGACTTTAAGTGCGACTGATACCCATCACCGCAGCGCACCACCACCAACCACCACCAGAGAAACGAACCAGATTCAACGCCTTCCCGTGATGCAGAAAGCCAGCCGTCAGGTTGCACACTTGGCTACTTTTGGCGCTGGTCGATTGGGAAGCCACCGGCTCACCCTTCATTTGTGAAGAAGATTCCGCTCCCGATAGTCCACAGACTATCAGGAGCCTAGAAGCCCGCACTAGACCACTGGAGCGTCAGGGGCGGAGAGACTATCTCTCTTCGGAATCGCCACCGCGCAGCATTCCGCTATCCGCGCATCATCGATCGCGTGCAGGCTCCACCACTCGCGGGCTGCAGCTTGGCCCCAAGGAGGGCTGAACGGGATCCGGTCCAGCGCTTCTTCGATCTCGGCGGCTGACTGAAACCGGTCGACCGGCTTCTTTTCCAGGCACTTCATCACGATCGCCTCCAGGTCCGCGGGGATCGGCACCTCGCTGACCTGCGACGGCGGGGTTGGGGCCGTCTTCACGTGATCGATGATCACCTCGACGCTCGATTCCGAGGAGAACGGCGGCTGCCCGGTCAGCACCCAGTAGGCGACGCCGCCGAGGTTGTAAAGATCCGAGCGAGCGCCGACTTCCTCCGGGCCGTAGACGCTCTCGGGCGCGAGGTAGCGGGGAGTGCCGAAGAGGACGCCGGTCTTCGTCAGCGCGCTAGCCCCGGGTGTCTCGACCTGCTTGGCCAGCCCGAAGTCGAGTACCTTGACGAAATCGTACAGCCCGCCGCGGTGCGTCAGGAAGATGTTCGAGGGCTTGATGTCGCGATGGATGATCTCGCGCGAATGCGCTTCATTCAGCGAACCGCAGGCCTGTTTGAGGATGTATACGGCCCGCTCCGGGCTGAGTGGCCCGAATCGCTCGACCAGCGCCTGTAGATCCAGGCCCTCGAGATACTCCATCGCGTAGTAGAACGTCTCGTCCGCCGTTCTGCCGAAATCGTAGATCGTGATCGTGTTTGGATGCGACAGCGTGGCTGAAAGCCGTACCTCCCGCTCGAAGCGGGCGAGGTTCGCGGCGGCTTCACTGGCGTCGTCCGATCGGAGCGTCTTGATCGCGGTGGGCCGGAAGAGCAAGGCGTGTTGGGCCCTGAAGACCTGGCCCATCCCGCCAGATCCGATCTCTCTCTGGATGATGTAGTTGCCCATCCGCTTCGCATCGTGAAGCGACTTTCGCATGCCGTAGAGCGAGTGCGTGATCAAGACTGAGACGAACCCGAACATGCCGAGGGAGAACGATCCCTCCAGGACCGTGAAGCGGAACGCCTCGCTTCCTCCGTTCGCGGCCCAGAACTCGACGATGCCCGGCAGGTATGCCCGGGCGGCGAGCATGGCGATGGGGTAACCCAGCGTCGCCCACACGGCGAGGCCGAACTGGTATTTGGTCTGGACCGGGATGAAGGCCGCGTGAACGAATAGGATCACGGCGATCGCCCCATATGGCGGTACCGCGGGCATGAATACGGCCGCCGCGAAGGCGGCTAATAGCACGGTGAACACCATGACGATGTGATCGATCAGCAGCAGCTGCGTGATCGACGCCCGGCGCGACAGGATCGGGATCAGCGCGAGCCCGAAGGCGACGGCGAACAGGGCATAGATCTGCCCTTGCCAGTCGGCCAGCGGCGTGTCGACGACGCGCGGCTTTACGTCCAGGATGAACTGGTAGAACATCCAGGAGGTGATCGAGAGCATGAAGCCGATGCCATAGGCGAGTCGGCAGCGCGCCTCCAAAAGGTCTCGGATCTCCTGGGTGAACGAGCTACCCGTGGATGATGGCACGGATAGGCGCTTGGCGATCTCCATGATAGGAGAATGAATACTCAGTCGCGGTCGCCGAGGCCACCGGCGGCCCACGGATCGGGCGCTAGGCGAAGGCCTGGGAATCGTGAAGAAGCTGGTCGGCTGGGATACTGATGCCATGTTTGATCGGTACTTCA
>JBFJOD010000206.1:0-2999 GCA_041617795.1 Gemmatimonadota bacterium | reverse complement strand
TCATGGTGGTGCTCAGGATTGACCTCATCGTCGCCATCGGATTGCTGTGCTGGCGCGGCGTCGATGCGCTGGTCGTGAGTCTCGACGCCCTCAGCAGGAAGTACTCCAGTCCCGAGAATCTGTTGCGGTACTACGACAAACTGGCACATCTCATGCCGCTGCTCCGCCGGACGATCGAGTACATGATCTACGTCACGGTGGCCACGCTGGTCGTCCTGCAAGTGGAAATCATCGCGTCGCTGGCCGGCTGGGGCCCGCGGCTGATCCGCGTCATCGGCATCATTTTCCTCAGCCGTGTGGCGATCGAGGTGGCCAACCTGTTGGTCGAGGAGATCTTGATCACGCGTGCTCGCATCTCGGAGGACCAGAAGCAGCGCAGGCAGACGATCGTGCCGCTGGTTCGCAGCATTTTCAAGTACGGCATCTACTTCAGCGCCGCGGTGATCGTGCTCAAAGAAGTGGGCATCAATCCGACCCCGGTGCTGGCCGGGGCCGGCATCGTCGGACTGGCGGTCGGACTGGGCGCCCAGAACGCGATCAACGATATCGTCTCCGGATTCTTCATCCTGTTCGAGGAGTACTTCCTCGTCGGCGATTTCATCATCGCCGCGGAGGCCGAGGGAACCGTGGAATCCATCGACCTGCGGACGACTCGGATCCGTGACAACGACGGCCGCCAGCACATCATCCCCAACGGCCAGATCACCAGCGTCACCAACTACGCCAAGCAGTACACCTTCGCCGTCGTGGAAGTCGGCGTCGCCTACGAATCGGATGTCGACAAAGTCTTCGAGGTGCTGGACGCCGTCGGGAATCGACTCCACGACATCAACGACGACGTGCTCGAGCCGACGCAGGTCAAGGGCTTGCAGGCCTTCGGCGAGTCGGAGTTGACCATGCGCACCGTGACCAGGGTCAGACCCGGGCGGCATCTTCAGGTCGAGCGAGATCTACGGAAGATGATCAAGGAGGCCTTTGACGATCAGGACATCGAGATCCCGTACGCCCGGCGCGTGGTCATCTTTCAGCAACCCGAAGAGCTTCCCCTGGCCGACCAGACTACATCCGTTTGACGATCGACCAGGTCTTCGTCCCACGCCCCGGCGAAGATGTGCGCGAGTCGTAACGAGAGCGAGGGGAGGTGAAACCACCGGCCGAGCTCAGGACCTTCGTCGTCGACTTGGTCGGGTTTCACGTCGGGCCGCCGAGCGATACGCTACCTGTACGCTCGGGCGCGCGACGGAAGAGTCTATTCCCGACGTCTCGCGTTGAACGTCAGCTTTCGCGAAAACCGCAAGCACTTAACCGTCATCGAGGTGCGCAAGGCTGCCTGATCCATCCCTTGGCAGTTGCACGTTGTTCTCCAGGGGATCCGCAGTCACGATCAGACTATGGGTTCACCCCAGGATCGGTAATCGTCAGCAGGGCCTGACGCTGAGCGCCGAGGGAAGTCGCGCATTCCGGGTCGCTCAGAAAAAGGGCAACGGTTTCGTCAGGCTCCACCCAAGCGTCGGGCAGGATGTGGATCGTAAAGTTCTTGGTGCTCTCGCCTTGCGCAAAATGGAGCACTCCTGACGCGGATTGATAATCAGTGTTGGCCGCTGCGGTACCCGGGACACTGTGATAGTGCACGGATAGCGGGGCGAGCCAGATACCGCGTCGAACAACGGGAATGGTGATATTTGCTTGTTGCTCTGAGACCGTATAGCTCGCTGCACTGAATTCCACGCCGCTACCGGACAGGCCAAGAGTTTGTATGAACTTGAAGACGTAGGCATCCGCCTCGCCTTGAAGCGTTCGCGCGAATCCGCTTACCGGGAAATCGTGGGAGCCCGTATCTCCCGTCACATACACATCATGGCCGAAGGTGGCAACGGCGCGGCTTCTGTCAACACCGATGCCGCCGAGGTAGCTTGTGTTCATCAACGTGCCTGCTGCACTGATTTTCGCCACAAAGGCATCAAGGTTGCCTGCGTAGGCGGCCTGGAATGGTGTACCGGCCGGCGGGAAATCAGTGGATCTGGTTTCGCCACTTATATAGGCGTTGCAGGCACCGTCCACAGCAATGCCCCAAGCTTGGTCGCGACTCGTCCCTCCAAGGTAACTGGAAGAGACCAGGCCACCCGAGGGATCTAACTTCGTAAGGAACGCGTCAGTATTACCCTGTCGAGTGCTCTGGAGCGCATTGGCGATCGGCAGGAAATCCGGCGAGTAGGTGTGCCCCGTTACATGGGCATTGCCGGCGGGATCAATCGCGATAGCCAAGCCACCGTCATGTCCGCTTCCACCTAAGTAAGTGGAGTAAATCAAATCGCTGCCGGCACTGTTGAGCTTGCTGACAAAGGCATCGCCGCGGTCAAAGCTACCTGTCGCCACGGCCGCGCTCCCAAAGCTGGGCTGGACCGCGTTTAGCGTGGGAAAGTCGGATGAGCCGGTCGATCCCGTTACATGGGCGTTGCCATAGACGTCCACGGCGACACCGTACGCGGATTCGAAACTGCCGCCACCAAGGTAGCTGGAATAGACCTTCGCCGTGCCGGCGTTGTTGAGTTTTGTGACGAAGGCCGTGTCCCAGCCTCGCGTGGGATTGGGATCGCTTTCCATGTATGCCCCGTGTGTGGTGGGAAAGTGTGGCGAGGAGGTCGTCCCTGCCACGTAGGCGTTACCGAACACATCGACGGCGATGGATTCGCCAGCGTCACCACCACTGCCACCGAGGTAGGTGGAATAGATCAGCGCATTTCCCATTACGTTTAGTTTGGTGACAAAAGCATCTGCGCTACCCGCCCGTTGCGGACCCACCGAATTACCAACCGGCACCACAGGAAAGTGATCGGAGCCGGATAAGCCGGTCACGTAGGCCTGACCAAAAATATCCACAGCGATACCATGGCCGCGATCCCACTCACCGCCACTGAGGAACGTGGAATAGAGCAAGGTATCCAGGGTGTCATTCAGTTTCGTGACGAAGGCTGCGGGAAAGACGGAGGGACTGGCGG
>JBFJOD010000205.1:0-3013 GCA_041617795.1 Gemmatimonadota bacterium | reverse complement strand
TCATCACGCCATCGGCTGGAACCTCGCCAGCTACGATCTTAAGGGCGGCGAGCGCGGTGTGCGCGTGTGATCCCTATTTTTTTGACTCGCCACGGTTGTTTATCGAATTTGGATCTCCTTCGAGTGATATTGTCCACTCGGCCGACTGCGTGATGCTCTTCGGCCAACGGGCGGGGCTGTCCAAGATGCCTTGTGGTCGACCCTCGACAGCAAACCCATCGAGCGCCTTGCCGCATGGTCTACAGGTGTGAACCACTCTGACGCCGGGGATGTCGCAATCCCGAAGGAATATGCGCATTGGGCGGCTCCGTTCTGGATGCCTAGTCTTCAAGTCCTGCCTTGCGCAGGGCGTCGTACAGGTGCTCGAAGTCGGCGTCGTCCTGATACTCGATGGCGCCGTGCCAGAACGGCTCCCAGGCGGCGAGGTTTCTGCCTGGAAATACCGCCATGTCTTGCTCGGCAACGCGCAGGAACTCCTCCAGCATGGCCCGCGCCTCGTCCAATCGCCCGGCGCCGGCATAGCTCACGGCGAGCCAGCCGCGCACCTCGTTGATCAGGCTCTCGATCGTCCTCAGGACCGTGATGGCCTCGTCGTAGCGGCGCGCGGTGAAGAGGGCGATGCCCATGAGCCAGTTGACCCAATCCGGCTGCAGCGGGTTTATGCGCGCCGACTGCTCGAAGTGCGTCAGCGCCTCGTCTATGCGGCCGATCGCCGTGAGGTAGAAACCAAATTGGGCCAGCGCAAGGGAGTCGTTGGGATTCAGCATGAGCGCCCGCTCGAAGCAATGCCGAGCATCGTCGTACTGGCGGTGGTAGATATGGCACATGCCGAGCGTGGAGTATGCCGGGCCATCGGTGTCGTCGAGCGTGACGGCCTTCTTTCCGTAGTCATACGCGATTGCCAAGGATTTCTCGCGATCTTCCACCCAATGGGCCATCCAATCCAGGAAATGGGCCATGGAAAGCAGGTAGTGCGCCTGTGAGCTGTGCGGATCGAGTTCGACGGCACGCTCGAGGTGTTCGCGGGCGCGTGCATTGTCCGCCTTGGTAAGACGGTTGAAGAACTCGGTCGCCCGAAGTACGTGATCGTAGGCCTGCAGATCCGATGCGCTCAAGCGTTCGGCGCGCTTTCGACCGGCGGAGTCCACTCGCCCGCCGACCGTCGCCACGATCGTGCGCACCAGCTCGTCCTGGACGGCGAAGACATCCTCTAGGTCGCGGTCGTAACGTTCAGCCCACAGGTTCTTGCCGGTCACCGCCTCGGCAAGCTGGACGCTCACGCGTATCCGGTTGCCGGCCTTGCGGACGCTCCCCTCGACCACATAGCGAACCCCGAGCCTCCGGCCGACCTCGATCACGTCGACGGCCTGTCCCTTGAAGATGAACGACGAGTTTCGCGCGATGACGAACAGCGAATGAAACCGCGAGAGCTCGGTGATGATGTCCTCGGTGATGCCGTCCGAGAAGTACTCCTGCTCGGGGTCGCCCGACATGTTGACGAAGGGAAGCACGGCGATGGAGGGCTTGTCGGGGAGCGGCAGCGCCCCCACCGATGCCACCGTGTCAGGCGTTGAGGCAACGGCGGCGATCCAGCGATACACCTGGACGGGCTCGGGGATGTTCTTGACCTCCTTTTCGCCCATGTCCTCGAAGCCCAAATCCACCTTGCCTTTGATATGTTCAAAGACGGTACGTGAAAGGCAGATACCGCCTGGCTCGGCGAGAGCTTCCAGCCGCGCGGCGACGTTGACGCCGTTGCCGTAGATGTCGTCATCCTCGACGATGATGTCGCCAACGTTGATGCCGATCCGGTAGGCGATGCGCCTTGTCTCCGGGACAGCGGCATTGCCTTCTGCCAGCCGCTGCTGAATTTCGACAGCGGATTGCACGGCTTCCACGGCGCTGGGAAACTCGGCGAGGATGCCGTCACCCATGAGCTTGACGATACGACCGTGATGCTCGGCGATCTTGGGATCAATCAGCTCTTCGCGATGAGCCTTGAGCTGCGCAAGCGTACCTGCCTCGTCCTCGCCCATCAGGCGGCTGTAGGCGACCACATCGGCAGCCATTATGGCGGCGAGGCGGCGTTGCATTGCCGTTCTCCCTCGCGACGAAGAATACCGAATTGTCGCCGGTCAATCTATGGCGCGGACCAGCTCATGCAAATTCCATCGTGGCCGAGGGCGGACGCACCTGAGGGACCGCCGGCCGCTTAAGCAATACGCTCGATACCCGAAGCACGAGCCTGATTGGTAATTTTCCCTTGGATTCCTTCTGCTTTGCCCCCCACAGCTGAGGCGGTGCGGACGCGCTCCGCACGAAAATGACCCGAAGCGAACGTGCGGCGACAACGATGTTGATGCTAATTTGTCGCTGCAACAGATACAGCTCGGGTTTTATGATCGAACTCGGCAAAAAAGGACAGCCCTATAGCGAAGGTACTGGAAGCCAGAAATTGACCAATGAAGCACGAAGAACTTGACAGGCAGTTGGCAGAAGCAAAGCCAATAATTTCCGAACATTGGTCCGCCTGCTTGGAATCCGAGCTTTATGGCCATAATGAGCAAGCGCATCGCGCGGTCGATAAATTGCTTCAAGGGTATTTCGAGGCGCTCAAAGCCCTTCCTGAGCCAGTTGACGCAAACGCAATCTTGGAGGTGATGAAGCAACTGTTTCGAGACCTAGATCAGCTCAATGCCGAAGCGGACGGAGCATTACTCGAAACTGATGAACGTGAGTTACTCGTTCCAATTGTGAATTTTGCTGCTGAAGTTGTGGGGCTGCCCATTCATGAATATGAAAATGATGATCCAACGTTTGAGTTTCGTAATTTTTAGCTTTTTGTCTGATTCGGATCGCCGCTACCAGCCCGGCAAGTATTGACTTCTGATTCTGGCTAGGACCGCCATTGGCAGGATAGTGCCGGCCACGGGGAATTTACCCCCAGCTGCGGACGATCGCCGGCCGAAGGTCCGCTTTCGCTTGGTTTGGTCAGCACGACCCCCAACAATCC
>JBFJOD010000204.1:0-3139 GCA_041617795.1 Gemmatimonadota bacterium | reverse complement strand
GTTCGTGACTGGGTCGTATTCTTCGACTGTTGGCAGCGCGTTGAAGGCCACCGTTCGTGTCCCGCCTATGGCGTAGATCTTGCCGTTTACCGCGCTGGCTATTAGATCTGCGCGAGGAGTCGGCAAATCGGCTCTGCGCTTCCAGGTGTCCGTGGCCGGATCATACTCTTCCACGACCTCGAGGCCGGGATCGTAGAAGTTCATTTGTGCAGACCCACCGATGGCGTAAATCTTTGATTGCGCCACGGCGGTGCCGAAAAACCCTCTGACGGTAGGCATTTTCCTCTTCAGCACCCATACATTCTTGTGCGGGTCATAAGCCTGGACAGTTCCGCTCGGATGCTCCGACCCGATCGTGTCTCTGCCGCCTATGGCATAGATGCGATCGCCGACGGCGCTTGCGTGAACCCCGAAGCTCGGCATCTTCATTTCGGCCTTTTCTTCCCATATACCTTCTGCCGCCGAGTTGCTGGACACGCAGATCAAAACCGCACTGAGCCCGGCCGCACACAAATAGACAGTTCGGAATTTACGAGAATTCGTTTTCATGGTAACCCTCCTCACTGCAGCTGCTCGCAGTTGGTTCTTCGAGCGCCCCATTGCACCTACATGCTAACCAGCCAAAGAGAAATAGTAGTACTCGGGGCCAACCATTATGTAATCGTACTGCTTGCCGGTAGGGTGATCATCGGTATTGCGGAATACGAAATAGCAGGTCTGAACGCCCCTCGTGATGGCTGGAAAACGAACGCACACGCTATCGCCTTGGATCCAGGCGGGACCTGTGTCGCTGATGTCGGGTCGCACGACCCAGGTCGCTTGACCGTTCGGAGTGAAGTCGAACTGAGCCGTCCGTCGCGCGGAGCGGTTGAACGCCTTGATGGAATGCCCGTACATCAGATCCTTAATCATAAAACCGCTCAGCTGGCGGTCGCCCGCACTCGTCAGCTCGAATCCGTAGGCATAGTCGGGAACACCGGCCATTCGCAATCCCCGAATGTAGTGCTCCCTATCCTCGGCGCGACGATAGAACAGATCCATTCTCGCCATGGCAATGTTCAATGATTCCGACTGGTACCGATGGGCATATCCCAGCGCGGTCCTGGCATCATCGCTCCGACCGACATAAGCGTAGCTGGCGGGCAGATGGAAGCCGTTCATCGCAACGTCCTGCAGACCACCGCTCTTTATCCAGAGCTCGAGATTCTCGATCGCGCCTTCGTAGTCACGCAGCGCAAACTGAATTCTCCCGAGCACGTTGTAATAGGAGGGCGGCGGCTTTGGATCGAGCCGCAAGGCCCTTTCCATCGCCCGCAGAGCCTCTGAGTGGTCACCAGCCGCGGTCAGTATCATCGCGTGAGCCACGTGCGTCTGGGAGTCACCGGGTTCTCGCTGGATAGCCCGGTTAGCGTGCTCAAGGGCTTCGTCATACGCGCGGTCCGCCAATTCGATTTGAGCCAGGACTAGCTCGGGTAACGCCAGACTCGAGTCTAACGCTGCTGCATCGCGCGCGAGTTGCAGCGCTTTGGCTCGGGCTCTTCTCGGCGGGTGCACCCACGTGCCGAACACGCCTACTCTGTAGTCAAGGGCGTACGTCATCGCCAGCGCTGCCTGGGCTTTGGCGAAGCTGGGATCCAATTCGATCGCTCGTTTGAACGCCGCTTGCGCCACCTGTAGGACGGTTTCTCTTTTAACGTCCATTGCGCGACGGCCACGTAAGTAGTACTCATACGCCTCGACGTTACCGGTTGGCCTGCCGGTAAGCTCTGCTTGCTCGCTCGCCTCGAGCTCGATCGCCAAGGCCGCTATGATTCGTTGCTTAATTTCATCCTGTACTGCGAATACGTCGGTCAGCACCCGGTCGTAGCGTTCGGCCCACAAGTGACGATCCGATTGGGCATCGATCAGCTGTGCGTTAACTCGAATTCGGTCCGCCGAGCGACGAACGCTGCCTTCCAAGATATAGCGGACCCCGAGGTCTCGAGCCACTTTCGGAATCTTTACGGTCTGATTCTTGTAAGTGAACGCTGAGTTTCGAGAGATAACGAAGAGCCCCGACAGTTTCGCGAGATCGGTAATAAGATCCTCGGTCAAGCCATCGACAAAGAACTCTTGATTGGCATCGGCGCTCAAGTTCACGAACGGCAGCACTGCTATCGATGGCTCTTCCGACACGGCGACCGCTGCTTGCTTCGAATCGGCCGCTTCGGGATCGGACCTAAGCGCCCAGGGTTGCCACCACCACAGGAGCAGACCAGCGATCAGCGTCAGTACGGCGACCGTCGCGGCGGGAACCAGGATGCGCATGGGGCAAACCGAAACGGTTATAGGGACGGTCTTCCTTGGCTCGCCCTGAGCGCTATCGAGCAGTACCTTATAAATCCTCGCCGGCCGCTCTATGTTCTTGAGTATTCGTTCCTCCTGGAACATGAGGTCTGCCGACACTTTGCCTTCTACTTGCCGCGCGACCTCCTCGGAAATCAATATTCCGCCCGGCTCTGCAAGTGCCTCTAGCCGGGCTGCTACATTGATACCATCGCCGTGCCGGTTGTCCTCCTCCACAACCAGATCACCGAAATTGACACCAATGCGGAATACGATACGCTCATGCTCGGGAATTTCGACATTGCGCTTGGCCATGCCGCGCTGCAGGTCGATAGCGCACTGTGTGGCCTCGACCAGACTTGGAAATTCCACGATCGCGCCATCGCCCGCCAGTCGGACAATGTTTCCCGCATGCGCGGCTATCGTCGGATTGATGAATTCAGCGCGAAGGGTCTTAAGGCGCGTTACTGTGCCTACTTCATCTCGTTCGATCAGTCGGCTGTAACCGACTATATCCGCTGCGAGAATAGCAACGAGCCTGCGCTGGAGTCGGCCGGGATCCTCCAAGAGAACCTCCGTCTGAGGCGGCGCCGTTTACCCGCGCCCGTCTCATTCGGCCAATATGACGTGAGTCTACGCCGCTTGGCGAGCGAGCGACAGTTGCGGACCTCAGCCTACGGGAGCGGTCTCAACCGCATAACCCATGCGGAAGCTCCCGGTAAACGAGGGAAAAGGGGTCAGAGGAAATATACGGGAAAAATGGAATTATTTTGGCTCTGACACCTTTTTCCCTCTCTTTCATCGCACCTCGTCC
>JBFJOD010000203.1:0-3186 GCA_041617795.1 Gemmatimonadota bacterium | reverse complement strand
CGTTCTTGTCGCCGGCCCTCTTCGACCGAGAGAGGAAGGCGGTCGTGCCGGCGCTGGCGGGGGCATTCGTCTTGTTCTTGCTGGGTGTGGCGATGGCTTATTTCCTGGTCTTGCCGTTCGGCCTCCGCTTTCTGCTCGGGTTTCAAACCCAGGCGCTATCGCCGATCATTACGATCGGCGAGTATTTGAAATTCGCGACTCGGCTGATCCTGGCCTTCGGTGTGATCTTCGAGTTGCCGCTGGTCCTGGTCTTCCTAGCGTTCCTGGGTCTGATCAACGCCGGCACGCTGCGACGTTTCCGGCGGCACGCCATCGTCGCGGTCTCTTTGCTCGCGGCGATTCTCACGCCGGCAGATGTGGGCACGATGCTTATGATGATGGTGCCGCTTATTCTGCTTTATGAGATCTCGATTCTCCTCGTTGCCGTGGTGGACCGCCGCCAGCTCGCCGACCGCACACCCCAGGCGATCGCGGACTGATCCCACCTCGCGGCGAACACGACTCGCTCTGGCCGCGGTCGCGTTGACCGTCGGGCTGCCGTGCGCCGCCGATCTGGCCGCGGCGGCCTCGACCTCCCCAGTCGATATGGCCCGGCTCACGGCTCAGGATACGGCCCGGGCTCGCCCGCGTAGGAGCGAGCGTGTACGCCGCCCGGCGGTCGCCGACAGCCTGCGCGCAGAGGGCCAGGACTCGCTGCCCCCCGACTCGCTCGCCCAGGTCGATCCATTTCCTCAGCCTGACTCGATCATGCGCGCTCTGATGGAGAGGGTCGGGTACCGGCCGGTGGTCTATCGGGGCGACACCTTGCGTTTTCGCACCCGCGAACGGTCGATCCACATCCGAGAACGGGCGAACATCGAGCGCGCTGGCGATCGCCTGTTCGCCGACTCCGTCGTTTACGACAGTGAGAGCCGTTACTTCACCGCCTTCGGCAAGTCGAAGCTGATCAACTCCAAGGGCGAAGAGGTCGATAGCGAGGAGGGGCCGGTTTTCTACCACACCGATCGCAAAATCGGAACGTTCGTCAGAGGCCGAACGAAGTGGGAGGTGTGGAACGTCGCCGGCGACTTCACCCTGGAAGGGAGTGACACGCTCTGGGTGAAAAGTGGGCTGTTCACATCGTGCGACCTGCCCGAGCCGCACTACCGTTTCGCTTCGGACAGAATCAAGCTGATCTTGGGTCATATCGTCGTCGCCTGGCCGGTGCGTCTATACTTCGGCGACGTGCCGGTATTCTGGTTCCCGTTCATGGCGCAGGACATCCGTCGAGGGCGTCACAGCGGCATACTCACCCCGCGCTTCGGGGTCAACGACATCGTCCGCAACTCCAGCGGCCACAGCCGGCACATCTCGAACATCGGTTACTATTGGGCGATCAGCGATTACATGGACGCACAGGTCAGCCTGGACTGGTGGAGTTCGGTCTGGACGCGAATCGACGGCTATTACCGTTACCGCTGGCGGCAGAAGTTCCTCAACGGCCGGCTCGGCTACTCGCAGTTCTTCCGGCCGGAAGGGGGCAGAGAAACGTCGCTGGCCTGGAACCACAGTCAGAAGTTCGGAGAGCGCGGTGACCTGCGGGCGTCCGTGCAGTACGTATCGAGCCGGACATTTCAGCGACAGAATGAGTTCGACCCGGAACGCCTGACGCAGCAGATCCGCTCGGACGTGGGTTTCTCGCGACGCTTCGACTGGGGCAGCCTCAACTTGAGCGGTCAGCGAGTTCAACCGTTGACGGAAGGAGGCACGACCACCACACAGTTGCCGCAGCTTTCGCTCACGCTCACACCGATCGTGATCACGCCGGCGCGCTCTCCCCTCGAGGCTCGCTGGTACAACGGGCTGACCTGGACGGGTAGCACCAATTTCGGGTATCAGTTCTCGAACACCGATCCGGTCACGCAATTTGTGACGCGCGACACGATCATCGATGGGCTCGATACAACCGTAGTGGACACGCTTGTCATCCGGCAGCCCGACCGCGCTTCGATCAACGGGGGCCTGAACTCTGGACTCTCGCTCGGCAATCTGCGGTTGAATTCGGGGGGCACGCTGGCCGAAACGATCATCGACAAGCCCGATACACTGCTAACGGCGCCGGACACCGTGATTGTCGGCCCCGATACGACGATCAGCGTCGACACCCTCGTCATCGGTTCGAAGGTCCGTGAGGGACGGCTGACCTGGCGGTCCTCTCTCGGCTATCAGCAGCGGCTGATCGGCTCGACGAGCCTCACACCCTCCGTCGATCTGAGCGGCACCCTCTTCCGTTCGAATGAGACGAACCTCAACTTCGTCTCCGGGCCCGCCCGGGTATCCGTGCGTGCGTCGCTGAATAGCGATCTCTACGGCTTTTTCCCGGGCCTGGGACCGCTGGAGCGAATCCGCCACAAGTTCTCACCATCGCTGAACTGGAGCTACAGCCCCGAGGTCACCGCCTCGGAACGCCTGTCTCGGCTGCGCGGCTTCAATCCGGGAGACGTGCAAGAGCAACACCAGTTGAGCCTCGGCCTGAATCAAACGTTCGAAGCCAAGTTGCGGCCGCGCAAAGAGTTAAAGGACTCGACCGCGGCGGCCGCCGACAGCGTCCCGGGTGGCCCGCCACCGGAGCAACGCAAGATCACCCTGATGGCGATCCGCACCACGGCGCTGACCTATGACTTCGTCAAGGGCGAACTGATCACCGATCGCATCTCGAACAACATTACATCGGACCTGCTGCGTGGCCTGACCATTCGGATCGAGCACGACCTGTTCGAGGAGACGGCGGCAGGCCGGAACTTCGATCCGTTTCTGAGCCAGCTCAACCTGAATTTCTCGTTGGGCGAGCGCACCTTCGGCGGCCTGTTTGGCGATCCGAGCGCGGGTGTGAGCCGGGGAAGGGGGATCGTGCCGCGGCCGCGAGATTTCGAGGATGAAACGGCGCCGCCGGTCGAGGAGCCGGGCGGACCGGGTGCGGAATCTGGGGCACGGCGCCGACCCTGGACTTTGAGCCTCGATTACAGTCTGGTCAGGTTTCGCCCGGTGGCTGGCGCGACGCCGTCTAACAACCGTCAGAGCGTTCGGGCCAACTTGGGATTCAGCCCCACGGACAACTGGACGGTGACCTGGCGAACTCAGTACGACATCGAGGAAACGGAGTTTGTCGACCAGGCTCTCAGTCTGCGACGCGACCTTCACCGCCAT
>JBFJOD010000202.1:0-3553 GCA_041617795.1 Gemmatimonadota bacterium | reverse complement strand
CGCGGCAACCAGCACATCCTCGAGCATGTCGCGGTCTTCTCTGAGCAGCGAAGTATCGATCTGCACTCCGCGGACCTCATGCCGACCGGTCATCGTGATTCTTACCAGGCCACCCCCAGCCTCGCCGGTCACTTCGAGATTAGCCAGTTCCTCCTGGGCTTTTTCCACCTGAGCCTGCATTTTTTGGGCCTGCTTCATCAACTGGCCGAGATCCGCTTTCATCGTCCGTCAGTCCTCTCTGTCTGTCCGCCCGCCTGTGCCCGCATCGCTGTCGTGACGGCAACACAGCTTTGGCCTTGTCAATTATCTTTCCCAGGGCCGCGCGAGACCGGACGCACGGAATCCCCTACAAGCTCCCCCGCAAATACATCGAGCAGTTCCTGCACTTGTGGATCCCGTCGAATCGCGTCCTGCGCCGCCTTCAGTTTCTGATCGGCGAGCGCTGCCGCTCGGGCTGCAGCCGTCTCGCCGGCCTCTTCGGTGACTTTGAACTCGACCTTGATACCACCGCCCATCCGCTGCCGAATCGCGACTACCAGTCGCTCCTTGACCTTATCCGTCAAAAGATGCTCATTTCTCGGCGCGACACCGAGACGTAGTTCAAACGGAGAACTCGCATACAGCTCACTGTTCTCGGCGAGCTGCCGCGAGGCACCCTCGAGATCAAGTCCCGCGATAAAGGCAGGCCAGTCGTCCAGTTCGTCTGGGGATCTGGGCGCTGCGTGGGAGGGCTTCGTTCGGGGATCACTCTCAAGGGGTCGCGAGCCAGCGGCTTGGCCTCTGGTCTTGACCACCCGGGCAGGCTCAACCCGGGCTGCCGCCGCAGTGGCCTCCGGAGCCCTACCCGCCGGGCGAAACGCCAACATGCGCAGCATGGCCATCTCAAAGCCAGTACTCGGATCGGGAGCGAGGCTCAGATCACGGCGGCTGGTGATCGCGATCTGATACAGCAGCTGCACGAATTCAGGGTCCACAGCGTCTGCTAAACTCTGCAAGTTCTCGACATCATCCTCGTCGCCAAGTGCCGTACTGCCGGCCAGCTGAAGGATGGCGACCCGCTGGAGCAGCGTAGCCAACTCGTCCAATATACCCTCATAATCCGGCACCAGTGCATCCAGCTCCCGCAAGCTTGCGATCAAGTCCGGCGCGTTGCCGCCGAGCACAACTCCGAGTAAGTCGACGACCCGGTTGCGGTCCATGCTGCCTAGCATCGACGCCACGTCGTCATCGCGCAGCTGGTTGTCACCAAATGCAAGCGCCTGATCGAGCAGGCTCAACGCGTCCCGCATGCTGCCGGAGGCGGCTCTCGCCAGCCGCTTCAGCGCAGCGACCTCGGCAGTTAGACCTTCAGCTTCGCAAATGTCGGCCATCCGGCTCACAATCATTGCGCCAGACAAGCGTTTAAGGTTGAACTGCAGACAGCGGGACAGCACAGTTACGGGCAGCTTCTGCGGATCGGTCGTCGCGAAGAGAAATTTGACGTGCGGCGGCGGCTCCTCGAGCGTTTTCAGGAGTGCGTTAAAGGATTGCCTAGACAGCATGTGCACTTCATCGATCAGGTAAACCTTAAAACGACCAACACTCGGCGTGTACTGTACGTTCTCCAATAACTCCCGTGTATCATCAACACCGGTTCGCGACGCGGCGTCGACCTCGATCAAGTCGACGAACCGCCCTTCGTCAACCGCGATACAAGCGCCGCATTTGCCACAGGGCTCGGCACTGACGCCAGCCTCGCAGTTCAAAGCTTTGGCCAGAATCCGCGCGATCGTGGTCTTGCCAACCCCGCGCGTCCCGGCGAACAAATAGGCATGGTGCACGCGGTCGGACGCCAGCGCATTGCTCAGTGCGCGAACCACATGCTCCTGTCCAACGACATCAGCAAAGCAGCGGGGCCTCCATTTGCGGGCCAGTACCAGATAGCTCATTGATTCACAGGTTCCAACTACGTGAAGAATCCGCGCCAGCCGCACCCCGGCGCCCGACATCACCGCTACCGCTGCTCCCTCCCGGGCCTGACGGGGTTCACGGGTCGCCGCCGCGGGGGGACCAGCGCGGATCCATTTGCAGGGTATGCGGTGACGAGCCTGCGGGCAAGCTTGACCTGACTAAACGAGAATTGGCGCCTGGCCCGCTTGCAGCGGCGATTTTGCGAATGGAATAATCGCGGCGATGGTCATCAAACCAACTGCAATCCGCTCCCTGTTGCTGGCTGCGACTCTATCATTCGCCGCCAGCTGTGCCACGCCGACCAAGCTCTCCTCGACCTGGCACGATCAAGCCACCGTCGGCGACCCGTTCGCGAGCCTGCTCGTGGTCGGCGTCTCCGATAATTCGGGCCGCCGCCGCCGGTTCGAAGCTCTAATGGTTCAGGCCCTGCAGGAGAGCGGGAATCTGGCTGAGGCGAGCATTCGGGCAATGCCCGACGGACAAGCCCTCGACCGCGATTCGGTCACCGAAGCCATGCGCGCCACCGAGGCTCAGGCCGTTGTGGTCACCCGGCTCGTGAGCCGGGAGGTCACTGCGCGGGAGGTTGCCGGCCGCAGCGGCGTCAAGACCCGCCGCAAAGACGAGTATGCCTATGATTTCTTTCGCTACGATTACAAAGAATACGATGAGCCCGGTTACCTGGTCGCGAGGAACACCGTGACTCTGTCCACAGATCTGTATAACAGCGGTGACGGCGCGCTGGTCTACAGCATCGAGACCACCATCTACGAGAAGGAAACGGAATTCGAGATCTTCGATGAGGCGAGCACGGCCATCGTGAGGCGCCTCAGGAGAGACGGGCTCATACGCTAGCAAGACAGCTTGGGTCAGAGACCGATTCCTGGCTCCGCATCTGCAAGCGATGTTGGCGGCGCCGGAGGCTGACTGATAGCGGTTGCTTGCTGGGGGTCGAGATGCAGCTCGTGGCGCGCGTGCGCACGGATCGCATCGTCGCTGAACCACCAGTAGCGCGGCTCGCCCGATTGCCAGGCCTCGAGCTGATCCTTGAGATGAGGATCGAACTGCCGGCCGCTGGCGCCCCCGGACACGACTGCCATAACCTTGTCGGGGTCCCCGAGATCTGCCACGAAGCGTAGCGAGGCGATGTAGACGGCCTCGAAGGGCGTCGCGAATCGATAGGTCGCGCGATTGATGGTTTCGCCGGAGCCATCTTTGGGGCCCGTGCCGCCGCCCAGCACGGCGGCGGCTACTTTCCCCGGAACGGTCGGGCTGTAGAACGTCACGGTATGCACGCGGCCCCAGCGCCAGCTCTGCATGTCCGGACCGAGGCGGTCCGTGAGTTCCTCACGCGCAATGAGTGCCGCGCGGTGAAACAGATCATCGCGGGATTCGCGCTCGCTGGTCGTCACGTCGTCGAACCAGACGTTGCGGTTGTCACGGCACAGGCGGACCAGACGTTCTTGCCAAAAGTAGTAGCTGTCGAGCATCCGATCCACGACCTCTACACCCAACTCGTCTTCGAACGTCAGCCGAGCAAACGCCCGGTAGGTTGTCTGGAAAATCGTCGGTGCCACGGCATCCGGCTGGTCCAGCATATCCCAGG
>JBFJOD010000201.1:0-3690 GCA_041617795.1 Gemmatimonadota bacterium | reverse complement strand
TTTTGTTCTTTCGAATTTCTCTTTAGACATGACCGTTTCCTCAGTTCCAGTCCTTCTAGTTCAGCTCAGTGGCAATTTAAACTTTTATATCCCGTCGCTCTTTATGCTCGTCTTCCTGCTCAACGCCCGCATGGCGCTGGCCTGCCGCCCTCAGGACCCTTCCATCTGCACAGCCAACGCGTCCCGTCGGCTCCCGGATCCTTCTAAAGACGTGAACGTCTTTTCGGCTTCCTATCGTCAGCTCCGACCGGCCTTGCGGGATCAGGAGGCTCGCTTCATGACGGCTTCCGCGACATTCGCGGGCGCCTCGTTATACTTTTCGAACTCCATCGAGTACACCGCGCGGCCCTGGCTCATGGAACGCAGGTCGGTGGCATAGCCGAACATCTCCGCCAGCGGTACCTCCGCACGGATGATCTTTCCGGCAGGCGCGTCTTCCATGCCCTGCACCAGGCCACGGCGGCGATTCAGGTCGCCCATGACATCGCCCATGTAGTCCTCGGGCGTAACAACCTCGACCTTCATGATCGGCTCGAGCAGCACGGGCCTGGCCTTGGTTGCGCCCTCCTTGAACGCCATCGATCCGGCGATCTTGAATGCCATCTCGCTGGAATCCACATCGTGGTACGAGCCATCGTAAAGCGTGACCTTGACATCCACCACCGGGAAGCCTGCGATCACGCCATTCTCGAGCTGCTCCTGCACACCCTTGTCAACCGCACCAATATATTCTTTCGGCACGACGCCACCCACAATGGCATTTTCGAATTCGTAGCCATCGCCGGCGGGCTTCGGCTCCAGCTTCAACCAGACATGGCCATACTGGCCGCGGCCTCCCGACTGGCGCACAAACTTGCCTTCCTGTTCCACCGATGCGCGAATGGTTTCCCGATAGGCCACCTGTGGCTTGCCCACGTTCGCCTCGACGCTGAACTCACGCTTCATGCGGTCGACAATGATGTCGAGATGCAGTTCGCCCATTCCCGAGATAATGGTCTGACCGGACTCTTCGTCTGTGCGCACACGAAACGACGGATCCTCCTGCGCCAGCTTTGAGAGCGCGATGCCCATCTTTTCCTGGTCGGCCTTGGTCTTCGGCTCCACCGCCACCGAAATGACGGGCTCCGGAAACTCCATCCGTTCCAGGGTGATCGGCTCTTTCATGTCGCACAGCGTATCGCCCGTCGTCACCTGCTTGAGACCCACGGCGGCAGCGATGTCACCCGCGCGAACTTCCTTGATCTCATTACGATCGTTGGAGTGCATTTGCAGCTGGCGGCCCACGCGCTCTCGCTTGCCGGTTACTGAATTCAGCACCGTATCGCCGGACCTCAGCACGCCGGAATACACGCGAAAGAACGTCAGCGTGCCGACATAGGGATCCGTTGCGATCTTGAAGGCGAGCGCTGAAAAAGGCTCGTCATCGGAAGGCTTGCGCTCGCCCTCGCTCTCGTCCTTGTCGTGCAAAATACCTTTGACCGGTGGCACATCAATGGGCGACGGCATGAAGTGGATCACCGCGTCGAGCATGGCCTGTACGCCCTTGTTCTTGAACGCCGAGCCACACAACGCCGGAACAATTTCGCTGGCCAGCGTCCGCATACGCAGGCCTTTGATGATTTCCTTTGTATCCAGATCTCCATTCTCGAGGTACTTATCCATGAGTTCCTCGTTGGCCTCGGCGGCTGCCTCCAGCATCTGCTCGCGCCACTGCTGACACTCTTCCTTCATGTCATCGGGAATTTCCCGGGCCTCGTACGTGGTGCCGCGATTCTCCTCGTCCCAGTAGATGGCGCGCATCCCGATGAGATCGACCACGCCCTTGAAGTTCTCCTCGGCACCGATCGGCAGCTGGATAGGCACCGGCACCGAACCCAGTCGCTCCTTGATCTGCCTGACCACGCGCAGAAAATTGGCGCCCGCACGGTCCATCTTGTTCACGAATGCCATGCGCGGCACCATGTACTTGTTGGCCTGGCGCCAGACCGTCTCGGACTGGGGCTCTACGCCACCTACCGCGCAGAATACCGCGACCGCACCGTCCAGCACGCGCAGCGAGCGCTCCACCTCGATGGTGAAATCAACGTGCCCGGGCGTGTCGATGATGTTGATTCGATGTTCATCGAACTGCTGATCCATGCCCTTCCAGAAGCAGGTGGTTGCCGCGGAGGTTATCGTGATCCCGCGCTCCTGCTCCTGCTCCATCCAGTCCATGACGGCGGCTCCGTCATGGACCTCACCAATCTTGTGAGAGACACCGGTATAGAACAGCACGCGCTCCGTGGTCGTGGTTTTTCCCGCGTCGATGTGCGCCATAATGCCGATGTTGCGGTAGCGCTGGATTGGGGTCTTGCGAGCCACGATGTTTTCTGCCTTTCTCTGTTGCCTGCGGGAAGCCGCTTACCAGCGGTAATGGGCAAAAGCCTTGTTGGCCTCAGCCATTCTGTGCGTATCTTCACGCTTCTTGACGGCAGTGCCGCGGTTTTCGGACGCGTCAAGCAGCTCGTGCGCCAGACGGAAAGCCATGGATTTCTCGCTGCGCTTGCGGGCGGCGTCTATGACCCAGCGCATTGCCAGAGTCTGGCGACGCGAAGGACGAACCTCTACCGGAACCTGGTAGGTTGCGCCGCCGACCCGGCGTGACTTCACCTCAACGGCGGGCTTGACGTTTTCCAGCGCCTGCTCCAGCACTTCCAGTGCCTGCTCCTCGGACCGGCCGCTGGTATCCGAAATCCGGTCTATCGCCCCGTAAACAATGCGCTCTGCCACCGATTTCTTGCCGTCGCTCATTACCATGTTCATGAACTTGGCCAGCATCTGGCTGTTAAATTTCGGGTCCGGAAGGATCGTGCGCTTCGGCGCCTGGGTTCTGCGTGACATTGAGGGTCTCTTCTGTCTTGAATTCGGTTATCAGGTCTTTGGCCGTTTGGCCCCGTACTTGGAGCGGCCCTGCCGGCGATCGCCAACACCGGCGCAGTCGAGCGTGCCGCGAACCGTGTGATAGCGCACACCTGGCAGATCCTTTACGCGGCCACCCCTGATGAGCACCACGGAGTGTTCCTGCAGGTTGTGACCCTCACCGCCGATATAGCTGGTGACCTCGAAGCCGTTTGTCAGCCTCACGCGTGCAACCTTGCGCATAGCGGAATTCGGCTTCTTCGGGGTCGTCGTGTACACACGCGTGCACACACCACGCTTGTGGGGGCTGCCCTGCAGCGCCGGCACGGTGCTCTTTTCTAACTTTGTCGTGCGGCCCTTGCGGACCAGCTGGTTCGTTGTCGCCATAAGCTATTTCTTAATATCGTTGCTGAATACTGACACCGGGCCGCCCAGGGCGACCCGATGCTAAGAATAAAAGGGGATAGGCCGATCTCGCAGCCTATCCCGCAAAGCCGTCGAATTCTAGGGGTGCCCCGGCAGCCTGTCAAGGCAACCCGGGGCAACCGCGACCGCATGCCGACTACTCTGCAGCGGCCTCCGAGGGCTCCGCTTCATCCGTCTCCGGCTCTGGTTTCGCCATGGCCTCGCTCTCGGCCAATTCGGCAGCCAGCATTTCCTCCACCGACTGCTTTTCGCGGGAACGACGTCGTTCCTCATGATAGGCCGAGCCGGTTCCTGCCGGAATCAGGCGCCCGACGATCACATTTTCCTTCAGACCACGCAGATCGTCCCTTGAACCCTTGACGGCGG
>JBFJOD010000200.1:0-3703 GCA_041617795.1 Gemmatimonadota bacterium | reverse complement strand
GTAAGCGCTCAAGTCGGTATACTGATTGGTCGAGCTGCCGGGTAGCAGTCCGTTGATTTGATCCTCCTGACCTGAGGCGACGGCGTCGCCCAGCTCGGCCGCCGAGGCGCCGCTGTTCAGCGAAACGCCCAGATAGTTGTCGCCGCTCGCGCCGCTGGGGCAGCCGCTGGGGATATTCGCCGGGGTGCTGGCGCTGGGCATGCCGGTGTCGCGTCCCTGCATGCGAAAACTGTTGCCGACCCAGCTGGTCCAATTGGGATCGGCGCCGCCGCCGTCGAGCAGCGTTACCGCCCCGGGGATTCCGAGCTTCACGGGCTTGGAGGCCATGAAGACGGTCAGAGTGCGCTGGCCCTGGGCCCGATGAGGTCCGCGGCCCGTCGTGGTGATCGCGTAGAGCCGGCCAGCGGACCCGCCATCGACCCGGCGGACAACCGCTCGGTACTTGTAGCCATTGTCCAGTGTCTGCCAGCCCAGGTCGAAGCTGTCGCCGGGCGCCGCGGCCAAGGTATCGTACCTTTGCAGTTGCCAGTTGGCGATCACCACGTTGGCGCCGGCGTCGGCCGCGTAGAAGGACCGACCGGAATCGCGAAGCGCGCGACTGGCCAGGCGCTCATCGCCCGATGTCAGCAAGCCGGCGAACACGATGGTCGCGACGAGCATCATCACCATCAACACGGCCGGCAGCGCGAACCCTGCCCGGCGGTCAACGTTCGCAGCGACTCTGCGGTCGAAAGGCTTTAAGTTGTTTTTGCTCATAGATGTCTCACCACATACTGCTCAACGAGCGCTTGTATCGGCGGGCTTCTCTGGTTCGGGCGGGGGATGAATGGCGGGGGTCGCCAGGCTTTTCAACTGACCGTCTAGTTACCTCGCAGAAAGACGGTCAGCCTCAATGAATCGCTAAGGACAACGTTACTGGCGCTGGGGGATGGCCCGAAGCTCTCGGCTCGCAGGGCGATCTCGATCTCGGCGACCTGTCTTGGATCTGCCGTCACCACACCGTCTGCATCGTAGTAGGTAAAGGCCAGACCGCCTTCGGCGGGCGCCAGCATGGGCCCGGTCATGATCTCATAGCTGTTCGATCCACCCAGCCGGCGGCCCAGCCACCAGCGGCCATCCTGGTTGGTCAGCGCATAGCTGACCTGGCGGAAGGCCCGCAACGGTGACCCCACCGCGAGGTTCGCCAGCGACGCACTGTCACCTGATAGTTCAAGGGCGGCCTGCGGCCGGGGGACGCTCGTTGTGCTGTCACCCCAGAAACAGACTGGGGTGCCACCGCCGACCGGGGCGGGCTCCCAAGTGTTGACGTTGAATGCGTCAGCAATTTTAAAGCTAGACCAGACGCTTTGCGCAGCGGCATAGGCTAGCGCGCTGTCTCCCACCGCGGCATCGAACAAACCCGTAACCAGTTGAATGCCGAAGCGGCGTTTGGGGCCGACCTGAACGCGGCTACAGATGACGCCGGCACCCGCCAGCGATCGGACGCTGATCGAATCGGGCGCGATCGTATAGAGGTCCCCGTCGCTGGAAGAGATGCCCATCAGCTCCCAGGCCAGCAGGGAAGCGGCTGAGCGCAAGCTCTCGCGCACGTCCATCGTCTCGCGCTGGACCCGATAGAGTTTGGATTGGTAGGAGAGCATGTCGTAAACGGCCGTCAGGACGATCGCGGAAAGCACCATCGTGACGAGAAGTTCAACGAGGGTGAATCCGTTCCGCGTTTCCTGCTTATCCCTGCCGCTCATCCCGCGACTCGCCGTTCGAACGCTCCGTTATGGTTTGGCCAGGTAGGTGATGAATGTGTCAGAATGAAAACTCTCACCACTTCCGTACCGATAACTGTCAGTGCCTACCACCAGGGTGATCTTCTTCGGGTTCGTACCTTCGACCGTCCAAGTCATCTTGTAGCTCTGAACCGTGTCGGTACCGCTCGCGATAGCCTCGTAGCCGATGCTCGCCAGCCTATCCAGCTGCGTCTGTGTGGCGGACCACATTTGCACATCGTTGCGGCTGGCTCTAAGCTGCTTGGTGGCGGCGACGCTCGCCGTGGCGAGGCCGAGGACCGCGATAGTGAAGACCAGCATGGCGACCAGAACATCAAGGACCGACATGCCGCTGTTGTCGTGAAGTAGTCTTGTATGCCTCATCTTCTCAATAACTTGCCAAGCACCGTGGTTTGAACGGTGTCAGCCTCATCTTCTAAAGTGAAAACCAATGTGGCATCGCCCGGAGGGCAGGTCTTGATCGGAGTGGCTAAACCACGCGCGTCGAAGCACAGCAGGCCGCGTGAGCTCGAGATTGTAATCCTCTCGGCGCTCAGGTCTCGGATCGGGCCAATGGTGTCCAGAGCGCCTGAATAGGCGGCAGTTGTGTCGATCTCGATCCAGAAGCGGCTTTGACTGGCGTCGATGCGAAGCCGCGCGGTCCGCCCCTCGCGAATCGCAACCGCTCGGGCCAGCGCGTGCGTGGACCGGAACTCGTCCACCGCGTTCCTAACGGCCAGCCGCGTCCGGTGAGACGCGAAGCTGGGGATCGCGACGGCCGCCAACGCCCCCAATACAGTGCAGTAAAGCACAATCTCGATTACTGAGAATCCGCGCGTACTCATACCGGTCTCTGTCAAGTGGCAAGCTCCGTACCTTCGGGACATTTGGCGACCTAACGCTAGTAAGTAACTAAGATGGAATAGGTTAGCGACGTTGACCTTTACTGAAGTCTAGCTCGGGCGGCTTGAGCGAAATCGGTCACAGTGACCGGGCCGCCGGCGCACTGGCGGCGTTTTCGGCTTTCGGGAGGACTCTTGCCGCGAACCGCGGGTGGCGGTCGATTCCAGGCTGTTGACGCGGCCGGGACCAGACGGCCAGATAATCTGTAGCAGCAAGATCTAGGAATCCTCGCGTGAAGGTTGGCGGGCCGTGAACTCTCCTCTTGGGGTGGTGTTTGGGTTCGTCCTGTTGTCGCTTGCCGGGATTGGACTCCCAAGCGTCGTGGAAGCTCAAGCCGTTGGCTATGTCGGTCGACGGGCTGACGCGCGGAGTAGCCGCTGGGCGGTGATGCTGTTCGTGGGTGCTGCCCGGGCCGGACCGTCAGACGACATCGAGCGGGCGCTAAGAAATTCCGGCTGGAATGAGCCGCTGCCTAACCCACTGACGGGAAATGCAGTTGAGCATCCTCGTTCTGCACGCGGCGACGCGTCGTTGATGCTGGGTTTGGGATACCGGATCAGCGATAGACTGGTTGCGGGGCTGAGGATCAGCCGGGTCCAGACGGGCGAGAGCGCAGGCTACCGGAATCCAGTGCGGTTGCGGATCGAGCATGCGGTGTTCAGTGTGGCGCCGATCATCTCGTCTCAAATGGCAGTCCTGCGTCTAGGTGTAGGGCCTGCGGTGCATTTCACGAACGTCCGCGCGCACCCGGGCTCGCAAAGCGAGAACGCAGCCAAGCTCGGGCTGCTGGGCGAAGTCGGTCTCTCCTACCCGACGCGCTCAGCGGTCTTTATCGCGCTTGGCGGACAGTATCGCTGGGTGGGCAACGTGGAGATCGGGCCTTTCTCGGATGTTGGTGGCGGCCTCGAGGACTTCCCGCCTACCAGAGTCGACTTCAGCCACAGCTTCGTCGCCGCCGGGCTCGGCTTACGCTTCTAGCGGCGCGCCGCTGCTGCCAGTTGGCCGAAACAGCTGCGCGGCCGCAGCGCAGGCTTCGGAGT
>JBFJOD010000199.1:0-3877 GCA_041617795.1 Gemmatimonadota bacterium | reverse complement strand
TTCGCAGCCGCCGGGTGCAACTCGATGAGGGCGCTCGCTTCAACGGGCAGGTCCAGATGGAGGATGCCAGCGCCGCCAAGACCGTCAAGCCAGCCGAGAAACCCTCAGCCGTCAAACCTTTGACGAGCCCCGCTGCCGGCCGAAACTGAGCGAGCCGCTCGTACGCAAGCCGTCGTTGGCGACCGCCCGCGAGCCAGCGGATCGGCCCGGTTGCGGGCCACGCTGCGACGCCAGAGGTATGTGCTTTGTCTTACTTTTCTGGGTCGCGCGCAGATCCGTCAGCTGGCCCCTTCTGGCACGAATCCCGCAGCTAGTCTAGGACGCAGCAGGACCCCAGGAGCGGAAACTTTTTGGGCACCTGGGCCTATGATCCCAATCCACGCGTCGCGTGGCAGGGGCCGCGCAATCTCGGCTGGACGGAGTTGTTGAAGGATGGAAAAGCGTAGAAAGGGAAGGGGACCCAAACGCCGCCGGAAGCCGGGCGCTCAGGTCAGCCACGTCGACCGGCGCAGTGATGGGCCGTACACGGAAGACGAACGGCTGTTTAGCCGGCGGCTCACCGAGCCCGAGCTGCCGGAGGTCCGGAAGCGTCCTCAGATCACGCGGTTGGCGGAGGACTTCGCCCGCTTGCCTGACTCGACGCTTAAGGACCCTTGGCGCGTGTTTCGGATCATGGGTGAGTTCGTGGACGGGTTCGATGCACTGGCCCGGATCGGGCCTGCCGTGTCGATCTTCGGATCGGCGCGAACCCCGCGGAACGATCCGGACTACCGCGCCGCGAGTCAGACTTGTCGGATACTTGCGGAGGCGGGCTTTGCGATCATGACGGGTGCCGGACCCGGAATCATGGAGGCAGCGAACAAAGGGGCTCAGGCGGGTGATGGTTTGTCGGTCGGTCTGAATATCGAGCTGCCTTTCGAGCAGGACGTCAACCGTTATGTCGACTTGGCGCTCACCTTCCGCTATTTCTTCGTGCGTAAGACGATGTTCGTTCGCTACTCTGAGGGCTTCGTTATCTTTCCGGGCGGCTACGGAACCATGGACGAGTTGTTCGAAGCCCTGACCCTCATCCAGACCGGGAAAGTCCACAATTTTCCTCTGGTCATCTATAACACGGACTACCATACGGACCTGATTCGCTGGCTAAGGAAGACGATGATCGGAGGCGGGAAAATCTCGCCAGAGGATCTTGCGATCATCAGCACAGCGAACACGCCGGATCAGGCGGCTCAGATCATTATCGATGCCTATCAAGCGCGTAACGGCGCCCACGAGGACGACGACGCCGACCGGACGGCCATTGCGAAATAGTCGGGCCCTAGTCTGTTATCGCGCCCGGTTTTCCATTCCAGTTGGCTTGCCGCTGCCACGCCATTTCGGCTAGCTTGCCCGATCAAATCAGCACCTTCAAAACGGTGGGCGACGATGTCAAACGATTCGCAGCGGAATCGCAGTCACTATCTCAGCGGCTCGCCGATCGACCCGGCTCCGATCAGCGGAGCCGAGAGCGTTGCCGAGCTGATCGATGGGGCATTCCTGGCCTACAACGCGGGCCGGGTGCGGGAGGCCTGCCGGCTGCTGGTGGAGAAGGTGTTGGAGCCGGAGGTGACCGTCGGACTCAGCTTGAGCGGGGCACTCACGCCGGCCGGCCTGGGGATGTCCACGCTGATCCCTCTCGTCGAAGCGGGCTTCGTGGACTGGATCGTGTCGACCGGGGCCGTGCTGTACCATGACACGCACTTCGGGATCGGTCTCGAGATGCGGCGCGGTCACCCCGATGTCAGCGATGTCGAGCTGCGCGAGGAGGGAGTCGTACGGATCTACGACATCTTCTTCGATTATGATGTACTGCTGTCGACGGATGCCTTCTTTCGCCAGATCATGGATGCCGCCGACTTCCAGCATGTGATGGGAACGGCGGAATTCCACTACCTCTGCGGACGCTATGTGAAGGAGCGCGAGAAGGCGCTGGGTCTGCGGCGCAAGTCGCTGTTGGCCGCCTGCTATGAGGCCGCTGTGCCGATCTACACCTCCTCGCCGGGCGATTCGAGCATCGGGATGAACGTGGCGGAGCGGGCCCTGGCGGGAAGCGAGCTGCGGATCGATCCATCGATCGATGTGAACGAAACGGCAGCGATCGTTTTGGGGGCGAAACGCTCGAGTGGAAAGAGTGCCGTGGTCATCATGGGGGGTGGCAGCCCGAAGAACTTCCTCCTCCAGACGGAGCCACAGATCCAGGAGGTCTTGGGAATCGAGGAAGTCGGTCACGATTACTTCATACAGGTGACCGATGCGCGTCCCGACAGCGGCGGACTGTCAGGCGCGACGCCGTCGGAGGCGGTCAGCTGGGGGAAGGTCGATCCCGACGCGCTGCCGAACACCGTGGTGTGCTATCTCGATGTGACTATCGCTCTTCCGCTGATCACGGCGTACGCTCTTGCCAGGCGGACGCCGCGGAACCTCAAGCGCCTGTACGAGCGACGCGGCAAGCTGGTGGCTGACTTAGAGCGCGAGTATCGAAAAGCGCGCGCCAGCGACTGACTGTATCCCAGAGCAACGCCGCAAGCCGCCGCGCGCTGGCGCGATTTTAGCTGAAGCTCGATCGGCAGGCGTGCGCCGCTTGGGCTACCGCTGCAAGCCGTCACTGAATGAAGCGTACCTCAACGACCCGATTCCTGTCGTAGTCGAGTGATCGGCCCCGGCCAGCTGTCGATTGGATCGGTCGAACGGACGACGTGCATCCCCGCCTCTGAGAAGCCTTGGAAAGCCTGCTGCGCTTGATCGCTGAAGTCAACGACTCCGGGAACAACGACGGGTGACGTGCAGTCTTCCAGTAGGTAGACCTTCTCGACGAGCGAGGCATCCCTCCTTTGAATCTCGCTGAGCAGGTCGTGGATGGTCCAGGCCACACAGTGGCTCTTGGCCTGCCCGGCGATGATCAGCGCGTCGAACTCGAGCAGCCTCTCGATCAACAACCAGTTCGTGTCGGCGATCGGCTCACCGGTTGGCCCTTCCATGACTTCCGGGTGAAGCGCCGAGTAGTGTTCGGTCAGCGGGTTATCCCCCTTGACCTCGAAGCGAGGTTGGCTGTGGCGGGCGAGCGTGTGAAAGAAGATCGCCTCTTCAACTGCAGAGACCAGAGCATGTCCGATTCCGCCGAGCATCGCGTGATAAGGCCACACCAGGAGAGGGTACTTCCCGCTCTCCGTCAGCCGTCGTACGTAGTGCAGCGCATGCCGCGTCAGATGATCTAAGTCGCCGTCGATCAGGCTGGCCGCGACGGCGGGGTTCACACGCCAGACCCCTTTCTCCACTTCAGCGACCGTGATGATCGTCTGGCCTCCAGCCGGGTGCTCTCCGGCGGCATCGATCCAGAAGACTGGGTGGAAGATCTGCATGGCCGTGTGAGTATCGAGGGTGGGTGTTATTTGAGTGATGACACCCAGGTTGCGGTAGATGAACTGGCAGAGCCGCATGTTGTCTTCGACAGCGCCGCGTCCCGAACGGCCGGCCACGAAGAGCTCGAATCCGGGAATGCAGAAAGTGTTCTGGCAGTCTACGAGTACGGTGCAGATGGTGAATGAGTCGTCGCTTGCGGGCCGAATGTTGTGGGAGGCTGACCAGTCAGCCGCTGCTTTGGCTCGCTCGGCATAGGGAACCCGCCAGACTTCACCCGCGCGTTTGGGATCGAAGTGGGACGGTATTGGCAGCGGGTTGAGTGCCATGGTCGACGCCTCCGGCATCACGTCTGCTGGCAGCCGGCTGGCTGGGCGCCGCCCGCCAAACTGAACGTCCATGCAACCGATTCGCTGCTAGCGTGCATCTAACTTAGTGGGTGTCGGGTAAGGCTGAAAACAGGCTGATCGGCCTTGGAGCG
>JBFJOD010000198.1:0-3881 GCA_041617795.1 Gemmatimonadota bacterium | reverse complement strand
GGGAACTTCGGTTTCAGCCTCGATCTGGACAAAGTGTTCGCCGCCTCGCGTGCCGTCTTCCAGCCGTGATGGAATCGCTGGTGTTGCAAAACCCGCCGCTCAGTGGCTCCAGGTACGAGCGTTGCACTTGAGGTAGGCGCTCCCCGCGGACGAATCGCGGGGAAGGAGGTGGATCTCAAGGCTGGCCAGCCGTATCGGGTCGGCGTTCCAGCGAGGACCCCAACCTGACTTACTGTATTCGGAGCCGCTTTTTGCAAGGAATCTCGCAGACTCGTCACGTTCGCCGGCAGCCGTCGAGGCCGGATCCATTCGGATTGGGCCGAATCGTCTGCGTCGTGGCGTTGCTGCTGGGGCTGATACCGGCGCCCTGCCGGGCTCAGCGGCCGGTTCCGCAGCCCGGCTTCTCGAACGGCGAAGTGATTCAGGCAAACTCGGCTCGCGCCCAGATCGTGACGAGTGGGTCGCAGGCCTCCCTGAGCGTCGCCGATCTGTTCGCCGCTCTCGACGGCCACGGTTCGGTTCGCAGCTACCGCGAGATGCTCGGGCCGCTGGTTCGGGTTTCGCACCGCCTGGCGACCTACGAATTCGACCTGCCGACTCCCCACTCGACACGCTGGAAGCTGTCGGCATCGATGGGGCTGGGAGCCACGACGTTCCGCTGGAATCCGGCGCCGGTGCTCATCGCCACACCGCTGGCCGATTCCGAGACGCAGGTGGCAGTGAACGCCGGGCTGGCGCTCAGCTACCGGGTCGCGCCCGGCCTCGATCTCATCCTGCGTTGCCAGGGCTACTTCGATCTCGGCGAGGTCAGCGATGAGACCTTGGCGGCGCGGACCCGACTCAACGGCGATCTGGATGACGCCGCCTGGTGGAGGGCCCCGATTCAGCTGAGGCTGCAGGTGAGAACCCCCTGATCGAAGGGCTCCGTAGAAATCCCCCTCACCGCCGCTAACTCCGCAGCACCTCGTTTCCAGCCCAGGCTCTTGACCTTCGTGCCGGCCAGCGCCATCCTATTATTCAACTGTAAGGTTGAATATTTGAGGGAGGGTTCCGGGCCATGCGGTTCGAACCACACGCGCTCGATGCGACCTATGCGGCGCTCGCCGATCCGACCCGGCGGGCGATTCTCGATCGTCTCAAAGAAGAAAGCTCTCGGGTGACCGATCTGGCGCGCCCGTTCACGATGTCGCTGAACGCGGTCTCGAAGCACATCCGCGTGCTCGAGGCCGCGGGCCTGGTCGAGCGGGAGATCCGGGGCCGTGAGCATCGGTTGTCTCTGAAAGCCGAGAAGCTTCGCGCGGCGGCGGAATGGCTCGAGCCCTACAGGGCGTTCTGGGAAGAGCGTCTCGATCGCCTGGAGGAGCTTCTCATTCAGCGACGTGCGGAACAGGGAGGAAGTGGTGAGCGATAAGCTGGAAGGGCGAGGGAAGTCGGTCCGCGTTCGTCGACTGCTCCCAGCGACGGCGGAGGAGGTCTTCGATGCTTGGGCGGATGCCGGGTCGCTGAAGTTCTGGCTGTGTCCGGGGGCGACGACGGTTCCCAGCGCCGAGGTCGATTTTCAGGTCGGCGGAAGCTTTAGAATCGTGATGAGCGATGGCGAGCGAGAGTACGTCCACACCGGAAGATACCGGGAGATCCGGCGACCTGAGCGCCTGGTCTTTACCTGGAGTTCGCCGGCGACCGGAGACCGGTCGACACTGGTGACCGTGACGCTGCAGGCGCGGGGCGCCCAGACCGAGCTGGTGCTGGTTCACGAGGGGCTTCTGGACGAGAGGGCGGTAGAGGATCACGAGGCCGGCTGGAGCAGCATCATCGAAAAGCTGGACTCGCAGCTGCGCTGACGGCCGCGGCTGTCCCGAATTTGGCAGCCGAGCACGAGTGCGCCATATGGCTTGAGTTCGATTCCATCAACAAACAGAAGATCGGAGAATGCGCAAGATCATTCATTCGGTAAACATCAATACGAAGCGGAACAAGGTGTATCGAGCCGTGGCGACCGAAGAAGGGCTCTCGAACTGGTGGACGACGGATGTCAATGCAGACATCCGTGTCGGCGGCAAGATCGAGTTTCGCTTCGCTCAGGAGTTCAGCGCCGACATGCAAATCACGCGTCTGGAAGAACCGACGCGAGTCGAGTGGAAGGGTGTGGGCGGAGAACCACTGTGGAAGGATAACACGTTCAGTTTCGAGCTCGACGATCGTGGTGATCGGACGATGTTGATGTTCACGCAGGACTACGCCGGTGCGATCAGCGACGAAGAGTTCGGCCGCTTTAATTTCAATTGGGGATACTACCTCGGGAGTCTTAAACAGTACTGCGAGACGGGGGAGGGGTACCCGTTCGAGGGCTAAGGTGGGGTGTGGGGCCGGTGCGACGATAGCGGCGGTGCCGAGCCTGGAGGCTGAAAATAGTGAACAATTCCGGCTACAAATTGACCAACCGCCGGTTCGCGCCACTCCCTAGTCGCCGTTCGGGCAAGGAGTTGGCGAGCCGGTGGTGTTGGCACGGAAGTCGCCACCCTGTCGCACGTTCCACCGTCAAACCCCCAACCATCTTGAGGTTACGGTGCGAAAGCTGATCGTTCTGTCTGTTCTTGCGTTGGCCGCGACGGTGCAGCCGCTGTCGGCCCAGGCCCCCCGTGCGCGGGAGGGTTTTTGGTGGGGTGTCGGGGTCGGATACGGCTGGGTCCATGTCCGATGTGATATCTGTGAGGCTAATCGGAAGACGGCGTTCTCGGCGACGGGCACGATCGGCGGCACGATTTCGCGGAGCGTTAGTTTCGGCGCGGAGCTGAGCGGGTGGACCCGCGGCGAAGAGAATATCGATGAGTATCTGGGCTCGCTGAGCGCGATTCTGAACTGGTATCCGAGCCCGGACGGTTCTTTTCATCTGAAGGGCGGTCTGGGCTATGTCGCCTATCGTATCGATGACGGAGAAGACGCTCTGACCTCGAGCGGTTTCGGACCGCTGGTCGGTGCCGGTTTCGAGATTGGCATCGGCCGGCGCGCATCGATCGAGCCGTATATCGGCGCGATCATCACGCTGCCGAGGGGTAATCTGCAGCTCAACGGCGACCGCCAGGCCGACGGCGTCAGCCTATCGCTGATGCGCTTCGGACTGGGTGTGACGTTGCACTGAAGGGCGCCGCTCGATGCGGTCGCGCTTGGCGATCGGGCTGGCGAGCATGGACGCAGGCCGGGAGGTGAACGCCGCCGGCTGAGTAAGGCGCAGGAGCGGTGCAGTCCAGCTTCGCGGCCGCGGGCAGATGTAAGAAGCCTGCGGCCGCTTGCTTTTCACCGGCCGCTCGAATGGCAGCCCTGGAACCTCGGGGGCGCTGACGAGGGCTGCGTGAACCACCCACTTCCGCAACGGCGGCGGTTGCAAATCGACTAATAATGTGTATCGTTGGCGCCGAGGCTGAGGCTTCGATTACACCCCCATTGAGGATAAGACGTGCGCAGGGTTGGTCACTTATCGGCCCGGCTGGGCCGACGCCTGCTTAACCTGATTACGCTCTTCGCTCTCCCGGTCGTCCTGGCCGGCTGCGGGGGCGACTATCCTCAAAGCACCATCGACCCGGTGACCGGCGACTTCGGGTCGGCCATTCAGAATCTGTACCGGCTGGTCACCATCTGGACCCTCATCATCTTGGTCCTCGTCTGGGGCGTCCTCGGTTATACGCTGATTCGCTTTCGATCGCGGCCGGGCGGTCCGCAGCCGACGAAGACTCGGGGTCACCTGGGGCTCGAGATCGGCTGGACGCTGGGCGCTGCGGTGATCGTGGTCTTCATCTCCATACCTACCGTGCAAACGATCTTTCGCACGCAGGCCGCGCCGGGCCCGGATGCGCTGGTGGTGGAGGTGATCGGCCGCCAGTGGT
>JBFJOD010000197.1:0-4039 GCA_041617795.1 Gemmatimonadota bacterium | reverse complement strand
GTTATCGGCGTTCTAAGATAGGTAAGACAAGCGTTAAAGCTCGGGGTGGGACATTCTGCGTCCTGGCGTGTGATTGTCACCCCGGATCTGATCCGGTGCCTCGCGCGGGTGAAGCTCAGGGTCTATTTTGACCTGTTGAGTTGAAGATCGGCCAGCAACACGGGGGCTGGCTCTCAGCTAGTGAGGCCGGGAGGGGATGGGGGTGGCTGGGCCGTGGTCTGACGAGACCGGGCGGTCTGATGGCTCGTGGTTTTGGAGGAAGAGATGCGACTGAAAAGCGTTCGTCGTCAAGCAATAACTGCAATTGTCTCGGTGGGGTTGGGTGTCAGCCTTTGGGCCGGGACGGTCGAAGCTCAGTATTTCGGTAGGAACAAGGTTCAATACGAGGATTTCGACTTCCAGGTGCTCAAGACCGAGCATTTTGACATCCATTACTATCCCGCGGCGCGCGAGGCTGTCGAGCAGACGGCGCGTATGGCGGAGCGGTGGTACGCGCGGCTATCCCGGGTCTTCAACCACGAGTTGAGCGGGCGGCAGACGATCATACTCTACGCTGATCACCCCGACTTCGAGCAGACTACGGCGCTGTCCGGGCAGATCGATGAAGCGACGGGCGGCGTGACCGAGGCGTTCAAGCGCCGGATCGTGCTGCCGATGGCCGGCTCGCTGGCCGAGACCGATCACGTCTTGGGTCACGAGCTGGTACACGCATACCAGTTCGATATCACGTCGCAAACCCGCAGCTCGCTGGGAGGCGGCTTCCCGACGGCGCTGGCCATGCCACTCTGGTTCATCGAGGGTATGGCCGAATACCTGTCGCTGGGTCCGGTGTACCCGCTGACGGCCATGTGGATGCACGACGCGGCCCGCCGCGATGAGCTTCCGACCTTTCGCCAGATCGCGAACCCCAAGTACAACCCGTACCGATACGGTCATGCCCTCTGGGCGTATATCGGAGGGCGCTGGGGTGATCCGGCCGTTGGCGAGATCCTCAAGACGGCAGCGACGAACGCGAACGTCGCACAGGCCATCGCCAGCGTTCTGGAGATCTCACCCGATCAGCTGATGGCGGACTGGCAGGAGTCGATTCACTCGGCCTACGACGAAGTCCTGGCCAAGACCCAGGGGCCCGACGCTTACGGGCGCGTGGCTATTAGTCCGGAGACGGGAAGCGGCAACCTCAACATCGCGCCATCCGTGAGCCCCGACGGGAGTAAGGTGGTCTTTCTCACGGAGAAGAGCCGCTACTCGATCGAGATGTACAGGGCGGATGTGGCGACGGGGAAAATCGAGAAGAAGATACTCAAGACTGCGCTCGATCCACACTACGAGAGCCTGCAGTTCATCAACTCCTCGGGTGACTGGCACCCAGACGGTGAACGGTTTGTCTTCGCTGGAATCAGCAAGGGAAGACCGATCATCACGATCATCGACGCCCAGCGCTCGAAGGCGATCAAGGAGTTCAAGGTCCCGGAGGCCGGCGAGATCTTCAACCCGGATTGGTCTCCCGACGGCCGCCACATTGCCTATGTCGCGGCCGTGGGCGGCTTGATGGACCTCTTCGTGCTCGATGTGGAGACGGGCGAGCGGAGGCGGCTGACGAACGACCCCTACGCGGACCTGCAGCCGGCCTGGTCTCCGGACGGAAAGCGGATCGCCTTCGTGAGCGACCGTTTTTCCACGGACCTGCGCACGCTCAATTGGGGCAGCTATCGGCTCGCCATCATCGATGTCGAGACCCGAAGCATCGAGCCGGTTCCCAGCTTCCCCGAGGCGAAGAACATCAACCCTCAGTGGTCCCCTGACGGGTCGAGCCTCTACTTCCTGTCTGACGCCAACGGGATCAGCAACATCTACCGGGTGACGGTGCCGGAGGGCGATTTCTACCAGGTCACCAACCTCACCTCAGGTGTGAGCGGTATCACCGCGGCGAGCCCTGCCATGTCGCTGGCGGCGAGCGGCAAGCCGCTCATGTTCAGCGCCTACGAGGGCGACCGCTACACGATCTACGCGATCGACTCCGACTCGACGCTGGTCGGCGGACCGGTGCTCCCCCCACTCTCCGACGTGAGCCCGGCGGTGCTGCCGCCCGCGGACCGTCCGGTGGGTGACGTGATGGCGCTGGTGGAGAACGCCGAGCTGGGTCTGCCCGTGAGCATCGATGAATTCGAGTCGCGGAAGTACAGGGCCGGGCTGTCGCTCGACTACATCGCGCCGCCCCAGGTCGTGGCTGGGGCCGATCAGTTCGGTACCTACGTCGGCGGTGGAACGGCGCTGTTCTGGAGCGACATCCTGGGCGAGCACACGCTGGCCACGCTTCTTCAAGTCAATGGCAGCTTCCAGGACATCGCCGCCGTGGTCGGCTACAGCAACCGGCAGTCACGCTGGAATTGGGGCGCGCTCGGGGGCCAGATCCCTATCGTGACGCGCGGCTTTTTCCTCGCTCAGGATCCGATCACCGGCAACTTCGTGCAGCAGGAGCTCCGACTGCGGCAGATCAACCGTGAGATCAGCGGCCAGCTGGCCTACCCGATCAGCCGCGCCCAGCGGATCGAGTTCAGCGCTCGCTACCAGAACGTCACGTTCGACAACGAGCTGGAGGTTCGAACCTTCGCCCTCAATGGCACGCCCATCGGTCAAGACCAGCTCGACTTCCCGAAGTGCTCGGAGAACCCGGCTGACCCGCTTCTGCAGACGTTTTGCGAGCCCGACGCGCTGAATCTGGGTTCGGTGTCAACGGCGCTGGTGTACGACAACACGATCTTCGGGTATACAGGGCCGATCCTCGGGCAGCGCTATCGCCTTGAGGCGACTCCGGTTTTCGGGTCGCTGAACTATCTGGGCGCGCTGGTCGACTACCGCCGCTACATCCGGCCCGTGGGCCAATACACGCTAGCCAGCCGCGTATTGCATTTCGGTCGCTGGGGCAACGGCGGCGAGGCGGGCCGGCTGTTCAACGGCCAGCTGGTGCCGACGTTCACACCGCTTTATATCGGCTACCAACAGATCATTCGGGGATACGACTCGGGCTCGTTCGACTTCGATGAGTGCGTCGACGGAGTCGGCGGCGATTCGTTCGTCGGTCAACAGTTCAGCAGCTGCCCTGTGTTCGATCAGCTCTTTGGCAGCCGCATGATGATCGGCAACTTCGAGTTGCGTGCGCCGATCCCACAGGTATTCGGGCTGGGTCGACCTGCAGGCCTGCCGCCGATCACGCTCGCCTTCTTCTTCGACGCCGGTGTGGCTTGGTGGAGCGAGGGCGCGGCGCTGCAGATCGGGGGGAATCGAGACCCGTGGAACCCGGTGACGAGTTACGGCGTGGCGACCCGAATCAACCTGTTCGGCGTCGCTCTGCTGGAGATCGACTACGTGCACCCGAACGATCGGCCCAATAAAGATTGGATCTGGCAGTTCGGGTTCTCGCCTGGCTTCTGAGCCGGACCGCACAGTCGAAGGGCGACCCCGTTGGCGCTCCCCGCAGCGAAATGCGGGGGGCGCTTTCGTTTTGGGGAGTTGACTCAGATTCGCGTGATCCGTAGGGTTAGTGTACCACCGACATTGGAGTTGACATGAGGCGCTGGCTGTCCAATTCCAGAACCGGCGCCTCACGCACTCACGCCAGACAGGGAGGAAGCATGCGCAGACGTCTACCCGAAATGTTGCTCTGCTTTGGTTTGCTGCTCGCGCTGGGGTGTGCGAGAGGCGAGGAGCAGGCGGGCGAGGCGATGGAGGAGACGCCGGCCGCGACGCCGATGCAAATGCAGCTGCCGGATACCACCGCGACAGCCGTTTGGTCTTACCTGCGAAGCGTCGACTACCGCGCCAACTGGCAGCTGTGGCCGGGCAAAGGTCAACTTTACACGGGCCGAGACCCGCACGGCGCCCTTCTGACCACATATGCGAACGGAGCGGCGCACGCCGCGGTGACGAACAAGTCCGGATCGATGCCCGCGGGAGCGATGATCGTGAAGGAGAACTTCATGCCGGACAGTATGCTGGCCGCGATCACCGTGATGTACAAGGTGAATGGCTACGACCC
>JBFJOD010000196.1:0-4051 GCA_041617795.1 Gemmatimonadota bacterium | reverse complement strand
ACGTCAAACCCGGAGCACCCTGGCGTCGCCTACCTGTTAGAGGAAACCAACGAGTATTACGTCGGCGGCAGAGTGGAAGGATTGCAGCTGCCGGTCCACTATGATTTCAGAACCTTACGGCTGACACCGGCGGAGCTGCGAAGCGAATTCGCCCGTCTCGGCTGGCGGCGCATCGTCGCATTTCAGACGCGGAACCCGATGCACCGTGCCCATCAAGAGCTGACGTTACGAGCCTCGAAGGAAGTCGAAGCGAATCTGCTGATCCATCCCGTCGTCGGCCTGACCAAGCCGGGCGACGTCGACCATTACACCCGTGTTCGCTGCTACGAGGCGCTGTTGCCCCGCTACCCTCATCACACGGCTAAGCTGGCCTTGCTAAACCTGGCGATGCGCATGGGCGGACCACGCGAAGCCGTTCTGCACGCGATCATTCGCAAGAACCACGGGTGTAGCCATTTAATCGTTGGTCGCGATCACGCGGGACCCGGGTCCGACTCGAGCGGTAAGTCTTTCTATGGACCGTACGACGCCCAAGAGCTACTGAAGCAACATCAGGGCGAACTGGGTGTCGAAATGGTCCCCTTCAAGATGATGGTCTACGTCGAGGACCAGCACCGTTACTTGCCGGTGGACGAAGTCCCCGCTGATACCCGTACGCTGAGCATCTCGGGCACCGAGCTGCGCGAGCGGCTCGCCGACGGCCGCGAGGTGCCGGAGTGGTTCACGTTCGCGGAGGTGGCGCGGGAACTGCGCAGGACGCACCCGCCACGCCACCGCCAGGGCTTCACGGTCTTCTTCACGGGGCTGTCCGGTTCCGGAAAATCTACAATCGCGAACGTGGTGCTGGTGAAGTTCCTCGAGATGGGTGGCCGCCCGGTGACGCTTTTGGACGGTGACCTTGTGCGAAAGAATCTATCGTCCGAGCTCGGGTTCTCGAAGGAACACCGCGACATCAACATCCGCCGTATCGGTTTCGTCGCCTCCGAGATCACCAAGCACGGCGGTATCGCGATTTGTGCCCCGATCGCACCCTACGACGCTGTCAGGAAGGAAGTGCGCGAGATGATCCAACCAGCGGGCGGCTTTCTCCTCGTACATGTGGCCACACCGTTGGAGGTCTGTGAGGAGCGCGATCGTAAAGGATTGTACGCCAAGGCCCGGGCTGGGATCATCAAAGAATTCACGGGGATCTCCGATCCCTACGAAGCGCCCGGAGATGCCGACGTGACCATCGACACGAGCGATCTGACGCCGGAAGAAGCGGCACAGCGGATCATCCTTTATCTCGAGAAGGAAGGCTACGTCGGAGCGCAGATCAATAACACCTGAACGGCGCGCCATTCATCAATGAGGCGGTCGATCTGAGATGAGCTGGGAGGCATGGTTCACGCTTGCCGTCTTGCTGGTCACGGTCGTTGCGTTGGCCCGCGAGGTGTTGCCGCCATCCGCCACGGTGCTGGGCGCGGTCATCGTTTTGCTGGTCGCTGGCGTCCTCACACCAGAGCAAGCGTTCTCGGGCTTCAGCAATCCAGCACCCATAACCGTCGCAGCGCTCTACGTCCTCGCCCGCGCTGTGGAGCGCACGGGCGCGCTGCAACCGGTGGTCAGGGCCACCCTCGGCGCCGGATCTGGGCGCAGATCGCTCCTTCGCCTCACGCTACCCACCGCGGCGGCCTCGGCGTTCCTCAACAACACCCCCATCGTGGCCATGCTGGTGCCGCAGGTAAGCGACTGGGCCGACCGCCAGAAGCAGTCGCCGTCCCGCTACCTCATGCCGCTTTCCTTCGCCGCCATAATGGGTGGAATGGTCACGGTCATCGGAACATCGACCAACCTCGTCGTCTCGGGTCTCCTGGAAACCTACGGTCAGCAACCGCTAGGCATGTTCGAGATCTCCAGTCTCGGCCTGCCGGTCGCCATCGTTGGCTGCCTGGCGCTGATCGTGCTCGCCCCGATCCTCCTACCCAACCGGCGACCGGCCCGCAAAGAGCTGGAGGAGGATGTCCGCGAGTTTGTCGTCAACATGATCGTCGAGCCCGGCGGGCTCCTGGATGGGAGAGACGTCGAGGCGGGCGGTTTGCGACATCTGCAGGGCGTGTACCTGATCGAGATCGAGCGACAGGGACAGTCGATCGCACCGGTGCCACCGACGACGCTTCTGCGAGGAGACGATCTGCTGACGTTCGTCGGCAAGGCGGACTTGGTGGTGGACTTACAGAACATGCGCGGACTGCGCTTCGCCGCCGACCCACAAGTCGGCGCCCTCGACCTCACTCGGCACATCTACTATGAGGCCGTTCTGGGCGGCGTCTCACCACTCATTGGAAAGACCCTCCGCGAAGTTGAGTTCCGCGGCCGCTATCAGGCGGCGGTCGTGGCTGTTCACCGGGCCGGCCAGCGGGTCCAGGCGAAACTAGGCGACGTTCGCTTGCGCGTCGGCGATACACTGCTCTTGCTATCCGACCCAGGCTTCTACGATCGCTGGCGCGATCGTACCGATTTTCTTCTGGTCTCGCGGCTGGGTGGCGCGCCGCCACGCACAACGCGAAACGCTTGGGTGGTGGGATTCATCACCCTCAGCATTGTCGTGGGCGCCGGACTCGGCCTGTTGCCCATCCTCCATCTGTCTCTCGTCGGTGCCGTCGCCCTGGTGCTGCTCGGTGTCCTGACGCCGGGTCAGGCTCGGCGCGCCGTCGATCTGGACGTGATCCTGCTGATTGCCGCAGCGTTTGGGCTGGGGGCCGCCATGGTCTCCACCGGGCTCGCCGACCGGCTGGCCGGTGACACCATTCATGCGCTCGGGTTCTTGGGACCGATCGGGGTTCTGGCCGGCGTCGTCCTGGCCACCATCGTGCTGACCGCGTTCATCACCAACAACGCGGCTGCCGTCCTGGTCTTCCCGATCGCGATGTCCGCGGCCGCCGGGCTGAATCTCGACCAGCGGGCTGTCGCCATCGCCGTGGCCGTGGCCGCTTCAGCTTCGTTTGTCACCCCCATCGCCTATCAAACCAACCTCATGGTCTACGGTCCCGGGGGCTACCGGTTCGGCGATTACGCCCGACTTGGCGGTCCGCTGAGCCTGGTGGTCATTGCCACGATCTTGCTGACGATTCCCTTCCTCTGGGGCGGCTGATCCGGGCCGAAAACCGCCTAATCGTAACAATTCCTACCGAACCCCCTAAGTCTTGACACCCCAAGGCAATTGAGGTATCATGGGGGCCCGTTGCGCAGGTTTCTGCGCACTCCCCCGCTCGCAGAGAGCGTATTTCTCTGCTAAACCCGGGACACTCATTAAAATCGGTGCAAGGAGCTCCCCGCCGAGCCGCTCCCCAATGCACGAAAATCTCTTTTCCAAGACGGAGTAGCGGATGAGTCTGGGTGTAGCGCATAAGGTGTCTGAAAGAACAGCGACAGCACAGCGGCGGGCAATTGCGAGACAGACACCTCGGCCAGAGAACGTCGTTGCAGGCGAATCGTCGCGCGATTCGCTGGGCTATGTCATCGGAAAGCGGGCGCTGGATCTCCTGGTGGCCACAACGGCCGTCATCTTGACGAGCCCGGTAATGGCGGCCATAGCTATAGCGATCCGCCTGGAATCAAGAGGGTCCGTTTTGTTTGGCCACGTCCGGCTGGGCAAGTCGGGCAAGGCGTTCCGCTGCATGAAGTTCCGAACGATGCGCGCTGGGGCGCAAGAAGAATTGCTGGCGAACCCGATTCTCAAGCGTCGCTACGTCGAAAATGACTATAAAGTCCCCTTGGAAGAGGACCCGAGGATCACGAGGGTGGGCCACTTTCTCCGGAGGAGCAGCCTCGACGAACTGCCACAACTCTTCAACGTCATTGCAGGATCGATGTCGCTTGTGGGTCCCCGGCCGATCGTCGATGAGGAACTGCACTGGTACGGTGATCGGGCTGACCTCTTTCTCTCCGTGAGACCCGGGATCACCGGCGTCTGGCAGGTTCAGGGACGAAGCCGCATCGGCTACCCGAACCGGACAGAAGTCGAGCTGGAGGGGATCAAAGAGCGTGCGTTCTGGCGCGACCTCAGGGT
>JBFJOD010000195.1:0-4156 GCA_041617795.1 Gemmatimonadota bacterium | reverse complement strand
CGTGTTTTCGGGCTCCAGCTCGAAAGCGCGCTCAAATGGTTCCTTCGCAAGAAACCGCGATACCCCAAAGGTGGGACCGTGGTGGTGGTAGTACTCTCCAAGTTGGGCCCAGGCGAAGGCGTCAGCAGGGTACTCCCGCGTCAGCGAGCGGTACAACCGTTCCGCCTCCGGTCCGTGTCCTCGGAACATCGCAGTCTCCGCCGACAGGAGCTTTTGAAAGCGGTCAGGCAAGGCGTCTGCCAGCGCGGCGGCTTTCAACACGTTGGATCTTCCCAGGTCAAGGCTGACGGTCCAACCCCACGCAGCGCCCAGGCGATACCAAGCGAGAGCAAAGGTGGAGTCGAGATCGACTGACTGCTCAAAGGCCGTTCGGGCATCGACGTACCTGCCGTCACGCATTGCGTGCTCGCCTTCAAGGTAAGCCTTCAATGCAGGCAGGGACGACGTGGTCATAGCCGCAACGCTCAGCCGGCCCTCGTCCTGTTCGCTCACAACCGAAGCTAACAGCTTCTGCGCTAGACGATCTATTGCGGGAACTGGATCGTCGCTTCCTTCTTCCACCTCGTCGTCAACCTGTACAACTGCGTTGCCGTTGGCGTCATACTCTGTTGCAGAAAAGCGGATGTGCGGACCGAGGCGCATCACCGTGCCCATGATAAAGTCGCGGGCACCCAGCTTCTCAACGAGTGAGCGCACGGCGACCAGGTCATTGATGTCCGTTCCGCTCCGGTTAATCTCTCCGAAGATAAGCCGCGCGTCCACCGCTCGTCGTCCTCCAACACCGTCCAGCGCCAGGCTCAACAGATCCACCATCCCCTCGCTCAGGTACTCGAGCGACTCGTCGCCGCGCACCGTGAACGGCATCACCACCAGACCCTCAAGGACCGTCGGCTCTTCTGCTCCGCCCTCAGACGTAAGTCGAGGCACGAGAAGGAGGGCCACAACCACAGCGACCAACGCCATTACTGCGGCAACAATCCACGGGGTCTTGGTGCGCGGGGATGCGACCGTCACGCTCTCGGTGCTGGTTGCGGCAATCGTCCGCAAGCGGCCGGCAAGCGTCGCCGCATCTTCTGTTCGCTCCCCTGGTTTCTTCTTCAGGCAGCTCTGAACGATCCCCTCAACAAACGCGGTCTGATCCGGCAGCCGCTCCGGCTCCTCGTTCAGGATCGCGTAGCTGATCGCCTGCTCGTAGTCGCCCTCGAACGGCCGCCTTCCTGACAGCATCTCGTAGAGCACCACCCCGAGGCTCCAGATGTCCGTGCGGTGGTCGACCCCTTCGCTTCGAACCTGCTCAGGCGACATGTAGTGCGCCGTGCCGAGGGTCGAGCCTGACTTCGTCAGGTCAAGCGAGCCGCTCAGCTTCGCCAATCCGAAGTCGAGGATTATTGCGCGACCGCGCTTAGTGATAAAGATGTTCGCCGGCTTGACGTCGCGGTGGATGATGCCCTGCTCGTGGGCGGCCGCCAGACCTTCCGCCACCTGGCGCACGATGTCGGCCGCCTCCTCGGTCGGCAGCGGACCGGAGGCCAGCTTCGCCTTGAGCGTCTCGCCCTCGTAGTGCGCCATCGCAATGAAGAGCTGCCCGTCGTCCGTCTCGTCGATGTCGTGGACGGTGCAGATGTTGGCGTGGTTCAGCGCCGAAGCCGCCCGTGCTTCTTGCACGAAACGCCGCTTGGCTTCTTCGTCCGTGGCCAGGTGGGGCGGCAAGAACTTGAGGGCGACCTTACTTCCAAGCCTAAGGTTCTCAGCTAGGTAGACCACCCCCATCCCACCGCCCCCAAGCTTCTCGAGAACCTTGAAATGTGATATGGTCTCACCGGTCATGTCGGCTCGCGGACCTGGTTCTCGAGCAGCCTGAGGGGTGAGGACACTGCCTCAGAATTTCAATACTGCGGACGCACCTACTTATGCTACGGGAATATCCCTACCGCCGATGGCGGGCGTAACCCGACGGGTATGCGTCTGTGTGCGATCGTGAGCACATGGTGGATACCACATTCAGTCGGTGAGTTTCGCCGGCAGTTGACATGTCCGCGCCGTCACCGTACCACTGTACAATGCCATTCTCCCAGGGGGAAGTAAGAGAGCATGCTTCTCGGCATCGTTACCGATATCCACGACCGGGTGAAAGAGTTGCGCCAGGCGCTGGCGTGGTTCGAACAAGAACAGGTGGACCAGGTCGTGACGCTCGGTGATCGCCTTCCTAACTGACTCCGCTCTTGGTACCTGTCAGACAGTCCGGGTATCCCGAATGCGAATTGAGGCTATAGGGCTTTTAGGGGACGTGGCATTCAGGATTGGAAGAGTTGGCAGCCTCGTCAGGACTCTGCTCCAAGCTGCCGCAGCGCGTTACGCGCGGTCTGAAATCCCGGATCAACGGCGATCGCCTGCCGATAGTAACGCACAGCCGCGGTCGTGTCGCCACTCACCAGGTAGCCCTCTGCCAGCGAATCGTACGTGTTGGCCGATTCGGGAAACGTCTCCATGTTGATCCGAAAGAGAGCGATCGCCTCATCGAGTCGGTTCTCACCGAGCAATGTATAGCCTCGCGTGTTCAGGACACTCTCGATGTAGGAACCCAATGAAGGCAGCGGATCCTCCAACTCCCCGTACGTGGTGGCCGCTTCCATGAAGTCGTTGGCGGCGAACATCATCTCGAATCTATCAAAGTCGGCAAGCTCCGCTTCCATTCGCCTGTAGAGGCGAGCAAGGCGGTCATCGCCATTTGGTTCGAGTTCCCGCGGGTCGAAGGCTGTGATAAGATTACCTAACTCATCGACCCGGTTTGACCCGATGGTGGACAGTAGAACTCCATGGGAGAACTCAAGGTCGTCCAGTTCAAACGGAGTCACAGCGGAGACAAAGCTGAGGTCGTCCAGCGCTTCAGCTAGAAGTGAATCAGCCTCAACAAAATTCCCGAGAGAAGACACATGCGCGGCAAGCACGCAGTTTCCCCGGGCGCGGCGAACCAGATTGCCATGGTAGGCGGTAGATCGAGGGTGCAGAATCACCTGCGCCAGAGCCGATCTCGCCATGGTAGCTGCCTCCGGCCACTCCTCAAGCCGACCCAGAAGCTTGGACAACAGCAGAGTGGCGTTGAAGCCGGGCAGGCGTGGCGCTTTCTGCAAAATCATCTTCGCCGGAACCAGTTCACCTTGAATGTACTTGACTTCCGCTTCTGCCTGAGTAAGAACAAGCTGCGCCGAACGTCTCATCTGCGCACCATTTCTTCCGGGCCAGCGTGAGGTGTCCTGCACAATTGTCTTGTAACGCTCGAAAAGACTGTCCACGCCATCGTTCTGCCGCTGAGCGTAGACAACCGCTAGTCGGTATAGCGCACGAGGTTGCCAGTTTGGTTCGTCGTTGGTGGCGTGCTCTGCGCGATCGAGCATTTCCTCGAATCGGCGTTCTGCACCGGCGAGATCAAACCGCGACCACTTGGCTCCTCCCGACTCCTGCAAATTGGCAATGACGTTTCCCGACCCATACGCACCAAAGGACTCGATGATTGGAAGAGAACGGTCGAGGTACTCATCCGCTCGGTCATATTGTCTCAATTGCGCTTTCAAGAAAAGCCCGTAGGAGTACAGGTTCGCCGCCGTATTCCGGGAATCTGAACCTAATAGCTGGGACTCCGAAGAGGTGGATATTGCCAGACGAAAGAGTGAGTCGGCTCGGCGCCAATAGCCGAGGTTCCGGGCCGTCCTCGCCCCGTTAAGGTAGACCCGCTGCGCGCGTTCAGCATCGATCAGACCGTGTCGGTCCAGTTCCAGAAGCGTGCTGATCAACGAGTCTGCAAGCGCAGTCGCCCTCCTTCCCCGACTCATTGTCAAACCGGAGACCCAACTCAGTGTGTGCCCGAGCATAGGTTGCTCGTGCGCTTTCAGGCCGGCCGCTGTCGCTACCTCAAAGGCGCGCCGGTACAAGGAATCTGCCTTGCTTCTATCGAAGTAAATAACGTTACCAGGGTAACCCAGGTGATGCGCGAGTACAGCAAGCGCACTGAACAGAGACTCGCCTGGTTCCCCGATCTCCCGTTCTGCAACCTGGACGGCGTCCTCTGCGACCGCGATGGCCTGTCCCCACTCGTCCAGATGACGGTTGAGGTTACTCAATTCAAGTAGCAGATGGACCCGAATTGCCGGTCGCTTTT
>JBFJOD010000194.1:0-4218 GCA_041617795.1 Gemmatimonadota bacterium | reverse complement strand
GTTGAAAGTCAGCTGATCGTCTACAAAGGCTTCGGCCACGGCATCAACAAACCGAAAGAGCGGCTGGCCGCGACCTGGCACAACTGGATCTGGTTCGCGCGTCACATCTGGGGCGAGCAGGTGGAGCTGCCGTTGGAGATGGAGGAGGAGGAGGAGGAGGAGAAGGAGAAGGAGAAGGCGGCGACGAACTAAGCGTCTCGGCGGCGACGCGATCAGAGCCAAACAAAAATGGCGAGCGCCGACAACGCGGTCAGCCCCGTCGCCACCCCGTAGGTGACGATGGCGATCAGCTGGTTCAGGTGGTAGAGCTGAAGACCGTCGTAGAGCGTGTAGCGGAAGCGGTGCGCCCAATGGAACAGCGCGAGACTGATCAGCGCGAACAAGAACAGTCGCACGAGCGGGTTCCCGAATAGGGCGGCGTCGCTGACGAACGAACCGGCCTCGACCCAACCCAACGGCCCGGCGATCCAGAGCACGAACACCATGGCAGGCAAGAACAGCGCCGCCAGCATCCCGCCGCCGCTGAACAGCGCCCACAGAAACGGTTCGCGCGAGCGCCTCATCGCTAGCCTCTCAACAACACCCAGGCCACCAGCGCCGAGACGCTGAGCCAGGCCAGGTAGTGACCCACCACGACCAGAGAGTTCGGCAGACGCCGACCCGCCACACGGATCACCAGCGCTTTGGGTGCGAGGTTCAGCCAGGTGATCGTGTGAAAGAGCAGGACCACGAACACGACGGTGTGCAGAAGCACGAGTGGAGTGGACTGAATCGCGTCAAGAAAACGCGCATAAGCCGCCTCTCCCCGGCTCAGCGCCCACGTCTGAACCACCAGCAGAACAGCGGCATAGGCCACCGCTAGGCTCGTGAGCTCACGGCTGATGAATCGCGTGTACGAGAACTTCCCCAGCCACCAGAAGATCGGCATGCGCCGCCGATACCAGCGGGGATGATAAAGCTTGTACTTTGAGCTCATCGTTTTGCCCATGGCAGCAAGACCGATTTGAACCAGTCGGCCGTCGCCGAGACCTTGTAACGCTGGATGGCGCCGGCCGGGTCGACGTTCTTCGGGCACACCTTCGTACACTCGCCGACGAAGGTGCAGCCCCAGACGCCGTCGTGCTGAGAGAGCACGTCCATGCGCTCCTGCGTCCCCTGGTCGCGGGAATCGAGGTTATAGCGCTGAGCCAGGGCGATCGCCGCCGGCCCGATGAAACCGGGCTCCAGCTCGTAGATGGGGCAGGCGGCATAGCAGAGCATACAATTGATGCACATGCTGTAGCTCTTGTACTCGGCGAGTTCCTCCGGCGTCTGCAGGTACTCACCCTGCTCGAGAGGCTTCTCTACATCCCGCACGAGCCACGGCTTCACCCGTTGCAGCTTCTCGATGAAGTCGTTCAGGTCGCCGACCAGGTCGCGAATCACCGGGAAGCCGAGAAGCGGCTCGACGCGGAGCGGGCCGGGCAGCAGGCTTTCCAAGTAGGTGGCGCAGGTGAGGACCGGTTCACCGTTCACCATCATGCCGCAGCTGCCGCATACCCCCATGCGGCAGGCCCAACGGTACGAAAGGGTGCCGTCCAGCCGGTCCTTGATGTAGTTGAGTGCGTCGAGCACCATCCACTCCGGGCGACACGGCACGTCGAAGCGCTCCCAGGTGGGCCGCTCTTCCCGCTCCGGGCGGTAGCGGCTGATCTCGAGCGTCACCGAGTTGGCCATTCCCACACCCCCTCTAGCTCCCGTAGACGCGCTCGCCTGGCGCCCAGCGCGTGATGGTGACCGGCAGGTACTCGATCCGTGGCGGCCCCTGTTTGGAGGCGTGCGCCAGTGAGTGAGCCAAGAAGCGCGCATCGTCACGCTGCGGGTGATCGGTGCGTTGATGGGCGCCGCGCGACTCGTTTCGCATGCGGGCCGACTCGAGGATCGCCTCCGCGACATCGAGCATGGTCGAGAGCTCCAGGCATGCGATCAACTCGGTGTTGAACGTGCGGCTCGTGTCGTCGAGCACGACGTTCGAATAACGATCACGCAGCTCCTGGATCTTGTCGGCGGCAGCCCGGAGGCCCGTCTCGTCACGATAAATACCGGCCCCGCGCTCCAACGCCTGCTGCATCTCAGTGCGCAAGTCGGCGATCCTTTCCCGGCCGCCGCGCTTTTCGAGTAGCTGCGACTGAATGCGGCGTTCCTCGTCCAGCGCCTGCGCCAGTATCACGGGGTTGTGATCGTCTACGCTTGCGGCGTAGAGGGCCGCCGCGGCGCCGGCACGCTGGCCGAAGACCAGCAGTTCCGTCAACGAGTTCGAGCCCAACCGATTGGCTCCGTTGATGCTCACGCACGCGACTTCACCGGCCGCGCATAGACCGGCGAGTGAGGTCTCACCATTCAGATTCGTGTGCACGCCGCCCATCATATAATGAACGACAGGCCGGACCGGGATCAGTTCGCGCAGCGGATCGAGCTTCTGGTACTTGAGACACAGCTCACGCACGAACGGAAGCTTGGTGTCGATCACGTTCGCGCCCAGGTGCCGAATGTCCAGATGCACCACGGGACCGTAGTCGGACCGGATGGTTCGACCTTTCTCGACCTCTTTGACAAAAGCCTGAGAGAGGCGATCGCGCGGCCCAAGCTCCATGCTTCGCAAAACGGGCCGGGGCTCCGGCGTGCCCAGGTTGTAATCCTGCAAGTAGCGGTATCCGTCTTTGTTGATCAGCCAGCCGCCTTCCGCTCGCGCCGCCTCGGTAATCAGGATGCCGGTGAAGGGAAGGCCCGTCGGGTGGTACTGGATGAACTCCATGTCTTTGAGGGGCACCCCCGCGCGATAGGCCAGCGACATCCCGTCGCCCGTCTTGATGTTGGCGTTTGTGGTGAACGGGAAGACGCGCCCAGCGCCACCGGTGCAGAGGACGACCGCCTTCGCCAGAAGCGCGTAGATGCGTCCCGTCGCCAGCTCGAGGGCGACGGCGCCCTGGCACCGACCGCTTGCCACCAGCAGCTTGGTCACGAACCACTCGTCGTGGTAGGTGATATTCGGGTACTTGAGAGAGGTCTGGTAAAGCGTGTGGAGCATGTGGAAGCCGGTCTTGTCGGCGGCGAACCAGGTGCGCTGGTTCTTCATCCCGCCGAAGGGCCGCACGGCGATCCGGCCATCCGGCTCCCGGCTCCAGGGGCAGCCCCAGTGCTCGAGCTGCAGCATTTCCCTCGGGGCCTCGCGGACGAAGACCTCGACGGCATCCTGGTCGCACAGCCAGTCGCCGCCGCTGATCGTATCGTAGGCGTGATCGTCGAGGCTGTCGTCGGGTTTGATGACGGCCGCGGCGCCACCCTCGGCGGCGACCGTGTGGCTGCGCATCGGGTAGACCTTTGAGACGACACCGACGCTCAGCCCCGGCTGGGTCTCGCCGATGGCGATCGCAGCGCGAAGGCCCGCTCCGCCACCTCCGACTATCAGAACATCGTGGGCTACGTTGTCCATAATCGCACGAGGTCCAACGTGGCAAACAGGCCCCAACATAGGATCCGGCACGACAACGGGCCAGTGCCCCTGCCGCTCCGGCGGGGCCGAACCCGGGTTGCTGGCTCAAACGATCGCGGCCGCCTAGTTTGAAATCCGTGCGTTGGCCCCCAGCGATCGGCGCACTCCGGAGGTCGCTGGCGGGTTTGGACGTTTAGGCCTGTTAGCGTGAGGAGGCACCGATGCTACGAGTCGTACACCTCTTCGACCTCAAGAAGGGAGTCGATGAGCGCGCGTTCATCGAGTGGCTCGATGCTCAGCTCGACTCGGTGGCACGGAGGTTCGGGTGCGTCGATCGAAAGAACTGGGTCCTCCTCGGCGGCTTTACCGGTTCGTACCATAATCGCAAGACGGTGAAAGGCCGACCGCGATACGTCAACGAGGCCTTCTGGACAGATGAGGCATCGGCCGACCGCTTCCGCGAATGGTTGACCAACGATCCGGAAGGGAAGGCTTTTCACGACAAGTGGTTCGGGTCGATCACCAACCACACCGTGCTGCGATACGTTCAGGGCTGGACGCCCATCCCCATGGAGTCGTGACCACGAGCCATCGGCTGCGAATCACGGCACCGTCTCGGAGGCGCTTGAATCCGCGCGCCGACCACGCCCGTAGTTGTAGTAGTAGCCCGGCGTTGAGCGGCGTGACGTGCCGGGAAAACCACAGCGGCCGGTCTGACCCGATATGAAGCGGATCCATGTACCCCG
>JBFJOD010000193.1:0-4304 GCA_041617795.1 Gemmatimonadota bacterium | reverse complement strand
GGTCACGGCGGTCCTCGAGCTGGGCGGCGCGAAGGTGGTCCACGACTCCGGCTACCCCGGCTGGAAGCCCAACATAGATTCGCCGATCCTCAAGGTCGCCAAGGCGACGTACCGGCAGCTCTATAATAAGGAGCCGGAGGTAAAGGCCGTGCACGCGGGGCTGGAATGTGGGATCATCGGCGAGAAATATCCGGGCATGGACATGATCTCCTTCGGTCCGACGCTGGCCGATGTGCATTCGCCGGACGAAAAGATCTATGTCGATACGGTGGAGCGGTTTTGGGACTTCACGCTGGCCATGCTTAAGAACGTGAGCTAGGTGAACCCTATTCGATCTGTCGGCGCTCGAGCGAGCGTCAGTTTCTGGCGGCGGATCCGCTGAGCGAGGCGCATTAGAAAGGTGCCGGCCAAAGTCTTCATCAGCTACAGCCGCAAGGATCGTAAGTGGCTGGTACGGCTCCAAGTGCTGCTCAGACCGCTGGTTCGAGAAGGGTTGCTCGATGTTTGGGATGACACTCGGATAGGGGCGGGAACTGCCGACTGGGGTCGCGAGATTCGCAAAGCGTTGCGGTCGGCTGACGTGGCCGTTTTACTGGTCAGCCCGGATTTCCTTGCCTCAGACTATATCGCTGAAGTCGAGCTTCCAGAGTTGTTGGCCGCCGAGAGAAAGAGGCAAACGGTAATATTGCCCGTCGTGATCCGGGCCTCTCTCTACAGTCACTCGGTGCTGAAGGGCTTTCAGTCGTTCAATCCGCCGACGGCTCCCCTGAGTACCCTGGAGGAGGGAACGCAAGACGAAAGGCTGGTTGAATTGGCGGAGACCATACTCAGCGAGATCGAACGACCAAGGCCTCGATCGGTCTCCGCATCCGAGCGAAAGAAGAAAGACGTACTTGAGTGTACGCTAAGGGCCTGTTGGCGCGCTGGTCTTTACCCACGTACTGAGAACATCGCAACTTTTGCCGGTAAACCTTGCAGAGATTTACTGGTAAAGACCAGACAGTCTGGAAAGATACGCCCGCCTTACAGTTCGAGCTTGCTAATGTTTCGCAAATCCATCCGCGTTTGCCTGAGCAAGAAGAAGTACAAGAGCTTCAAAATATATTTGCAGCGTCTATGTGACCCCAGAATCACCTGGGGAGATTTCTGCGCCTACCACGCTGAGCGTCTGTCTTAAGTTTAGAGACACGAGTCCGGCGCGTTCGCGCTCGCGCCGCTCCAGCGACGATGGCTCTTCAATGAAAGGAAACGCGCAATGATCCGTCCGCTCATTGCACTTGCGCTTGGCGTCTGCCTGCTGGTGCCCGCACCGTCCCACGTCCAGGCGCAGACGCGGCCGGCGTTGGCGGCGGATGCAGCGCTCAATTCTCGCTACGTCTGGCGCGGCATCACGCGACGAAACGATTGGGTGGTTCAGCCGGATATCGTGGCCGGCGTGATCTGGGGGCGCGGATCGTTCTCCGTTGGCGGCTGGACCAATTACGAGCTTTCCCAGGCCCAGCCGGCCAGTGATGAGATCGGTCTTGGAAAGCACTTCGGCGAGTGGGACGTCTGGGCGCAATTCGAGTATAGGATGACGGCGCTGAGCTTAGCGCTCGGCTACATGCGGTACTTCGTGGACGAGGAGGCGGCGGCCGCCGTGGGTACCGCGCTGTATGACACGTCTGAACTGTACCTTGGCGTATGGTGGCGGTTCGGATCGTTCGAGCCGCGCGCCACGCTCTGGTGGGATGTCGATGACGTGGACGGTGCCTACGCTGAATTCAGCGCCGCCTATCGTGTGCCCGTCTTCCCCGTCGCTATCCCATCCCTCTATCTGCAGATGCTCTACGGCTTCAGCTTCGGCCAGGCTCTAGATGAAGACGATCCCGAGGAAGGTGCGTACTTCGTCGATAACGGCTTGACCCACATCGAGTTCTCGGCGGAAACGCAAATCTACGTGCCGGGCCCGTTGAAAGGCCTCTACCTTACTCCGTCTCTCCACTTCCAGGTCAATCGCGACCTTGTGACTAAACGAATCAAGCGGTCGCAGATCGATGCGACGCGTGGCAGTAAGTGGTGGGCCGGTATCGCGTTCAGTTGGTTCCGCTAATAGCCGATGAGAGACATCGAGATGACAAAGAATTTCGTACAGCTCTTCAGTCGGCCCTGCGCCGTTTCAGCGAGGCTCTGGGGCCCGTTGTTGCTGGCTGCACTTTTCGCCGCCTGCGCGCCGAAATCGATCTCGCTACCCACGCCCGAATCCGGGCCGCCCCAGCCCGGAGTTGGGACATTGAAGGCGGGCCACGCGCGCCTGGACATCACACCGCCGCCGGGTTACGGCCTGTTCGGCTACGGGCCGGAGGCTAAGCGGGCGGTGGGATATCGGAACCGGCTTTATGTCCGCTCGCTGGTGTTGGAGGATGCGAATGGCGAGGTGGTGGCCTTCGCCCTGGCTGATCTCGATATGGTATCGACGCTGCTGCATCGGCTGGTTGCCGAGAAGCTGCTGGAAGCCACGGACAGTGCCATCGGCGCCGACCGTCTCATCCTCTCCGCTACCCACACCCACTCCGCGCCGGGACACTACCTGTCAGGTTGGCCGCTCAACGAGTTCGGCTCCAGCATCGGCGGCTTCGATGCGGAGTTTGCCGAGTGGCTCGCCGATAAGATCGCCAAGACCGTGGTCTCGGCTTACGAGGCGCGACGTCCGGCCCGTGCGGGTTGGGCGGTCACCGATGTCTGGGGTCACACGCGAAACCGTAGCCTGGACGCGTACCGCTTGAACTCGGGAACGCCGTTGCGCGTGGCTGCGGCGCCGGCGTGGCTGCCCGAGGCGCAGCGGGCCGTGAACCCGCGTTGGGCCATGCTGCGGGTGGACGAGCAGGATTCGGATGGCCGATTCGTACCGGCCGCCGCGTTCAGCATCTTTGCGATCCACGGGACCGGCTTCCCGTCGGGTAATGATCTCTACGAGGCTGATATACATGGATTGGTGGCTCGGGGCCTCGAGCGACACATCGAACCTGGCGGTCTCCACCTGTTCGCCAACGGCGCCGAAGGAGATGTGTCGCCGAATTGGCCGCCCGATTCGCGCTGCGATCCGGCAAACCTCAAGCCGGTCCGGCGACTGCGTGGGCCGCGCACCCCGCGGGCGAAAGACGATTGGCAGGAGCCCCCAGCCTCAAACATCGCCGCCTGCCTGGCAGCCGCGAAGACTTACGTGCGGGCAGTAGGAAGCACTCTTGCCGATACCGCGATCCGCATCTTCGATGATCTCGGCCCGCGTTTGCGGTCCGACCTCAAGATCGAACGAGCCTTCGAGACACTGATGCTGGTGGGCGATTCGGCCCGCAGCATGGGGCTCTGCGACAAGGCAGAGGCCGGTGCCGCCTCGGCCGCCGGCGCAGCGGACGGGCGCACGCGCTTCGCCGGCTGGAGAGTGTTCGGGTTGTTCTCGCTGGGGATCGAGGCGGGCGGCCAAGCCATCAAGACGACACGCACGGACTGCCAGAGGCCTAAGCGCGCGCTGTTCGGAAAGATCCAGCAACGACTGGTGGGGCAGCGCGACTTTCCAGCGTATACGCAGCTGGCGGTCGTCCGGGTCGGAGACATGATGATTGGCACGGTTCCCGGCGAAGCGACGACGATGGTGGGACTGCGGATGTTGGCGGCGATGCAGTTGGCTCGGAGCGCCGGAGTGCCGGCGGATCACTACGCGGTCTTGGGGCTAACCAACGGCGATCTCCGCTACATCACGACGCGGGAGGAATACTGGGCGCAATTATATGAGGGTGGCTCGAACCTGTATGGGCCGCGCAGCGCCGAAGTGCTGGCCAGCCGGCTGGGCCGTTTGGCGGCAAGCCTGCCGTCCAGCGGCTCGCCGGCGCCAGTGGTGCGAGTGGACGAGATCACGGTCAAACCGGGCGATCCGGTGTCATACTGGCCTCGCAAGGGGCCGCGCCCGGACGATCTCGAGTTCGAGCGACCGCCTGCTTGCGTAGACGACGCCGTGCTGGTGCGCTGGTTCGATGCGCCGCCAGGAAGTCTGGTGCCCGCCGATGGGTCGATCATCGCCTTCGAGCGTCAGGGTGACGGCGCGCGAGTGATCGATGATGACATCGATGTGGAAGTGAGGGCGATCGGTAAAGACAAAAGCGGGTATCTGTGGGAAGCCCGCTGGACGCCGGCGGGCGGCGTTGCCGCCGGAGACCAGTTCAGCGTGACTTTGCCGCGCTGGTCCGACTCTCCTGCTGCTTCTTTCGGGTGTTGATCACGGGCTCGAGTGGCAGAATCGGATAGAGGGTAGCGGTTCAGGTGGGGGG
>JBFJOD010000192.1:0-4337 GCA_041617795.1 Gemmatimonadota bacterium | reverse complement strand
GCCGCTTCGAGCCGATCGACAATTTCGATTCGCTACGCCGCGCCAAAGGCGACAACATCTTCAGCCTCAAAGTCAACTACTACTTGAATCCCTGAGGCAAACAGGGGCTCAAACGCGTGGCAGCGGCGCCGCGACCTTCAGTGGATGAGGTTGCGGCGCCGTTGCTTATTCGCCTTGTTAGCTTGGCCGGACCGGGTTAACCTGCCGCGCCAAGTCGATTACGGAGGGGAAATGCGGTTTCGGGACAAGGTGGCGTTCGTAACCGGTGCATCGAGTGGCATCGGTCATGCCTGTGCCGTGCGTTTCCGCGATGACGGTGCGCAGGTTTTCGCGATCGCTCGACGGGAACAGAGGCTGCAGGAAGAGTTCAAGCACTATGCCGTCGCTGATGTGCGTTCTGAGGAACAGGTCAGGGCCGCGGTCGAGCGTTGCCTGGATTTGTCTGGCCGGATCGATTTCCTGATCAATGCGGCGGGCGTGATAGGAACCGGTGGAATTCTCGACACGCTGCCCGGGGAGTGGGCGCGCGTCATGTCGAGTAACGTTGACAGTCTCTACAACGTTACACGTTGTGTCGCCCCACATATGCGCGAGCGCGGCGGCGCGATCGTCAATGTTTCATCGGTGACAAGCCTGAGGCCTTACGGCAATCTGCTGGCTTACTGCACCTCCAAAGCCGCCACCGACATGTTCACGCAGTGCGTGGCGCTGGAACTGGCGCCGCAAGGCATCCGGGTGAACGCAGTGAATCCCGGTGTCGTGGTGACCGAGCTTCACAAGGTCTCAGCGGCGGTGCCGGACTACGAGGCGTTCCTCGAGCGGTCGAAGACCACGCATCCGCTGGGACGGGTCGGGCAACCGGAGGAGATCGCGGCGCTTTGCGTGTTTCTCTGCTCCGACGAAGCGGCCTGGATCACCGGCGGCGTGCATTCTATCGACGGTGGGCGGGCGCTGCTGTCGGCGCGCTGAAGCGTCCTCGAGAAGGGTTAGTCATAGACCGCTGATGAAATGGCTGCCGCCACGCCGGCGTTGTTCTCGAGCAGTGCCAGATTGGCTTTAAGCGATCGACCATCCGTGAGTTCGGAGATCCGGCCCAGGAGGAACGGCGTAACGGCGGGCCCGCTGACCCCGGCGGCTTCCAGTTCTGAGTGCGCTTGTCTAGCCGCCGCCTGACTGTCTGCTTTCGACAGCGCGACGTCGGCGGGAGGTGGCACACAGACCAACAGGGCCCCGACGCTCTGGAGAGCTTGGGTGCGCCGCCAGATTTCGGCGACCTCAGCGGCGCTGTCGACCTTAACGTCGACGGGGAGTCCACTCTCGGCCGTCCAGAAGGCAGGAAACTCGTCAGTCTCGAAACCCAGGACCGACACACCCAGCGTCTCCAACCGTTCCAGGGTAGCAGGCAGGTCGGTGATCGCCTTGGCGCCCGAGCAAACGAGAACGACGGGTGTGCGGGCGAGCTCCAGGAGGTCGGCCGATACGTCGGGCGGCCCGAGACTGGGGTGCACGCCGCCGATTCCGCCGGTCGCCACCACCGGCAGGTCGGCGCGGTTGGCGAGGAAGACTGAGGCGGCCACGGTGGTGCCACCGTGTTCGCCCTTTGCCATGGCCGCCGGCAGGTCACGCGTGCTCAGTTTGCGTCTGTGCTGAGCAAGCGTCTCCAACTCATAGAGGCTCAAGCCAACGACTGCGCGTCCCTGGAGAATGCCGGCAAAGGCAGGTTCGGCTCCCCGACCGCGTGCGGCCGCCGTCATGCGCTCGATGGCTTCATGTCGGACGGTACCGGGCAAGCCCGTGGTGAGCACAGCGGTCTCGAGTACGATGGCGGGCCGGTGCACGCGGACTTCGATCACTCGTTCGTCGTACATCTCAGAACTCCACCGGCATCTCAGAACTCCACCGGGCCGGGCGCCCCGGCGGCGCTTCGGTAGAGTGCGTTGAACAGCAGCTTGAAAGTCCCGTGCGTCTGGCCGCGATGCTGGGGACGAAATCCAAATAGGATGACGCGGCCCTGGTCGACGCCGACTTCAACGAGTGCGGATTTGCCGCTTAGGAAGCCGGGGTTGAGCGCGTAACCGCTAAGCAACTGGTCGTCGGCAGCATAGACCGCGACGGCCGTCGTTCGCCGGTTGCGCCCCGCGACTTCGAACAGTGGTCCGTTCGCGTAATAGACGGCCGCACGCGCCGGCATTCCAAACCCTAGTGGGTGTTGGTTGTCGAGGCTCACGGCCAGCAATGAACCCGGCGCGTAAAACGCTTCGCCACTTCGCTGTTCCTGGAATGATGGCCGAGAGTCCTTTACCTGGAGGTCAAACACGTCGATGGCAAATCCGGCCGAAGAATCGAGACAAATCAGTGTGCCTCCGCCTTTCACGAAAGCGCGGATCGCATCTATGCCTGGTTTGCCAAGCCCTCCCGCGTACTCGGGCGGCACAGTGCCGGGCTTTCGTCCCTCGACGATCGACCCCGCAGAGATGTCGGGTAGCACGATGACATCGTATCTCTGATTGAGTTGGCCAGAGCGAATCTCCGCATCGTGCAGCGTGCTGTACGGGACTTCCCACTGATCAAAAACCCAGCGCGTCCAACCCTCATCCATCGACGCGGTCCACGGCTGGTAGAGCCCTACCCGCAGCCGCTTCAGTGGGTAACCGCTGACCGGTCCGCTGAACGACGCGCCGGACAGTCCCTCGCGAGCCGCCAAATCCTCGAGGATGGCCGACGTCCGCGGCCCGGAGAGTACGACGCTGCCGGTGGGCCAGTCGGCGAGTGGCTCGGACACGAGGAGCGCTTGGCCGCCGGCCTCGAGAACGCGGTGGATGGCGCGATTCGCGGCGTTGTTAGTGCCCTGAACCACGTAGGCGGGCCCCTTGCCGGCGATGCGGCCTGATGGTGGCTGAATCGGGCCCGACTCCAGGCTGAGCTGGGCAGCGAACGCGGATCTGACCTCAACGACATCCACGCCCATCTGCAGGGGTAGTGTCCAGCCTGACGCGTCGTAGGGCGTGAGTGGTGGACCTTCGGGATAAAGGCGCCGGTCGGGGTAATCCTGGCGTTCCAGGAGGTCTTTGGCGTGGGCGCGATAGGGTTGCGCCATCAGCACCACCCAATCGCCGGTCCGGCGTTGGATTCCATCGGCCACGAAGTCCGCGGTCGCGCGGTGGATCTCGACGCCGCCACGACGCAGGAGCTCGAGCAGGGTGGCCGCACTCGCGACATCGGTCTGAGCAGCAGGAACGACGTAGGCGAAGGGTGGAGAGCTGAGACCTGCTTGGATGGCCCGTCGGCCGGCTTCCACGTAGTTGCGGATCAGCTGGCGGCGTTGAAGGGCGGCGAAGGAGATGACTGAGCGAGCGGCGATGAGCTGGTAGTCGACGATATCACGAAGGCGCCACCAGCCGCCGGGCCAGGGATTTGGGAAGGCGTTGCCGCGCTCGGGTTGCCGGAGCGCTTCGAGCTCCTGGAAGACCGGCGAGGCCAGGCGCGCGCTCGCCGACTCAGAGAGGATGCCGATCATATTGTGCCGTGCAGGAGCGGTGCGCAGCCCACCGTGCCACCAGAGATCGAAGCGCTGGCCGTTGACGACGCCGGCTTTTCCGGCCGCCTCCAGGTCGGTGGAGATCTGCAGCCCGAACAGGGAGATCTGCCGGATGATCAGGGGGTCGAGATTCGGGTTCGTGGGATCGCTGAAGGGTGGTACGAAAAAGCGGGCACCGCGATTACCCATCTGATGCACGTCGTAAACGACCTCAGGGTACCAACTGTTGTATAGCAGGTCATTGAGCAGTCGTGTTTCGACCTGCGTCAACATGAAGAAGTCGCGATTGTTGTCGTGTCCCACGTAGTCGTGGTATAGCCACGGCATCCCGCTGCCCTCGTAGGGAGTGCCCAAGGTGCGCTCGTACCACTCGACCACCATCTGCTGACCATCAGGGTTGACCGAAGGGATCAGCAGCACCACAACATCCCGCAGCGTCGACTGCAGTTCCGGATCGCTAACCAGTTGATGAGCCAGCTGCATCACGCCCTGACTCGAAGCGATCTCCGTGGCATGAATGTTATGGGCGATCAATACCACGGCGGGCTGTGTCTCCAGCAGCGCCTCCAACTCTCCGGGATCGAAGAACAACCCGAAACACTCCTTGCACTGCTCGATAAGGAAGGTCCCTTCACCCTGGATGTTGATTGTCTGCAGCTTTACCTTGCAGCGCGGGCAGGGGCGGTCGGATTCCGGAGTGGTGACCGTGTATTCGTGAATGCCCTTGAGGTCCACTTTGTTGCGGGTGCCGCAGTAGACGCAGACGGGATCGTGGGTTGGCAGTGGGGCCGAACAGCTC
>JBFJOD010000191.1:0-4393 GCA_041617795.1 Gemmatimonadota bacterium | reverse complement strand
GGACGAGCAAGAGGACCCGGTCGGACCTGCGGAAGGGTCTAGCCGGGTGCTACGCGGCGGTTCTTTTGAGACCTTCGCGGAGGACCTGCGCGTAACGAGCCGTGACGTCAACGCGCCGGCCAGCTCCGGCAGTGACATCGGCTTTAGGGTGGTGTGGCCTGCGTCAACAAAGCCGGGGTGATTTCGGCCCTCTTGGAGTTGACCCGGCTATCCGAAGGTCCGCAATGGCGTGGCAAGTCCTGTAGGACGTTAGGGACGTAAGTGGGTTCGCCTCACAGATAGGCGTGGCGCCGACCGACGCCCCCCTGATCGGGCCCAGGGACTCAGAACACACTGGCGCGCTTGGCCGGGCCAGAATCGAGCGTGGCCACGTCAGCCCCACGCGGGCCGTCGAATAATGACGAATCTGTCGACAGCCTGGGTCGCCGGTCTGAAACGGTGAGACGCGGGCTGTGAATCTCCCGCCCTAGCGAAGTCGAATACCTCAATGGCGTGACTGCGCGACCTAGGCAGGGATGGTCGGTCTCTCCGACGAGACCTGTGCGCCTTAAGAGGTGATCGATGGCGCTAGGTCGTGCCTAGTCTGTAAAAGCGAACCTGATCCAGGTCGTCCTTCGTTATTCCTTCTAGGTTCTTTGCCGGCTCACGCCAGGCCTCGAAGAAACAAGGGCGACGAAGGTCAATGCGCTTGATGACACCACCTCGAGCTCTCACTAGGTCATCGACCTTCTCGATGAGATCGCTAATCAGATAGGATGCCCACGGGGCATCGAGAACATGGTTCAGAGCAGTGTCCGTAAAGAAGCAGTTGACCAGCTCTGAGACTCTCTCAGTGTCAGAGTTGCGGATGAGCGGTACTAGGCGGATGATCTGATCGAGGTAGCCGCCGAAGTACTCTCTCAGGTGTATTCCAGCAGCAGTACTGAATCCAGGCTCTGTGAACAGCATCGATTGCCTCAGATCATGCCAAGTGACGTCGGAGGCTTCCTCCGTGGCACGCCGCACCAAGAGCTCCAAGTCTCTGAGTGGGGATCGATGCTTGGCAGGCGGCCCGGAGACGCCTGGCCGGTCCACGCTATTCTGGGACGGGAGCGCTGCCAAGGAATATACGATCTTGAGGAGCTTCCTAACGGTGAAGAAGAGGGTGAGAACTCCGATCGCAGTCAGCGCGACCCCCACATTTCCTGTGGATAGTTCCATACCGAGGAGAAGGAAATCGGTGCGGCCTGTGGAGCTGAGGTACAGAGCCACGCCTGCGGCGGCGATGCAGGTGAAAGCGATTCCCCCAACCACCAAGAGGACAAGGATTAGGAGTGGGCTGGCAGCCCGGACATGGGCGGGCGCTGCGAAACTCCTCTGCACTTGCCTCTCCCTGGCGTTTTGAAATCTTAGCACGGGGATTGGCCACTGGACGCCGCTTCTGGCGAAGAAGGAATGGGTTTGATCCGCTCAATTCTTCCAGTGCAGCCTTTTCAGGCCAACGTGGCGGCCCAGAGCTGGGCGTGCAGGGGACTGTGAATCCCCCGCATGGACACATTAGGTCGAGGGGCCAGGGAAGAGGCTAGGCGATCACTGGCTTTGGACGTATCGGAGACACAAGCGCCAGAAGTGGCGGCGGAACACCAGCTCAGGACGTTGTCCGCTGGGCTACGGGCTCCTTGGAGCGATTCTCGGCAGGAGGTGCGGAGCCCCTGTTCCTGATCAACACTGCCGATCCGCTAGGGTCCAGTCGGCCAGTCAAAGAACTCGGCGATGTTCCAGGCTACGAAATGTAGAAGGATGAACATGACGAAGACGCAACCAAGCCCCAAGAGTGCCGCGGTCAGCCAACTCCTCACCCGAGCTTGCGACTCAGCTGCTCGAGCCAAGAGCCCTACGACGATGCCTCCGAAGAGCCAGATCGATGCCTCTACAATCCATGCCGGTCTGACTCCATCTAGGCGCAAGAGAAGTGCAAAGTAACCGGGCCAAATGTCAAAATCACCGGCTAGTCGGCCAACAAGGAAGCCGGCGTACCAGATAATTGCCCAGAAGGTCAGACGCATCTCGGGATCACTAGTAGCGCGATCTGTGTTCATTGCATCATTTCGGCTGATTCACCCGAACCAGCTGACGTTGAATGAACTGTAGGCCCCAAGCGGGGGGTTCTTCTGGCCGCTGGTGCCGTAGGCGAAAGTCTTGAGCGGGCGCAGGAGCCCTGAGCCGTCGCGGACCTCGACCGACTGGATCATCTGTGTAAGGGCGCCGCCGCTTACAGGTCCGTCTAAATTCGAGCCAGAATGACGAGGAAACTACTGATTAAGAAGAAGTACAGTGCAAAGAAAACGACAGACAAGACTTTCAACAAGTAGTCCTCAAGCCGAAACGACTTAAGCCCGAACATGAAGCGAAGGAATCGGACCTGATTTGCAATTGGCATCCACAAAGTTGTTGGTGGGGAGCCGGCCTCTTTCCACCCCCTCCTATGAAGCTTAGACAACCGGTCTACGAGGCTCCACGAAACCACGAGGTAGACGGCAATGCCCAGCAGGAAAGCTATTTCAAGTCTCATCGCCCAGGGCAGTTCGTATATGCATAACCGACTGTCAACGCTCCGCGAGCGTCTAGACCCCGACCCGCCAACCGAAAAGAAAGGCTATTAGGTACGCGGCACCTGTCAGGCCCGCCAGGGCAGCTAGAGTCGTCAAGCAACCTGACGACGCGTATTCGAACCACTCAAAATCGACTTTGGAAAGACGGCGCTGGCGAAACCACGCGACCAACAGAACGGGTGCGACTCCCAAGAAAAGGGCCGCAATGATTTCTTGGTGGGTGTCCGCTGCTGGACTGATTTCTTGTATAGCGAGAAGGAAGAGATACGGCCAGAGCCACAGGACAGGCTCATACAGTAGTGCAACCGACACTAGTGCCAGATAGGCCACCAGCGACCAGATTAGAAGTGGGAAGCGATGGTACACGGGTACTACTCTCTCAAACAGATCAAGTCGCTTGTGGGGGGTTGGGCTCGCTAGGGCAAAGGGGTGGAGTGGGTTCCTGCGCTTCTCAGGCGTCGGTGCAAAGCTGTAGCGCCTTCAGAGCCGACGCACCGAGTGCGCTATCCCGAACCCCTTGCGAGACTGTGATCTCAAGCTCGACGAGTTCGACAAAGCCGCCCTTCGCGCCGCAATTCTGCGTCGGAGTGAAAACCACCTCGCGACCATCATCGGCGATCTCGACCGATCTCGCACCCCTGACCAGCGCGGACCAACTCCGCACCCCTGCCACTTTGAGCAGCGGCTGAAGGCGTTTGGACGAGTCTCTCGGATCTGGATGGGGCTCTCCCGATTTCGAAGCAGCCAGGACCCTTCTGATGGCCGATCCAAGCGTACTCGGGTCTTGTCCCTCTATCACGAGGTATGGCTCGATACCGAACATGACTCCGGAAATGGAGCGAGCCCAGGGATGGATCATAACTTTGTTTTCCCTTTGAAGCAGTGCTACATACCGCATGAAGGTCACTCCGGCTCAATGGACAATTATCAGCTTCACAACGACTCCAGCTTCGTTCGCCAGTGCGATCTGCTCTTCGATTACCTGCAGTTGTCCCGGAGTCGGCGCCCGCACAACAAGCTCAAGCACTCTCTGACTGATCTCTCGGCTTCGGACTACTTCGTTGCCTAGGCGGGCACCCCTGAATTCCGCAAGTCTCGAGACAAAACTGCCGATCCTGCTGGAGAGCCGACCGAGATTCTGGTATGACCTTGCGGTAAGGTCGATGCTCTTGACGCTGGTGGCAACGCCTTGAAAGAAGCGGTCGATCGTGGGGAAGTTCCTCGCTAGGGCTCCACCGGCGCCTGCGAGGAGTCCTTCGATCGCTCGCCCTCTTTGTAGCGGTGTGAGATGAAAGGCCCGACTGAGAGCCGCAGTAAGGCCTCCTCCCGCGCCGCTTGTCGCGGCCAGGAGTCCGAAACTACCCGCGGCACCCACTCCTGCGGCAATGCCACGTGCTTGGACGTTTGCCCGGAACTCCTCGCGTGTAATTTCGCCTTGCAGCAGAGCCTGATTATCGAGATCGAGTAATACGTTAGCACTCTCTCTCCCGTCCGGGTCTACATAGGCGATGGGGTTGTTCTCACCATACGAATGCCGATTCCACTTCTGCCCTCTCTTGAGCGATTCACGCTCCTCCGTCGGGTCGACCGAAAGGAATCTTCCCACCCACGGCCCGTAGTACCGCGCATGCATGTAGTCCAGATCCTCGCGCACCCCTTGGAGCTCCGCATCGAGGACCGCGGCCCAGGTCGCCCCGGCCGCCACCGAGAAGTCGTTCTCGAGCACGACCCGGTCCCCCGACCGGAAGGTGACGTCCGCCCCGGAGGCGACCTCGACCGCCGGGCCGGCGGAAAGCTCCGTG
>JBFJOD010000190.1:0-4437 GCA_041617795.1 Gemmatimonadota bacterium | reverse complement strand
CGACGCATAGCCCGTCTGCCTGAGCGGAACGAGGACGCCTTCCGAGAAGTCGTGGTAGATCAACGCTTAGGACATCAGCTTCCCAATCGGAGTCGCTGAGTTGGCCACACCACTAACCGACTGATTTCCGTGGTCCTGTGACCACCGAATTCAGCGAGTTAAATCACCCCAAAGTAACCAACTGAGTCCAAAAGGCTTTCTGAGTATTCTCAGTTTTACACTCACTTTTCATGTCGTGGTGTCGAGTATTTCAACAGATGCTCGATTTCGCCGGTTCAAGTCGTCCAGTTGCCCGATGCGTCATTGAACTCGTTCGAAAGATCGCTTCAAGCCCGACAATCCGGCGGTGCGTTCGCCGCCAAAATGCAATGCCGTTGCGATTGACCCGTGCCAGAGCATCCATTGGATGTTGTTGCGCCAAAACCAGCTGTTTCCCCCCGTATCCGTTTCTAGGGCAACGAGGAAGACGAGACCGGCAATAAGCCCGGCGATGCATGAATATAGAAACAGGCGACGCGGGGCCAACTTGGCAATTGCTGCGGTTGTGGTTGTCAGTACGATCGTGGCGACCACAGTCACGGGGAGGGCACTGGCGAATCGCAGGTTGACCAGCGGGGCCAGCAGCCACTGTGTGTTCACCACACAGGCCACCGCAACCGAGTGAACCAGGATGCTCAGCAGTATCAGGCCCGCGGCGAGCAGCCACCACCGGCGACGTGTTTCGATGAAACCGGCGAGGACGAGGAGTCCGAACAAGACGTCCATCAACGGCGGATGCCACAGGTAGATCCACAGCGGATGGACACCGAATGGCTGACCGTCCCCCGTGGTTTCCTCCAGCCATACCCACGTCAGGTTGCCGATGAGGGCCGGGAGAATCGCGATCACCAGCCTCATGCAAAGAGGCCACCGCATTCGAAAGGTCAATACAGCAGTGCTGGCCGACATCTGCAAAAGGAGCTAGTGTCCCTTGCCGAACCGGCAGGTACCGGTAACTCTCCGGTGGTCGTCGTCACCCTTGAGCGGCCTTGTCTTGCTTGAACCCTCGGTCTCAGGCGTACACATTTCGCTCGAGCCAATTGCCAAGGAACCTTGCACCTGAGAAGCCCGGCAGCTTCGAAATAGTCTTGTCAACGCGCACGGCGGCGTCTCGCCCATCCAGGCCGTCGAAAAGCCACCCCGATACCCAACGCGCAAGATCGTCCGGCTGGTGCTTCGTCCCGACCGGAACGTAGAAGCGCTGCATAAGGCCAAGCACCCTGCGCTGCACGCGTGGCTCTGCAAGCCGGATGCGCGCCTGCCACATGTAAAAGGCGAAATGTCGTGCCTCGTCCGATACGATCCGCCCGAGCAGGTCGTTCAGGACGGGGTGGTCGTTACTGTGCATCAGGCGCTGGTAGGCATGAATCGTCGTGCACTCGTGAACCGCGCCCCAGGCCATATGCAGCGCGAGAAAATCCCGCCAAACCGCCGCCATAATCGTGGTCAGCGTGCGGTCGAAGTGATCCATGAGCGTTGTCCTGCCCCTGGGATGTGGCACGACCGGATGGCCAGCGCAATCCAGGAACTTCGCCAGCGCTCGACCGTGCATTCCCTCCTCGTACAGCCAACAGATCAGGAACGTGCCTACCAGCGGATCGTCGACCGCACGCTGAGAGAAGATCGTGCGGGGAAAGACAACGGTGTGGCTCTCGACGTCCTGCATGTACGCAAGGATGCGCAGCACATCGTCGGCAATCGAGTGTGACGGTACCGATTGCCAGTCAATTCCGCTCAGGTCCAGCGGTTGCGATTTGCTAATGAACCGCTGGAACTCGCGCGGCTCACCGGGTAAAAAAACTGCGGTTGAGGTTTGCATTTAATCGTGTCCATCAGTTAGCGCGCCGGAGCGGTCCAAGTCGCGTGATTGCTGCAGCGGCATCGACCGGGTAGATGCGAAAAGCGCCGCCGCATTCTTTGGCGTAGGATTCGGCCGCAGCGGCGGTGACGCCGCCTGCAACAGTTACGAACACGTTCGTGGTCAGGAGCTGAGTTGCCAGGTCACCCGAAGCAAATGCACCGAAGCTCTCCGAGCGTGGATCGACCTGGAAGTAATAGGTCTCACCCGGGTTGGCGGTGAGAATCAATTCGCACTGACCCGGCATATCCCACATGTCCGCTCGCAGCCCGTGATCTCCGGCGTCGATTTCGTGAACGAGGAATGAACCGTAGCTGACTCCTGCAATCTTCTCCCCGTCCAACGAGACGGTGGCCTGTCTCGCGACATACAGGGCACTGTCACGGGTCCGGAAGAAAACGAGGCGCGCCTTGGCGTCCGGAATCGACTCGCTGCCGAATCCGGACTGGTCGAATGTCGGCCTGCTCCCGGCACAGGCGCAGAGCAGCAATGCGGCCAAATATCCGAGGAGTCGAAGTATCGAGAGCATCGTGCGCCCCTAGTCCCCGGACCAGGTGAGATCGGCAAGACGAGGCAAGGCGTCTTCCTCTACGACGGGTTCGAGCTTGTAGGGACCGCGGCAGCGCTTGCCCGCGCTTTCCACCGCCGTTGCGGCGGCGGTGCCCCCGGCCGAGCCCGCGACTACTCCGGCCGCACTCGTCGCGACGGCGGCACCCGCGCCTCCATAGACATTCGGCACGGCGGCTGCTCCTGCAACGCCGCCGACAGCTCCTCCAACCGCTCCGGCGATCATGTAGGAAAGTCGTGGGCCAACATCGATGTAGATTCGCGATCCGGGCGGGGCTGTAACGTCGATCTTGCAGGCGCCGAACGTACGGTAGCGTCCAAACGACGCCAGGGCCGTGGTACCGGGCATGACGTCCACGTAGAAGAAACCGCCGTAGCGCAACCCGCCGACACGGGCCTGGTTGACTTCAATGGAGGCGGCGCCGCCGTTGGAGCCGTCGTCTGCATCTTTCGGTCGCAGGAAGACGATCCGAACACCGGAATCGGGTGCGGGCAGCGCGTTCGCCATGACGTCTTCGTAGCTGGGTCCCGGCGCGGCGCAACCGCCAAGCAGCAGAAGGCCCCAGAGATACATCGGTGGCCATGGAAAGACAGCTTTATTCATTTGCAAAACTCCGGCAGGAGCGGGCTAGCCGCCGCTCAAGAGCAGGGCCGGCGCCAAAGCGACGAGGATGATGGCGATGACCGAGTACCCCACACCGCCAACCAGCAGTGCCGTCTTGCCCGCGCTGACTTCGCGCGTTTCCACGGCGACCACGTCGGCAATGGGAACCCGTTCATCGCCCCCGATCACCAGGCCCTGCTCGAGATCGATCTCCGTGATACGAAACTCGAAAACGGACTCGTCGGTGGTCACGAGCCTGACGCGCTCCCCGGGTTGCAACAGCTCCCCGGACAGCAGTTGCCGCCGGAGTTCTTCGGGTGTTTCCTCTTTCGGAGTGAGCGTGGTGCAGGCGGAGCTGGCCAGTGCTCCCAGAAGTACGGCCATAACGGCCAGGAGATTCATTCTTCGTCTCTTGCGCTACGCGTACCGCCAGTCGTCGAGATGGCCTTTGTGCGGCTCGGAACGCGGCACAAATATGCGCCTGATTTCGAAAGAGCGCAAGCGAATTATTGGCGGCGTGTAGCGCATTCGGCCGGCTGCATTCTGGCGTCTAGGCGGCTCCGAGGAACGCCCGCCGGCATCGCTGCCGGCGGGGTCAAGAAATGCATTATTGAAACGGCGCAGACCTAGTGCCCAATTCCTCGAGAGCTACCGGCCAGTTCGCGATAGCGCCGCCGGCCCTCTTTCTCCGACAGCGCCTCGAATTGCCCTGCTTGCTTCACGGAGCACGAGATGAAGCGGTCACCTTGTGTGTTGAACTGCGGATCCGGATCACGGCCAACAGTAATAGTCACGCATACAAAGGATCCTTCCAGAGCCGTGGCAGGAATGTGCAATTGAAACCCGAGCCTCGCGCTATCGCCCTGCCTCAGATTGAGTCGCTGCGGCATGGGGTTTGTCGCGCCGACATTGCCCACCTGGAATCGCGTATTGCGACTGGCTCCGGGCGTGAACAGGTCCACAATCGCCCAGGCTTCGCCTCGATAACGGCCAGGTCCGCGGTTGGATGCCGTAATGCTGAATTCGCAAATCCCGCCGCCGGGCGGTACCTGGCATTCCTGCACGGCGCCGAATTGGATCGGGAACGGCGTCAGCGGAAAGTCACCGATTTCGACATCCTCGAACGCGCCGACAGGGAACTCGGCGGAGACGGACTCGCGGTAGTCGTCCGCGAATCCCCGTAGCCTGAATGTCCCAGGGGGGATCGAGAATACGGCCCCGTTGAAGCTGAAGCGGCCCTCCAGATCTGGATTCGCCCCGGCAACCGCGAAGCACACATCGTTCTCGCAGCGCTCCAGGAAGACGACCGCGAACGGGGGCATGAATCCGGTGATCGGGTCCCCTGTTACGGCATCAACGACGCGCCCGG
>JBFJOD010000189.1:0-4459 GCA_041617795.1 Gemmatimonadota bacterium | reverse complement strand
TCGTCATGCACGACATCGAGGGATACAAACACGATGAGATTGCCGCTGCGTTGGGAGTGCGAACTGGGACATCCAAGGCGCAGCTATCACGAGCCCGTGCCAAACTTCGGGTTGCGCTGGCGGACTTCGCCGAGGAGTGGGCGTCATGATAGATGATCGATTCGACGATTTCGTTCAGAAAGCGTCACGGGATTACAACTCGCCGCCGGATCCGCCGCGGGATTTGATGTGGGCGCGGATCGAGGCGATCCGCCGGGAACGCGCCCAGCGCCGCCGCCAGCTCAGACTTGTCTATTCGCCGTGGACCCGCTGGGGCTTGGGATTGGCGGCGGCCCTGGCCATCGGGATTGGGCTCGGCCGCTTCACGATCAGCGACAAACCCGGGAGCGAGGGGGTGGTTGTGGCACCGGAGGCCGCGGCCACGACGGCGGCGCGGCCGTCCGATGGTCTGGCCTATCGGGTGGCGGTCACGGAACACCTGACCCGGGCGGAGACGTTCTTGACCTCTTTGCCCGATCCTTCAGAGGGTAGAGACGCGAGCCTAGCGTTTTGGTCGAACGCAGCTGGCCTGCTTGCAAGCACCAGGCTGCTACTGGATTCACCGGCGGTACGGGATCCGGTGTTCCGCTCGCTGCTGGAGGAGCTCGAGTTGATGTTGGTGCAGATCGTCCAACTGCCAGACGATGGCGGAACGACTGAATTGCAATTACTGACTGAGGGGTTGGAGCGTCGCGGTCTGCTGCCGCGGTTGCGCACGGCGATACCCGCTGGCCTGCCTCTGAGTATGGAAGGAGCATAGAAGATGAGACAAGGCATCAAATGGTCGTTGTTGGCGGCCGTAATGGCGGCAGGTGTAACGGTGTCGGCAAATCCTGCGACGTCACAAGGCTTGGGGTTCGACCGCGCGCCTGAGGCTTATGCGGCGGCAGAAAGCGCTTTGTATCCGCAGGATCCGGCCGATTCGCTTTACCGCGCAGCGCGAGCGCTGCTGAATCGGGAAGAGTATCGCCGGGCGGCGGAGATGTTCGAGCAGCTGTACAGGCAACATCCCCGGTCGAGCTACGCCGGACAGGCTCACTACTATGAGGCGTTCAGTCTCTACCGGAGCGGCGGCGATCAAAATCTGCGGGCCGCACGCGATGTCCTGCTTCGCTATCGCGAGCGCTACAGTGAGTCATATGCCGCCATGGCAGATGCGGAGTCATTAATGGCGCGCATTCAGGGTGCGCTTGCCCGACAGGGTGATGCGATGGCGGCTGAGGACTTGGCACGCACGGCGCGAGAGCTTGCTCGGAGCGAGGAGAGGTCGACGGGCGTGGCGCGAGGCTCTCGTGAGCAGGCGTGCGGCGGCGAGGATGAGATTCGCTTGGCCGCTCTGCACTCGCTCATGCAGATGAACAGCGAGCGGGCGCTGCCGATACTCAGGAAGGTGCTGGCGAATCGCGAAACAGATGCGTGTTCCGTCGAGATGCGAAAAAAGGCGGTGTTCGTGCTCGCGCAACATCTCGATGACAGGAACGTCGATATCATGCTGGATATCGTTCGCAACGATCCGGACCCCGAGGTGAAGGAAGGGGCCGTCTTCTGGTTGTCGCAGGTCCGCGGCGAGCGTGCGCTAGATGCGTTGGAGGATATCCTGCTCAGGTCGGATGAGCGCCGACTGCAAGAAAAGGCGATCTTCGCGCTGTCGCAGCAGGAGGGCGCTCGTGCGAGTCAGATCCTCCGGGATTATGCGATGCGGGACGGGGTTCCGGCCGATTTGCGGGCGAACGCGATATTCTGGCTGGGACAGACGGGCCGTGCGGAGAACTCGAGGTTCTTGCGCGAAGTTTACGGCAAGACGAGCGAGGCGGAGATTAAGGAGAAGATCATCTTCTCACTGGCGCAGGCGGGCGGCGCGGAGAATGGGCGGATGTTGCTCGGCATAGCGACTGACGAGAAGGAGCCCATCGAGATACGCAAGAAGGCGATGTACTGGGCCGGCCAGGCGGGCGTCGCGATCGGAGAACTGGCGGCTCTCTATGACCGGTTGCCGGATCGCGACATGAAGGAGCAGGTCATCTTCTCGTTGTCGCAGAGCGACGACCGCACGGCGATCGACAAGCTCATCGACATCGCCCGCAACGAGAAAGACTCAGAACTTCGTAAGAAGGCGATCTTCTGGTTGTCGCAAACCGACGATCCGCGCGTAGCCGAACTGCTGATGGAGATCATCGAGGGACGATGAGTCAGGCGCTCTCTTGGCCGTTGGCGATCGGATTTGCGATCGCCGGCCTGACATCGGCAACGATGATCCAGGCCCCGTCGTTGACCCAGCGTGTCGCCGACGTCCGGGACGGAAAAGTGCGGATAAGCTTCGCGGCTCGTCCCGGCATCGGCTGCGCTGGTCCCATGGACCGCAAGCGGGATAGCGAAGACTGGGAGAGTGTGTGTGACGAGGGGCCGGTTCGACTCGTGCTCGAGTTGAGCCGCGGTGAAGTCGTCGACCTCGATGTCTATGTGGGTGGCCGTTGGCGACCGGCCGCCAGGTCGACGGTTGATCTGGGCAGGGTCTCAGCGCCGCAGGCGGCGGGGTTCCTCCTGATGCTGGTGCGCCAAACGCCAACCCGGGTGGGCAAGCAGGCGATCTTCGCCGCGGTCATGGCCGACAGCGCGGTCGTGTGGCCGGATCTCTTAGCAATAGCCCGCGACCGGTCGAGGCCCGACGACTTGCGGAAAGGCGCCGTCTTCTGGTTGGGGCAGGCCGCGGGCTCCGCCGCCACGGTGGGGCTCGACGAGCTGGCTGCCGACGAATCGCTGGACCGGGACGTACGGGAGACCGCGGTTTTCGCGTTGTCGCAACGTCCGCCGGACGAGGCGGTGCCGGTCTTGATCCGAATCGTCCGGACGCATCCCGACCCGGCGATCCGCAAGAAGGCGTTGTTCTGGCTGGGCCAAACCGACGACCCGCGCGCGCTGCAGCTGTTCGAGGAGCTATTGGCTGGGAACTGATCCCGACACCCGTCCCGGCGAAAGCGCTGGTGCGGGTAGCCGCTCGCTGAGCCGCGCGAAAGCGGGGTCGAGCAGCGAGAGTGGATCGAGGGGAATGCCGCGCAAGTAAATGCTCCAGTGCAGGTGAGGGCCCGTCACCCGTCCCGTAGCCCCAACCTCTCCGATTATCATACCTCTCTCCACCCACTCGCCTTCGAAGACGTGCCGCTGGGACAGGTGAAAATAAGCGGTGAAGAAACCGAGGCCGTGATCGATGAAGACCGCGTTACCGTTGAAATAGAGGTCTGCGGAGAGCGCGACGCGACCGCTGTTCGCCGCGCGCACGGGGTCTCCCGTCTGCCCGTCGATGTCGAGCCCGTAGTGCCGGCTGCGTAATTCGTTGTTGAACAAGCGGCGCTGACCGTAGGGACTGGTCGTCACACCCTTTACGGGCAGCACGAATGTGCCGTGCCAGAGGGGTGTATCGCTTATGGTGCGGAGAACCGCGCGCTGCCAATCGCGCTCGCGTTGGATACGCTTCAGTGATTCGGGATCGGGTTCGGTGAAGCGGCGTGCGACACGGAGCTGGGTGGCGGGGAAGTCGCGTCTCGAGATCAGAACTGTCATGTTTTGCGAAAGGCGTGTGCCGTCCACCAGCGTTGCCGATACTGTGACCTCCACGCTCTGGCGATTGAGGGGCGCTGAGATCAGGCCCAAGTAGGCGCCGCCCGGCAAGGGTGCGAGCTGAATGGCGCTGTTGCCGGAACGCGCCCGAACCTCGAACACGGGCAGTCCTCGTGGCTCTGGCTCGATGGTGAACGCCACGATCGTGCCCTCACCGGGTAGGGTGGGCGTCCAGCGGAGCCGTGGAGCGGCCGGGCGCGGAGGTGTGAGGTCCGCTGGCATTTCCTGGAGTCGCAAGAGTTGAAAGTTCATCGGTCCGGGCTCTCCGGGTGGGTGCGGCGGTTCGGGAATCGAAGCGCAACCCCAGAGGCTGACCGTCAGCAAGAGACCGAGACGGGACAAACCGGTAATGCATGACATTGTGCTTATTTGCGCTTCGCGGGCGTAATCCCGCCAGGCAGCGCTGAGAGTAAATCGAGAAGCAGCTTGTTGAAGGCTTCAGGCTGCTCGAGGTTGGATACGTGACCGGCCTGTTCGATGAATTCCACGCGAGCGCCGGCAATGGCATTGGCCCACTCTCGCGTGTCACTGGGAGGCGTGATGGCATCTTCGCTGCCGCCTACGACCAGCACCGGCACATCGATGGTGCGAAGCAGCGGTCGCGAATCGGCGCGCTCCGCCATCGCCATCAGCGCACTGGCGATCGCTTCCGGGTCTTGTGTCTCCATCATCTTGCGAAGCTTCTCCGCCACCTGTGGCTTTTCCGCCGAAGTGCCCGAGGCCAGAAGCTTTGGCATTAGCTGCTGGGTCACAGCTCTGCTGCCGGCTTCTCTCGCAAGTTGCGCCAGCTCGGCTCGGCCTTCCC
>JBFJOD010000188.1:0-4618 GCA_041617795.1 Gemmatimonadota bacterium | reverse complement strand
GCGTTTACCCAATTGTCGACTTCGGACAGAGCGTCCGATCATCGGCAGTGTGCGCCCGGCGATGCTGAATCCTCGACCGCGTGTTTCGGGCTCATCCTAGAAAAGGTCTTGTCGAGCGACCGTACCCATCTCCACCGCCACATCCTGCTTGGCGGTTAGCGATTTCGCTTGAACTCGTAGGAGGGTCCAATGAGAAAAGTCCTGTCTGCTATTATCGTCCTGGCACTCACGGCCTGCGGCAGTGATAGTGACCCGACCGGCTCGAACGGCAACGGTGGCGGGACAGCCACTAACATCGCCGCCGTCTCGGGAGCCGGTCAGCGAGTGGCCACCGGGGTGGAGTTTCTGGCGCCGCTGGTCGTCAAAGTCACCAACGCTCAGGGCGCTGGAGTATCCGGCGTTACCGTGGCCTGGGCGGTCACCGCTGGAACGGCTACCCTGTCAAGCGGCACGACGACGTCGGGCGCGAACGGTGAGACCTCAGTCCGGCTGACCGCTGGCGCCAGCGAGGGCGATATCACGGTCACCGCTACGGCCGCAGGCTTGACCGGGTCGCCGTTGACCTTCGACACGCGAGCGGTCAGTGCGGCCGTCGTGACGATCACGGGGGGCAACATGCAGAGCGGCCGCACCTCACAAAGCCTGGCGCAAGCGCTAGCTGTGAGGGTGACTGCGGCTGACGGTGGAGCGGTGCCCGGGGCTTCGGTGACCTGGTCGGTGACAGCGGGTGGTGGCACGCTCTCCGCAGCCACGACGGCGGCGGATGGTGACGGGCGCACGTCGGCCGACCTGATTCTCGGCGGCACCGTAGGACAAAACACGGTGACAGCAACGGCCGGCGCGACGGTCCAGTTCAGCGCCACAGCAACCGCGCCTGTATCTGTACTGGTCGACATGCTCAACATCGCGTTCGTGGCTCCGGGTGGTGGGGATCAAGTGACGATCATGCTGGGGGACACGGTGCGCTGGACCAATCAAGACAACGTTCAGCACACAGCGACATCCACGAGCGTGCCTGCTGGCGCCAGCGGCTTTGCCAGTGGGCTGCTGAACCTTGGGGGATCGTTCAGTTTCGTTCCGACGCGGCGCGGCGACTGGGTCTATTTTTGCGAAGTCCATCCCGCTCAGATGCAGGGGGCTATAATCACCGTGCAATGAGCGAGGACGAGCAGCCGCGTTGCTGAAGGTCAAGGCAACGTGGAAATCCAGGCGACCACGTACCGGCACCCCTCCCGTGTGGCCCGCGATCTCGTATCTTTTGGCCTCGTCACAGACTTGAATTCTGCGCCGAGTGCCCCGGACCAGGTGCCGGGGGCTGCAACCGGGAGGGGTTAATGAGACGTATCGCAGTGCTTGGATTAGGGGCCGCTGCTCTCTGGTTGGCCGCATGCGGCGGCGACGGCAACGGGACGACCGGGCCGGCCGGGGTACCAACGACGCTAGCGGCGCTCTCGGGCGACGCCCAGCGAGTCGCTGTACGTGGCGTACTGGTCGCGCCGTTCATCGTGAAAGTCACCGACGCTTCCAACCGGGCGGTGAGTGGTGTCACCGTCAACTGGGCGGTCACGGGCGGCGGTGGGTCGCTCTCGGCCGCGACCTCCACGACCAACAGTTTCGGCGAAGCCGCGGTAACGCTAACGGCTGGAACGACCGCGGGCTCGAACACGGTCACCGCCTCGGTGAGCGGGCTGACGGGCTCGCCGGTAACCTTTACAGCTTCGGCGTTGGAGCCAGCGGCAATAGTGATCGTTGGCGGCAATGGCCAGACGGCGCGGACGACACAGCCGTTGGCCGACTCGCTGAAGATCCGGGTCAACGCCGGAGACGGTGATCCATTGCCGGGCGCCCAGGTCGTTTGGGTCGCGACCGCAGGTGGGGGAACGTTCTCCAATCCGAACACGCTGACGAACGCCAGCGGTCGGGCCGCCACAGTGCTGACGCTGGGCAATTTCCCGGTGGGTAACACGGTGACGGCTACCGTCGCCAACACGGCGATCTCGGCCACGTTAAGTGCGACAGCCACCTCGCCGGTCAGTGTCGAGGTCACAATGCAGAACACCGCCTTCAACGCGCCGGGTGGTGGGGACGATGTAACGATCTTGCTGGGGGATACGGTGCGCTGGGTCAATCTGGATAACGTCCAGCACACAGCGACATCGAGCTTCGAGCCTGATGGCGGGCGGGCTTTCGATAGCGGACTGCTGAACCTGAACGACACGTTCAGCTTCGTGCCCAACGTCAGGGGCCAGTGGACCTACTTCTGTGAGGTCCACCCGGTGTCGATGCAAGGGGCGCGCATCACAGTCAACTAGACCTGCCTGAAGCTCTCGGGCTAGCGGGGTGGCCGGATAAGCCGCCCCGCTGTTTTTTTGATCGGTGGATGGCGCGCAACCCGTTGGCCGCGGCGCAGGCTGGCCCGTCGGCGCAGGCCGGCCCATCTTGGAAACTTTGGTGCGTACTAATTTTCGCTGGAGGCCTCAGCCATGGGCACGATTTGGAAGGGTGCAATCAGTTTCGGCCTGGTCAACATCCCGGTGCGTGTCGAGAGCGCGACCCAGGATACGACGCCCAAATTCCGAATGCTGCACGGCCGGGACAACTCACCGGTCAAGACCGTCCGCGTTCGCCAGGGTGGCGAAGAGCGGGTGGAGTACAAGGAGCTGGTGAAGGGTTACGAATACGAGCCGGGCCACTATGTGATCATGGACGATGACGACTTCAAGCAAGTCGCGCTCCAAGTCACGCGAACCATCGATATCAAGGATTTCGTAGACGAGTCGGAGATCGATTCGCGCTACTTCGAAAAGCCGTACTACCTGGCCGTCCAGCCCGGAGGTGAAAAGGCGTATGCCCTGTTGCGCCGCGCGATGAAGGAGACCGGGAAGGTTGCGGTTGCGAAGGTCGTATTCTCTCGACGCGAGCATCTGGCGGCGGTAAAGGTCGTCGACGATGTCCTGGTGCTGGATCTCATGCGCTTTCACAACGAGCTGATCCCACTGAGCCAAATCGCGACACCAAAAGAGGAGAACCTCAGTGACAAAGAGATCGAGATGGCGCTGCAGCTCATCCAACAGCTGTCGACACAGTTCGAGCCGGATGTTTACACGGACGAGTACCACGAGAAACTGATGGAGCGCATCCGTGCCAAGATCGAAGGCCGCGAAGTGGCGAAGATCGAGGTGGAAGAGGCTGTCGAAACGGAGGTCGTCGACCTGGTCGCCCGTCTGAAACAGAGTCTCAAGAAAGCCGAGCAAGAACGCCAGAAGCGCGACGAGCCACAGGCTGCAGAGGGCGCTGGCTAGAGTGAAAGCGATGGATTCGTCTATTGCGCGATATCGACAAGTATAAGGAGAAGCGCGATTTCGACCGCACGCCGGAGCCGGCGGGCTCCGACGTAGCTGAGGGTTCTAAAGAGGCGGCGCGCCGGTTCGTTGTGCAGAAACATGCGGCGCGCCGCACGCATTTCGACCTGCGCCTCGAGATCGGCGGCACACTGGTCAGCTGGGCCGTGCCCAAGGGACCGAGCGCCGACCCCGAGACCAAGCGTCTGGCCGTCCACGTGGAAGACCATCCCCTGGAGTACGGAGACTTTGAGGGGGTGATCCCGAAGGGTGAGTACGGTGCGGGAGCCGTCATCATCTGGGACCGCGGTCGCTACCAGCCGGTGGGCGACACGGCTGATTCCGATCAGGCGCTCGAACAAGGAGTCAAGCGCGGCAAGCTGGATTTTGTGCTTTACGGCGAGCGCTTGCGTGGTCGCTGGACCCTGGTGCGCTTGAAGGGTGGTAGGGACCGCGACGAAGACAACTGGCTCCTCATCAAGAAGAAGGATGTTTACGCCGAGCCCGGCCAGCCGGAGGGGCTGGTCGAGCGCTTCCACGTTTCCGTCGCCTCCGCTCGCGGACTCGATGATCCGGACCTGGGTGATGTACCGAGTGAGCCGGAGGCTGAGACCTCCGCACCTGTCGACGTCAGGCCGATGTTGGCCCAAAACAGCGAGACCCTGCCTGAGGGCGAAGCCTGGTGCTTCGAACTGAAGATCGATGGGATCCGGGCGATCGGCTGGGCGCGACCCGCTGGACCGAGCCGGATCTTCTCGCGAAACGGGCAACGGATCGAAGCGATCTTCCCCGAGATCAGCGAAGCCTTGGAGTTGCTCTCCAGGCGCAGTGGAAGCGAGTTCGTCCTGGACGGCGAGATCGTGGCCGCGACAGGGCAGGGAGGCCCCAGCTTCGGAGATCTGCAGCCGCGGCTCAATCTGCGCGAGCCAGGGGAGATCACACGGCTGGCCCGGGTCCAGCCAGCCGAGATTTATGTCTTTGATCTGTTGTGGATCGATGGCGCGGACCTGCGGGAACTCCCGCTCTCGGATCGGAAAGAGCGGCTGCGCGCGCTGCTCCGCGCCGGCGGACATCGCCTCTACTACGTGGCCCACGAGGTCGCCAGCGGTAAAGACCTCCGCCTGCGAGCGCGCCGCGACGGTTGGGAGGGCGTCGTGGCGAAACGCTTGAAGAGCCGTTATCGGTCGGCTGAGCGGACACAGGACTGGTTGAAGGTCAAGGAGTTAACCCGGCAAGAATTCGTTGTCGGAGGCTGGACTGATCCCCAGGGTGGCCGC
>JBFJOD010000187.1:0-4670 GCA_041617795.1 Gemmatimonadota bacterium | reverse complement strand
GGTGACCGTCCCCGTCTGCGCCAGGGCGGTGGAAAACGGCACCAGCAGGGCAGCGACAACCAGGCACGCTTTCATTAACCGAAACCGTGTGGTCATGAGCAGCCTCCTCGTGATTCTTTGTGTTTGGGGAGTCTGTAATAGAAAGGTGGGACGGTGCGGGGCCCTCCCCCTGAGCCGACCGCATCCGACAAATGTGAGCGAGCGCACATACGAAGCCCGAGCGTTATCGCGGAGGCCATCGGCCTCGCGTTGGCTGGGGCTTTGACTAAGAAGTACGTGGTTTTGAGGGCATAATGGGACGTGGCCCACCTGCTTGCAAGTGTCAGGGGTTGTAGGTATTTGGCGCTTCCGGGTCGCACGGGTCCGGGAGATAGATCGAACCGGGGGGCTGAAGTGAGCAGAGGGTCGGTCGGCGACTCGCCCGGTCAGTCAAACCGTCGCTGATAGATCGGGTTCCAGCTGACCCGGCTTTCCCCGATGACAAAACCCAGCAAAGCGCCGCCGCCGGCGCCGAAGGGGATTAGCAGAGCGGTGCGCAAGTCGCCTCCGCCTCCGGATTCGGCGAGGACGACGCCAAGCAGGGTTCCGACGCCGAGGCCGATGGCGAGGCCCGGCAACGGGTGGCCTTTGCGGACTTCGATCCGCTCGATCAGCTCGAGGGGCAGCGGCAGTGGAAGGTTCGGTGTCACCGGGTCCCGGGCGACGATCCAGATGGCCTCGCGGTAGTACAGACCGTCAGGTTCGAGGTTCGGACGCTCGAGCTGCACCCGGCCCGCCTCGGTCGACACTCGCACCAGTTTTCGCCAGTTGATCTGGCGCGCGAGTTCGTCGACGGGCAAATGAGCTTGTGCCGTGTCTACTCGGGTGGTGTCGACCTGCGCTTCGACGGTCGCCGTAAAGAAGGCGGCGAGGGAGACGAGACAGAGAATGGCGCGCTTCATATTGACGTCCCAAGCGAAGCGCAAGGCTGGGGCCGCGCGCGAGTGACGATCAGGAACCCACTTCACGCTAGGCCGGGCCAGATTAGAAGGCAACCCAGCCCGCCTCTAGTCCGAGGGTGCCTCGACCGCCGGTTGCGCGCCCACCTCGGTAGCGGGCGGCCGGCGCGCCACCAGCCAAATCCCCACAAATAGAAAGAGCGCCGCCACACCCATGCCGGGGGTCAGCCGCTCGCCGAAGACGATCCAGCTGGCGACGCCGGCGACCAGCGGTTGGGCGTAGATGTAGACCGCGGTGGTCGTCGCGCGCACGCGCGCCAGCGCAAACATGTTGAGCAGGTAGGCGAGCACGGTCGGGAAAACGATGATGTAGGCGAGCGACCACCAAGCGGAGCTTTGGCCCGCATCAGCCAACAGCCTCTCATCCCACACGAAGTAGGGCAGGTAGGGGGTCGCCAGGATGTAGATCCAGCCGATGACGACGAGCGACGGGTAGCGGCTGACGAGCTGTTTGGAGATGACGAGGAAGACGGCGTAAGACAGCCCGTTCAGCACCATGAGCAGGTTGCCGAAGCCGTGACCGCTCAGCGGATCGTCTCCCTGACCCGCCAAAAGTAGCGCCGCTCCGGCGAGCGCGATCACAACGCCGATCGCCCGCCCGAGGTCGAAGCGCTCCTGACGGACGAGCGCGGCGACACCGAAGGTGAAGACGGGGATGAGGGTCATCACCAAGCCCGCGTTCATCGGTGTCGAGCGGGCCAGCCCCTCGAGGAAAAGTCCCTGGTTCAGCGCGACACCCAGAAGCCCGCAGATCAGGAAGCGCGGAAGGTCACTGAGGCTGGGGAGCGCGTCCCGTCCGTAGGCGACGAACGCCAGCCCGCCCAGACAGGCGGCGCCGCAAGCGATCCGCCAGCTCCCCACGCCCAGCGGCGTGAATCCCCCTTCGGCAAAGGCGAGCATGCCGAAGACGGGAAAGAGCCCGAAGCACACCTGCACAGCGGCAAGGGCGAGGTGCCCGGCGACAAAGTTTCCTCTCATGCGCAGGCCGGCAAAGATGCGCTGGCGCCGCCGGGCTCGAAAGTGGGTGGAGTGGAGAGCTTACAGATGCTTTCGTAGCCGATCGGCATACGCTTCGAGGGTGGCTCGGTCGGTTTCGTCCGGCCGTCGAGGATAGGTGCGAAACAACCCATCGCCGAGCAGGCGCGGATGGATGTGGAAGTGAAAGTGCGGGATCTCCTGATTGGCCGCCGGGCCGACGGAGTGCCAGATGCTCAACCCCTGGTTTGGGAACGCGGTATCGACCGCGCGTGCGATTCGAACCGCCGTGGCCATGATCGCGGCGCCCGTCTCGGCGTCCAGCTCGCGGATGTCTGCGATGTGGCGTCGGGGTACGACGAGCGTGTGACCGGGGTTGAACTGGCGAATGTCCATGAAGGCGACGGTCGCGTCGTCCTGGAAGACGATGCTGGCCGGCTCGCTGCCGTTCACGATGTCACAGAACAGGCACGCATCACGCAGAGGTTCGTGCGTCGGGCGGCTCAAACCTAGTCGCTCTGTGCGCTGGCGCCTTCCCTGAGCCAGCTCCTAGCCTCTTCGACGCTGCGAAACACCTCGACTTGCGCGGGGATTTCTTCGGCAAGCACTGACATCATCCGCATCATTCCGAAGGACGCGGCTCTTTTGACGACGACGGCCCAGCGAAGCGAGCCGAAAGCGGACTTCAGCCCGGTGATGTGGGTAAGCAGCGCGTGCACCTGGTCGGTCGTCGCCGGGCTGTCGAGGCCGCGATGATCGGACAGGATGCCGAATCCGGCCTCGAAATCCGCGTCCGCCACCACCCGGTCGATGGCATCGCACATCTCGGCCGTCGTCGGCGAACCTCTGACGTCGACGTAGACGATTCCCAGAGACCGGTCGATGCGATGGGTGATCGGCATTGGCTTGGGGTTCACTCGGCTGCGACAGTACTGCGGGCTTCGCCTCTAAAAAATGGCGCTGATCTGCGTTTGCCGAAAGGTCCAGCGCAAACTTCACTCAGCGATCGGGCAGCCGATTTCCCCGAAACTCGTTGCCGTCCTGTATCCAGACCATCGCGCGAATGCTACCGTCTTCGCCACGGTCGAAGGTGACGTGCGAATATGTTACCCGGTTAAAGAAACGCCCGTCGCTCAAGCGGACCAGTTCGCTGAACTCGGACTCGTTGGCTGCCACCATCAGTCGGCCTTCCAGCAGGCGCGCGTGCACGATGAAGTTCGGGCCAAAACGGTAACGCGCGACAGAGTCACCCAGGTTATCGGTCCCGACGGCCGCCGAGCGGGGCTGCGGCAACTCGTACGGCTCGCCGAAGACGATCGCTGCAAGGTCCCGCCGGAACGAATCGCCGATGCCGGACTGGATGTTGCTCAAAACGATGATGGCGAGGTCGTCGTTCGGGTACCACGACAGGTCCGCGGCGAAGCCGGCGACTCGGCCGTCATGGGCGATGATCTGGCGCCCGTGCTCGGTGTAGAGCGCCACGCCGTAGCCGTAGCTTCCCGCCTGCCGCGTGAACATCTTGGCGCGTCGCTCCTCAGCTAGCAAAACGCTTGAGGACAAAGCGTTCACCCAGCGGTGCAGATCGCCGACCGTCGAATAGAGCGAACCCGCGCCTACCGTGGCGGACGGATCGACGAAAGGCGCGTTCTCGAGGCCGTCGATGCCGGCGGGATCGTAGCCGGACGCCCGGCCGAAAACGATGAGCGAAAGGCGCTCATGACCCGTGTCGTTCATCTGCAACGGAGCGAAGAGCGCATCACGCAGAAAGTCGCCGAACCGCTGACCGGCCACTCTCTCTATCAAGTGGGCGAGCAGGATGTAGCCCGAGTTGGAGTAGCTGAACCGCTCGCCGGGCTCGAAGTCCAGCGGCTGGTCTTTGAAGAGCGTGACCAGGTCTTTCGGGGCCACCGCTAACCGCTTCACCGATTCGTAGCCGGGAACAGCAAAGATATTCGGTATGCCCGAGGTGTGGGTCAGCAGGTGATGGATCGTGATGCGGTCGCCGTTGGGATAGTCGGGAAGGTGGTTGGCGACCGGGTCTGCCACGTTGATCAGGCCACGTCCTTCCAATACGAGAATCGCGGCCGCGGTGAACTGCTTCGATATGGATCCGATGCGGAACTTGGTGGTCGGCGTGTTGGGTACGCTCAGCTCGTAGTCGGCCTGTCCGTAGCAGCGCTGAAACAAGATCGCGTCTCGTTTCGCGACCAACACACAACCGCTGAAGTCGCCTAAGCGATGGTACGCGCTGACGTACTCGTCGATCGCCGAACCCGGGTCCTGCGCCCCAAGAAGATCGGTCGCAAGGGACGCGGCGAGCAGAATCGACACGAAGATCGGTATTACGGACTGCCGCCGGACCCGGCAGCTTCGGGTTGACGAGCGCTGCGAATGGGTCATCGGTACTCTCGACACGAAACCTCCCAACTTTGGTTCAGCAGAATCGATCGGCCCGCGTTGGCGGCGCGGCGGCCGAAGCTTGCCCATGACGTCTGATTGAGCTCGGAGCGTCAGGGTTGGAATCGGCCGTTTGACGAGCCACGGGGGAAACCGCCGGCTCAATCGCGTTCCGACAGATAGGCGTGCCAGAGGATACGCGCGCCGACGGCGCGCCAGGGCGTCCACCGTTGGGCCAGCCGGCGCAGCGTATCGGCGTCGGGTGATCGGCGCAGGCGCTTCACACGGCTCGCGGCTTTG
>JBFJOD010000186.1:0-4755 GCA_041617795.1 Gemmatimonadota bacterium | reverse complement strand
GTTGTAGCATTATGGTCCAGGTAAACCCGTCGTCGCGGTTTCTCCGCCTTCGCCACGTGAACGATCGCTTCACTCTCGTCGTCCACGACGTCGCTCGTGCCGTTGCCGCTCTTGTCCTTCACGACCTCGCAGAGCAGGGCCTTGTAGACTGGAAAGCCGCTAATCGGGTCGTAGCGGTTGAGATCGGTCAGGTCGTTGACGTTGCAGTCCCTCCACTCCTGTGAACCCAGCGGACCGCCGCCGCCCATGTTGGCGTCGATGGCGCCTTCGACGATTTCGTCCGTGACCCGGGCCTGATAACGCACCTTGCCCCGTGGCGTGATGACCCAGACCCAATCACCGTCGTCGATCCCGCGCCGCTCGGCGTCCCGCGAATTCAGCGTCACGCGGGGGACCGGGGCTTTGCGGCGCAGCCCCGCCACGCCGTGGTGCTGGGTGCGGAAGTCGGCGAAGATGCGCGTGCCCGAGTTGAAGACCAGCGGGAAGCGCTCGGCCAGCGCCGGCTGAGCCAGAGGTCCTTCGCCGGGCTCGGTGTAGACCGGCAACGCGTCGTAGCCGTGCTCCTCCAGCAGCGTCGAAGCGATCTCGAACTTGCCGGTCGGTGTGTCGAATCCGGGGTTGCCATCCGGCCGCAGCATCCCCTTCTCCCACTTCTTGTACTGCATCATCACTGTGGGGATCTGCACCTCACCCCCGCTGACGCGGACATCCTCGAGGCTGAAGCCAGAGCCCTCGAGCACGTGGCGCAACAGGTCTTCCTCGCTGCGCGGATACTTGTCGCCGTATCCCAGGCGTTCGGCCAGTTCGGTAAGGATCAGGTAGTCGTTGCGTGCTTCGCCCACCGGATCGATCACTTTTTCGCGAACCTTGAACACCGGGCCGTAGGTCATATACGACGTGATCTCGTACATGGTCGTGGCGGGCAGCACGATGTCGGCGAAGGCGGAGTCCGCCGTATGGTGCCGGTTGATGCTGACCAGGAAGTCTAGGGCGCCCAACGTCTTTCGCCAGATCGCCGGATTCGGCCAGGCGGTGATGATCGAACCGCCCAGAACGATCAGCGAGCGGATCTTGTACGGCTCACCCTTTAATACGGAGTCGGGCAAGGCGATCGCGTGTGATTCGCCGCGGTAATGGCTGTATACGGGGAAGCGGTCGCGACCCAGCGCCTTCTTCGCGTTGGGGTTGGGAATAAGCCCGGCACGGTTGATTGGGAACTGATTCTCCCGCATGCGGATGGTGAGGCCGCCGGGCACGTCCAGTTGCCCGGCCAGCGCCCAGAGGGTGAAGACGGCACGAATCGCCTGCACGCCGCTATCGGAGTACTCGAGCCCGGTGTACATGATCGGGCAGGCGCCACGGGCGCGGGCGAGCCGACGCGCCAGGTCGACGACTACCGCGGCGGATATTCCGGTGATCTCCTCGACCACTTCGGGCCGGAAGTGCTGGACGTACTGCTTCAACTCAGCGAAGCCGCTCGTCCAATGTGTGACGAAGTCATCGTCGTACAGCTCTTCTTCGATCAGCTGGTTGATCATCCCCAGCGCCAGCGCGCCGTCGGTTCCCGGCCGGATGGGGATCCACTCGGCGCCGACCTCGCGCGCGGTGTGGTTTCGCTGCGGGTCGATGCAGATGACCTCGGCGCCGCGGAGCACCGCCTTCTTGATCAGCTCGTGATTGAGCGGCGGCGAGTCGGTTGCCGGGTTGGCACCCCAGATCACGATGAGCTCCGCGTTCTCGATGTCGTGATCCATCGTGTGATAGTACTCGCCGAACGTCGTGTGGGGCGCGATCATCGCGAACGACACATAACAAAGCGCGCCGACGCCCAGTGTATTTGGGGACCCGAAAGGAAAGAGCACGCTGGAAGCGGAGGAGATAGCGACGTCGGCGGGCTGGAACACGTCGCAGAGCGCCAGCTCGAAACTGCCACGACCCGTATAGATGGCAGTGGCCTCAGGCCCACTCTCCGCTTTGATCTTTTGCAGGTTGTCGACGATGATCTGGAATGCGTCGTCCCAGCTGACGGGTTCGAATTCGTGGGTGCCTTTCGGTCCCACGCGCCGCAGCGGGTGCCGGAGGCGATCCGGATCGTGGACAACCTCTCCCGAATGTGCTCCGTTGGTGCAGATCATCCCTAAGGGATGATCCTGCGGACGAACGCTGCGGATCTTGCCGTCGTCCAGCGTGACCGTCACCCAGCAACCGGCCGGGCAGATCCCGCACAGCACGTCTTTCTCGGTTAGATGACTGTTTTCCGCCGCCTCACGGCGGTCGAGTGTGGCCTTCGTCATTGATCAATTACTGGCTAATGGTTGGGGAGCGCGCCGCAGCACGCTGTCGTCGATACGTTCGAGGAGGAGAAGGGCAAACCACTCTCGATCGTCTGTAAATGTACGGAGGACGTCAAAGCCGTGGGTATTAAGTTCCTCGGTCAGCTGCGGGATTCGGAACTTGCGGCTGATCTCGGTCATGATCTGCTCGCCAGCGTCAACTTCATAGGTCTCACCCAACGGCTGAATGTGAATCCGTTGAGCGGCCCGAAAGCGGAGGAACATCTCCATCCGCTCTAACTCGGCGTTCCAGATGGCCAGGTGTTCGACTTTGTCCAGATCGATCCCCGCAGCCAATTCGCGATTCATTCGCGCCGCGTAATTCCGCGTAAAACGTGCGGTGATGCCGGCGGCATCATTGTAGGCGGCCTCCAGTACCTCGACCGGCTTTACAAGATCGACGCCGAGGAGAATGAAATCGCCAACCGGGATATGACCCGACACGTTGCGCCAGAAGGCCGTCGCTTCCGCCGCGTTGAAATTTCCGATGGTGCTGCCCAGGAAGACGACCATCTGTGGAGAAAGCTGGCGCAGGACCGGAAGGGCGCTTCCGTAGGTCCCATTGATGCCCGTCACCTTAACATCGGCAAAGTTCCGGCTGATCGCCTTGCTCGCCTCACGCAACGCCGTGCCACTCACATCTACCGGCACGTAGAGCACGTGGTCCTCGTTGGCTCGGTAGGCGTCTAGCAAGTATTCGGTCTTCACGGAGTAACCCGAGCCCAATTCCACCAGGGTTCGCGGACCTGTGATCCTTCGGATATCCTGGGCATGCTGTGCCAGGATCGCCGACTCGGTACGGGTCGGGTAATACTCCGGCTGTTCTGTGATCTGTTCGAACAGCCGGCTGCCCTCGGCGTCATAGAGGAACCGGCAATGCAGCCACTTGGGTCGATCGGCGAGGCCGGCGGCCACCGAGCGGGCGAACGCCATGGTCGATTCGGCGGTGCCGGGCGCCGACACCAGAGCCTGACCGCGGTGGACGGCCTCCCGGAAACGTGTGGGAAAATCGTGCATTAGGTTCGCAAGATAAAGGCTGGCGCCCGCCCTTGCAAAGCTGGCCGATTTGTCACCAAATCTGGTTGAGGCTGACTCCCCGAGCAGGATCGCTGACGAACGCCGTCGGCTTGTCACTGAATAGGTTGGCGTAGCCGTTACCGACGTACTCGATGAAGTCGTCTACGAGCGCCGCACTCACCACGTTGACCGTGCAACCGCCGAAGCCCGCACCGGTCAGCCGCGCGCCGACGACACCGGGCGCGCGAGCCGCAAGCTCGACCAGTGCGTCCAGCTCCTCGATGCTGACCTGGTAATCATCCCTCGATGAGCGATGGGAGGCGAACATCAGCTCGCCGAACCTTTCGGTTTCGCCGTGTTCCAAGGCAGCAGCTGCGAGACGAACCCGCTCGATTTCTCCCACGACGTGGCGAGCCCGACGGTCAAGCGGTGCCGGGAGATGGCGAATCAGGGTATGTAGTTGCTCCGGTGTCACGTCCCGGAGTGCCCGGATTTCGTCATCGAAGGCCGATAAGCGGCTCACCGCTTCCTCGCACTCGCTGCGGCGTCGGTTGTATTCGGAGGTTCGCAACTCGCGCTTGACGCCGCTATCGATTACGACGATGCGGAGCGCTGCCGGGATGGGCACGCGCCGGTAGTCGAGGCTGCGGCAGTCGAGCAGAATCGCGCTGCCAGGCTCGGCACAGGCGGAGGCGACCTGATCCATGATCCCGCAGTTGACGCCGACGTAGTGGTTCTCTGCCGCTTGCGCCAGCCGGGCCATCTGTAGGTTGGGCAAGTCGATCTCCGAGACCTGGCGGAAGGCGGCCGCGAAGGCGATCTCCAAAGCCGCTGAGGATGACAGTCCGCCGCCAATCGGGATGTTGCCGGCCACGGCGGCGTCGAGCCCACGAGGCGACAGACCGTGCTGAGCAAAAACCCAGGCCACACCGGCGGGATAGGCCGGCCAACCCTGCTCGGAGCCCGGCGTCAGCTCGTCGATGTCGAACTCCACCGTCTCGTCGAAGTCGGCCGAATAGATACGCACGCGACGGTCGTCCCTTGGTGCGAATGCGAGCCCGACCTCTAGCTCCACGGCCGCAGGCAGCACCAGGCCATCGCTGTAGTCCACATGGCCGCCGATCAGGTTCACGCGGCCCGGCGCCCGGCAAGACCATTCTGGCCGCCCACCCAATGCACGCTGATAGCTTTCACGCGCGACGTCGGCAGGCTGACGTTTGTTACCTGCAGGTCTCGTTGACATCATTCCCGCACCATTCTAGTCTCGGAGGCGAGTCGCTTACGTCACTTATCCGGGTCAGAGGCGATGAATCGGTTCGGGCAAATCCCACCTGCCGCGTGGTTGGCCGCGCACTTCATCATCGCTGCCAGTTTGCTAAGCTTACCGGCTTATGCATTACCGTCC
>JBFJOD010000185.1:0-4766 GCA_041617795.1 Gemmatimonadota bacterium | reverse complement strand
TGGCCCGGCACCTATTCGACCAAGAAATTGGTCACTCCCATTCGGGCGAACTGGGGTCCATCCACCCGTATCAGTATCGCCGATTCCGCAATTGCTGCGGGGCGGCCAAGTCGGCTGATCAATGTGTTATCCCCCGTTCAGTCGGTGCATCCCGTGCTGATGCGCTAAAATGGAAGGAAGTCCCGGCGCGGATCCATTATGAACTGGTGGCGCGAGCTGAAACGAAGAAACGTTGTGCGGGTGGGGATTGCCTACGGCGTCACCTCGTGGATACTGGTACAGCTGGCGTTGCTGTTGTTCGACACCTTCGCCGCTCCGGCGTGGGTCGGCCGCGTTTTTATATCCCTGTTACTGCTGTGTTTCCCGCTAGTGCTGATTTTCGCATGGGCGTTTGAACTGACACCCGAGGGTATCAAGCGCACACACGAGGTCGACCGGCAAGCGTCGATTACCAGGCAAACAGGGCGCAAGATCAACTACATGATTACTGCCGCCCTGGCAGTCGCGGTCGTCTTTTTGGTCTGGGACCGGTTTGCGCATGTGTCGGTCTCGGACGACGGGAATACGGCGACAACAACCGTCACTACGGCTGTCACTGCGACTGACGAGTCGTCCATCGCAGTCCTGCCCTTTTCCGATATGAGTCCGGACGGAGACCAGGGATACTTTGCCGACGGTATCTCGGAGGAACTGCTTAACCTGTTAGGCCGGCTCGAAGGTCTCAAGGTGGCCGCGCGCACATCGTCGTTTGCTTTCAAAGGCCGCGACGAAAACGTCAAAACCATCGCCGAGACACTCGACGTCGCCAATGTGCTCGAAGGCAGCGTGCGTAAGGCAGGCACGACGCTTCGTATCACGGCACAACTGATCGACGCTGACACTGGTTTTCACCTTTGGTCCGACACCTTCGATCGTGAACTCGACGATGTATTTGCAATCCAGGACGAGATTGCGTCATCCATAGTTGCCGCGCTGGAACACCACCTTGGGCTCGATGCGATCGCACCGACGGCAACACGAAGCGGCAATATCGATGCCTACGGCGCCTACCTCGAGGGACGCTACCTGGTTCAGAAACGAACCCAGCCCACTCTCGAACAGGCCGCAGCGGCTTTCGAAAAAGCAATCGCACTGGATCCGGAGTACGCGCCGGCGTATGCGGCACTGGCCGAGACCACGCTGCTACTGTCCGCTAAGCCAAGCTCTTATGGTGAGATGGATCCGGCCGAAGCGCTCGCTCGCGCCCGTCCGCTGGTCGACCGGGCCCTTGCGCTGGCGCCGGACTCTGCCGAAGCGCATGTCGCTCGTGGCTTTGTCTTGTATGAACAGGAGGAGTACCAGGCCTCTGTTACAGCTTATCAGCGCGCGCTGGCAATCAACCCCAACCTGGTCCGGGCGCATATCTGGTTGTCTTCCTCTCTTGAGTTATTGGGCTTTCAGGACGAAGCCTTCGCCAGTATCGGCCGGGCGGTAGCGCTGGATCCGTTGTCACATGTCGCTGTCAGCAACCTGACCGGTGGCATGATTGCGCGCGATCGTGTCGACGAGGCGCTTGCCGCCGTTGAGAAGCTGGTGCGCGTGCACGACGATACCCGCGCCTATACAACGATGGGGCGGTTACACTTCGTCCAGGGGCATCTGGACGAATCCCACAGCTGGTACCGGGAAGCACTTGCGCGTACACCGGGCGAGCGTAACGCCGAACGCGGCCTGCTACTGATCTATGCCTCTTTGGGACTGTATGACCGTAGCGCCGCCCTGGCCAATCCCGGTTGGGAGAGCTATTGGGTGCAGTCTCTGGCTGGTGAGCCGGCAGCAGCTGCCGCGGGAATGCAGGCGCGTGCCGACGAGATACCCGTCGACATCGTTCAGCAAATCGCCGCGCAACTGCACCTGTGGGCTGGTGACCCGGCGGCAGCCCGGGCGGCACTGGAACCTCTGGCTGACCGCACCAGCGGCCATGAGGGACCACTGTTCATGCTGTGGTCGTGGCCTGCGGCAAAGCTGCTGGTCGAGGCCCGATTAGAGGCCGGTGACCAGCGAGGTGCCGAGCAGTTGCTGAACGATCTACACGCCTTCCTCGCTGACCTGCGTGCCAGCGGGTTTCGCGGTGCACGACTTCTTATATTGGAGGCGGAGGCGTTTGCGCTGAGCGGCGACACCGACATAGCGCTGCAGCGATTGCGCGCCCTGGTGGACCGGCGGTGGATAGGGATCATGGATCTGGCCGACATGTCGACGCTCGCCAATCTGAAGGACAATCCGGACTTCGACGCCATCGTCGCCGACTATCGCCGCGAACACGCCCGCCAGCGCACCGCCGTGCTGGAGCAGCTCGGCGAGCCTGCACGCCTGTAGGAACCACGGACCACGGGGTCAAGTCTGCCCGTTCTCATTTTCGCTCCGAGCGTAGGTACAACCTCGAACCATTTCCATCAAAGACGGCGAATGGCAGCTGTGGGTCGTTCCGCGCCGGTCAAGAGATTGTCACCTCGCCGGCAGCTCCCAGATGGAAAGCGGTCGCCCGATCGACTCGTTCGGCAATCGAAAGTCATCAGGCAGCTTTCTGCGTTCAAGCAGCCCGCCCAGTGCCTCGAGAATCAATGTTGTCACAGGCGCGATTCGGCGGCCAGTACCCGCCGTTCGCGCTAGTGCGCTACCGCCTTTTTCCTTTTGCGCTATCGACCAACTTCAGAACGTTCATCAAGAAACGCCACCGACAAAAAAAGCAGCGGGCTGACTGTTCGCAGCTGTTTGGTAGGCTGCGATTGGAATAGTCAAAAAAGTCGGCGCCCGGCAACTTTACCCATGCACGCCAGCGGCTGTTGGGAGCGAATACACCGCGGAACTCTTCTGAATCGCCGTCAGCCTTAGCTGACGAGTGCGTTTCTCTCGTGACCGCAGTAGAGTTCCAGCATCAAACCTACAGCAAGGAGGTTGTCGATGAAGAGACTCCTCAAGCTCGCCGGACTCGGTCTGTTGGCTCTCCTGCTGGCCGCGGCTTCCGTCCTCGCCATCACCGGACTGCCGGCGCCCCCGGCGATCACTGCCGACGGAGTGCCGCGCATTCCGTGGAAGCGGGCCTGGGAGATGGTCTCGGGCGTCAAGGAGATGCAGGCGGTGACCGGGTTCACGAACTGGGTTCCCGGCAGGGAGGGGATGCTCGCCGGCGCCGGGATGTCTCGAACCGTGCACCGGGTGAGCGCGCCGGGCGCGGCGCTCGAGCCCATCGAAGGCCTGCCGGCCGCCGCCTATAACCTAGTCTTCCGCTCCGATCCGGAGCACCCCTTCTTCGTCTTCGCCCTCGACGAGGGCGGCAGCGAGCTTTACCGCCTCTACCGGTACGACTGGTCCTCGGCGACCGTGGTGCCCCTCACCGAGACGCCGGCCCGCGGCACCATCTGCTGCTTCGAGCCGGGCGGCGAGCGGGTCGCCTACGCGAGCACCGCACGCAACGGCCAGGACTTCGACATCTACCTGATGGACCCCGCGGACCCCGCGAGCGTTGAGCTCGCCCTCGAGGCCGACGGTGAGTACTGGCCCGTGGCCTGGTCATCCGACGGCCGCTTTCTGGCCCTCAGACGCTACCTTTCGCACACCCACACCGCGCTCTACCTGCTCGACGTCGAGACGGGGAGCCTGGAGCGGCTGCTCGAGGATTGGGGCGATTCCGTCTCCTTCCAGGCCGTCGATTGGAGCCACGACGGTGGCCGTCTCTTCTTCAGCAGCGACCATGACACCGAGTTCCACACTCTGCGGAGCTACGAGCTCTCCACCGGAGCCGTCGCGACGTTGACCGAGGGCATCGCGTGGGACGTGACCGATCTCGAGCTCACGCCGGACGGATCCCGGATCGCGTTTCTGGTCAACGAAGACAGCGCGCCGACCCTCTACGTTCTGGATCTCGCGAGCGGCACATCCCGTCGGGTCGACGGCGCGCCGGCGGGCTTCGTCCGCGCTCAGCTCGGCTTCGAAGCCCTCTACATGCATCCGCGGCACGCCCGGGTGGCGCTCGACGTCAATCCCGCCTCCGGCGCCACCAGCGTCTACTCCTACGATCTTGACGACTCCCGATGGACCCGTTGGACGCAGCCGGCGGCCGACGAGACGGAGCGGCGACCCGTGGAGATCGTCCGCTACCCCACCTTCGATCTTGTAGCCGGAACGCCACGCGAGGTTCCGGCGGCAGTCTTCCGGCCGGCGCCGTCTTTCGAGCCGCCCTACCCGGTGCTGATCGAGCTCCATGGCGGGCCGGCAATGCAGGCCGGGCCGGTGCTGCCGCGGCCCTTCGCCATTGTGGTCAGCGGAGGCGGCGTTGTGATCCGGCCCAACGTGCGCGGCTCCTCTGGCTACGGCAAGAGCTACATGGCGCTCGACGACGGGCCGGCGCGGGAGGGCGCGGTGCGCGACGTCGGCGCGCTGCTCGACTGGATCGCGACCCAGCCCGATCTGGACTCCGGCCGCGTCGCGGTGATGGGCGCCTCGTACGGAGGCTACTTGACCCTGGCTTCGCTCACCCACTACAGCGACCGGCTGCGCTGCGGCATCGACATGTTTGGGTTCAGCGACCTCGTGACCTTTCTCGAGGCCAGCGAAGAGCACCACTTCCCCGAAGCGCAGCGCGCCGAGTTCGGCGACGAGCGCGACCCCGAGACGCGCGCCTTCCTGGAGTCGATCTCGCCGCTGAATCACGCCGAGCGCATCACGGTGCCGCTGTTCATCTACCCGGGCGCCAACGACGTCCGCGTCAAGCCGGCGGAATCGCG
>JBFJOD010000184.1:0-4829 GCA_041617795.1 Gemmatimonadota bacterium | reverse complement strand
GAAGACCAGCGCGAGAAGGCAGTAGCCGCTGGTTACACGCTGGTAGAACCCGTTTCGGTGCTGATGACCCATCTGAGCGAGATCTTTCGTCAGCAGTCGTCGAATCTTCTCACCCGCTCCGCGACCGAACGCGTTGTCAACAGGGTCAAAAACCAGGATCCCGGACTGGTGGAGGAGCTTATCCCGAGCGTGATGAGTCTGACCGATATCCAAAAGGTGCTGCAGAAGCTTCTGCGGGAAAAGGTCTCCATCCGCAACGTGGGGTTGATACTCGAAATCCTGGCCGATGCCGGAAAGCAGACCAAGGATCCGGACATCCTGACCGAGCTGGTTCGCGAAAAGCTGAGCTCGGTTATCTGCCAGGGGCTCGCCAACGAGGACGGAGAACTCCACGTGCTGGTGCTCGATCCCGGGGTGGAGCGCGCGCTTGCATCCGGCATCCGCGGCGAGGCCGACAAGGCGCGGCTGATGGTGGAACCGGAACTCGCCGAGAAGGTGCTTTCGCGTCTTGTTGGTCAAGTCGAGAAGATGATGACGGCAAACGTCATGCCGGTGCTGCTGTGCGCGCCCGAGCTGCGCCGGCACCTGCGGGGATTCACTGAGCGCATCGTGCCGCATCTGGCGGTGCTGTCGATGTCGGAAGTGCCCTCCACTATCAGCGTTAAGTCGTTCGGGATGATCTCGGTATGAACGTCGACGGTATATTGCAATCGTTCCATCACGCGCTCGCGCGCACCGGGCACGATCTGCTGATCCGATCCGACCCGAGCTTTGCCGGGTCACTTCGCCTCGGCGAGCTGGTAAGCGGCAAGGTCCTGCGCCATTTCGATGGCAGCCGTTACCTGATGCACATCGGCGGCGAGGAACGAACGGTAGACAGCGCGGTGCCGCTTCGTACCGGCGAGATCATTCACGGGCGGGTGATCGGACTCGACGATAAGGTCCACTTGCAACGGGTCTATCTCCGCTCCTCCGATGGGGACAAGCCGGCGCTCGCCGCGAGCCGCGATGAGGTCGGACCGAACAACTCCCGAAGCAGCGCGTTGGATGAGCTCCTGGCCCGCCACCAGGTGGTGCTCACTGCCAAGGAGCGCATCGATCTTATGCAGCTGCTGAAGTCGTCGGCCAAGCCGGGGCTGATGTCTCTTGCCGGCCTGATACTCACCAAGATCGGCCTCAGCCTGAACCCCAACCTGGCGCGGGCGCTTTACCGGGCACTGGATTCGTCCAGCGGGGGGCGCTTCGCAGAGGTGGCCGAGATGGCCCCGCGGCTGGTCGCAGAAAAGGCAGCCTCGGCAACGCAGAACCAGGCAGCCGTAACACAGCTGGCGGCCTTGCTCCAGGACGCGGTGCGGATCGCCGAGCGCAACCGGCTATGGGCCGATTCTCGTGCCGGCGAGGAAAGTGCAAGCCTGGAGACTCCGACCCGGCCAGGAAACGGCGACGATCACCCTGCGGCCAGCGATCCCCGGGGTAACGCTCAGGCCCGCCAGGAGTGGCAGCTTGGGCATTTTCTTTTGAACGCCCAGAGCGGCGGCGCCGTGTCCCACCGTCTCACCAGCTTTCCCATCTGGTTCGGGGACCGGCTGGTGGAAGTGAGCCTGGCGCTATTTTCGCAAAGGGATGAGAGCGCGAAGCCGGGAGGCATTCGTCACCGGCGCCTGCACATCGCCATCGACACTGAGCTGTTCGGTCACATTGAAATCGCGGTGCAGGCCGCCAACCAAAACCTGCGTGTCGAAATCGGGGCGGAGAACGAGCTAACGGCCGGCACGCTGTCGCGTTATTTGACCGAGCTCAAGGGGGCGCTCAACGAGGCCGGCTGGCAGTTGGACCAGATCGACTACGCGATCATCGAGCGCGACGAGGATAGTCGCGTGGCGAGTTCCGTGGTCACGCACCATATCAGCCACGACAGTCTCAACCGTGTGATGTAGACGACGCAGAGGAATCGGACGGTGACAGACGAAGACAAGCGGGTAGTCGGGCTGCAGTACGAGGTGGGAGAAGGACTGCCCAAGGTGATTCTTAAAGGCAGTGGAAAATTGGCGAAAGCGATTATCGAGCAGCGCGAAGCACTCCGCGGCCCTCCCATCGTCAAGGACGAAAAGTTGCTGCGTGAGCTCTACCGGTTGCCGATTGACTCGGAGATTGGTCCCGAGCTGTTCGAGCTCGTGGCGATTCTGCTGGTTCATGTTTTCGCCGTCCAGGCGCGAGAAGAAGGAGAAGCAACATGAGTGATGCTCTGGCGCTTAGCGCGATCGGCATGATCAACGGCCAGCACCGGCTCGATGTCATCGCGCATAACCTTGCCAACGCGAGCACGGTGGGGTTCAAACGCGATATCGCCGTGAACGGTCGCTTCGATCAGCAGCTCGCGGTGGAAGCAAACAATTTCCTGCTCGAGGCTACCCTTGCCAATGATATCGTCGGGGGACCCTCCGTAGACACCGTCCCGGACCTCTCAAGCGGCGTTATGCGTTTTACCGGCAACGCGCTTGACATCGCTGTCGAAGGTGACGGCTTCTTCGAATTCATAGGGACGTCAGGCGCCGTCTACGGACGCAACGGCGCCCTGACGCTGGATGTGAACGGACGGCTGGTGAGCGCAACCGGATTGCCCGTGAGCGGCGTGGGAGGCGAAATCCGGCTGACCGGCAGCAATCCGCGCATCGATGCCGAGGGCAGGGTATTCGAGGGCGATGAACTGATGGGCCAGCTCAAACTGGTCCGCTTTGCGCAACCTGAAGCGCTGGTGAAGCTGGGATCCGGGCTGTACACGGGCGGAACGCCCATTGAGACGGAAGCGAACAGCCAGAGCCGATTTCGACAGGGCTATCTCGAGGCATCCAACGTGCCAGTGATGGAAGAGATGGTGCGACTGATGACCACCACGCGGCAATTCGAGATGCAGCAGCGTGTCGTTCGCGGCTTCGACGAGATGCTGGGTGTGGCAATCGATAGCATTGCCGACTTCCGATAAACGAAAGGGGAATCCGATGATCGAGTCATTTCATATTGCTGCGACCGGTATGCACACGCAGCAGGTGAACGTGGACGTTATTTCCAACAATCTGGCCAACGTCAACACCACGGCATACAAAAAGAGCCGTGTAAGCTTCGAGGATCTGATGTACCGGCCGCTGGCCACGACCAGCGCGGGTGCCGTACTCAATCCCGACGTCAGCGATCCGCTGGGGACGGGCGTGGCCGTGTCCAGCGTGGGGAAGGTGTTCAGCCAGGGCCAGCTTCAGAACACCGAGCGCGCGCTGGACATCGGGATCCAGGGTGACGGCTTCTTCGAGGTGGTTCTGCCCGACGGAAGCTTCGGCTATCTACGCTCAGGCCGGTTCGAAATTGACCAGGAGGGCATTCTGGTCGACACCAGCGGCAACGCCCTGAGCCCGCTGATCCAGCTGCCGACCGACACCGAGAGCATCGTCATCGGTTCAGATGGATTGGTACAGGTCGAGCTGGCGGGCGAGACGGGTCTGACGGAAATCGGACGGATCGAGCTTGCCAATTTCATCAACGCCAGCGGCTTGACTCCGATCGGGGACAACCTCTTCGTGCCCTCGCAGGCTTCCGGGGACGTGTTCTATGCGGACCCCGGTGAGGACGGGGTCGGTACCCTGGCCCAGGGTTTTCTCGAGACTTCCAACGTCAACCTGGTCGAGGAGCTGACCAACCTGATTCTCGCCCAGCGTGCCTACGAGATGAATTCGAGGGCGGTGCGGGCCTCCGACGATCTGTTGGCGATCATCAACGACATGAGACGGTGACGGTGTTGCCCTGGAAATCATCGTTGCAAGTATGGATGCGCCGACTGACGGTGCCGATGGCCTGCGCCTGGCTCGGGCTCGCGCACGCGGGGCCGTCCATCGACATTGACCTGCGGGACGAGGTGCAGGTGACCACGTCACAGTATGTCCTCGCCGACATTGCCACGGTGTACTCGCCCGACCGAGCGCTTCGTGAGCGGCTCGATACCCTTGTCATCGGCAAGGCGCCCCGTCCCGGTTACGTGACCCAGGTGGTTCGGGAGCAGGTTGGCGCCAGGATTGAGCGCCTGGTTCCCGGTGCCCACCGAAACATCGTCTGGAGCGGCGCGGATCGCGTTCGCGTGCGCTCTCTCGCGATGAGCTTTCCCGCTGCGGCCTATACCGCTGCGGCCGAATCCTTCTTGCGCCAGTGGCTGGCAATGCGCTACGAAAATTTCTCCTTGCGGCCCAGCGGTCGGCCACGGGACGTTCTGGTGCCACCGGGGGAGGTCGCGCTGAGCGCGGAACTCCGACCGTCTACGCGGATTAATCGACGGATGCCGGTGTGGGTGAATATGAGCGTGGAAGGTGCGCATTTCCGAAGCGTTCCGGTTTGGTTTGCGGTTTCGGCGCATCAGGAGGTTCTGGTAACGACCCGATCCCTCGAGGCGGGCCGCGCGCTATTACCCACTGACGTGATTGTCGAGTTTCGGGATATCGCAAACGCGGGCGGCGCCGTGCTGCAAAACCATGATCGAATCTCGGGGATGCGCTCCGCACGCCGGATATCGGCGGGTTCAATCGTGACCACACGCGATCTGCTGGCGATTCCGCCAGTGAGCAAGGGTCAGCGGGTAATTGTGCGTGCGAGCGCGGGCCGTGTCGCACTTACGACCTCCGCCATTGCGCTGACGGACGGAGACACCGACGAGCTCATTCGCGTACGAACGCCAGATGGTGGCGAAAGCTACGGCGTTGTCGTGACCGGGCCGGGCCGGGTATCAACCGAAGGAGTCACGATACGATGAAGCTATGGGTTATCGGTCGGTGGAGTGTGATGATTGCACT
>JBFJOD010000183.1:0-4906 GCA_041617795.1 Gemmatimonadota bacterium | reverse complement strand
GGCGGCGGCCGGCTCTTGATACAGCCAGGCCCCCGCCACGGTCGCGATCGGCACCTCGAACAGACCCCAGACCAGTGTCACAAGCACCAGGCTGCCCGGTAACATCCCCGCGATGACCGTAGTGCCGAAGCCCAACAGCCAGACCAGGAACCAAACGCAAAGCCCGGCGATCACCGCGGTCTTCGGTCCGGGGCCGAAGCGCGGGCGTATTGCCGCATAAAGCCAGAGCAGACCGATACCCATCACGAAGTTCCAGAGGACCATCCAGATGACGGCGCTCCCCGACATCGCCTCGAGGCCGAGCGCATCCATAGCCATCGTCCACTGCTCACCCAAGACCGGCTGATTGAGCAAGTACTCGCCGACGTTTAAAACGACGCCAGCCAGCAGTCCACCCAGCAACACACGACCGATGTTGATCCTACCCATACGGTCACCTCCGTGCGTACGTGAAACGTTGCAGGCGCACGTCCGCCCCGGCGGGCTGACGAGTGAGTTTTGTAGGTGATGCTGGACGGCTCGAATATGCCGTTGAACCGAGGAACGGTCAACGATTTACGATCATCCGTCGAAGTCGGAGGGCTCCTCGCGCACCAGGGTGAGGATCGCTGCCTGCGGCACGACCAGGTACTTCTTACCTTCGAAAGTGATCTCGACTGCGGCGCGCCGGAAGAAGATCGCGTAATCCCCGACCTGCGCCTGCACCGGCAGGTAGCGCGGCTCGCCCGCCACGATCTTCCACGGTTCCTCATCCAGTTCGGTAGGCGCTGAGACCGGCGTACCGGGACCGGTTGCAACGACCGTCCCACCCTGGATTTCTCGTTTCTCGATCGCGGTGGCCGGCAGGTAGAGGCCAACCCGCGTCCGCTCCTCCCCTTCCTCGGGTGAGATGAGGACGCGATCACCCACAACGATAAGGTGTTTCCGTATGTCCGCCATGGCATCTCGCTCGCTGCAAAGTACCGGCTAAAACATCGCAGCCCCGGTCGGGAACGCAAGCGCCAGCTGTAGGCCGGGCATAATAGCAGAGGAGGCGCCAGCTATGTGCTTCCACCAGCGCCTCGTCTCAGGTTCGAACCGAGAGAGTTTTTATAGTTTTGCGGTCGAACCTAGCTCTGTTTGCTTTTTTCTATCGCGTTTGGAACCAGGGCCGCTCGGTCAGCGGGTCCGGCCGCGCCGCCTTGCTGCGGCTGAGCACGCGGTCGACCACACAGTGGCTGTACTGGAGCTTGTTAGCTCCGGCAACCGCGCCACCACCGGGGTTCAACTCCGACTCACCGCTCACCGCGCCACCGTAGATCTTGAAGCCGCTGCCGCAGCTCTTGATCCGCCCCCGCGCCACCACTATGCCGTAGAAGGTGAAGCCACCGCAGATCGAGAGGTCGCCATCGACCATCAGTATGCCCTGCCCCATCCCGTTCCCAGCCGCCGTCAGATCGCCGGTCACGTGTATGATCGGGAACCAGCCGTAGCAGGGGTGGCTGACGTCGAGCGGTTCACCCCAGTTATACTTGTCCGACATATTGCAACTTCCATCGCCGTTGAGGGTGGGCGCCGGGCCACTCGAGATGTTGGTGCCGCCGGGAAACTGATGGTCGGCCCTCGCGGTAACCTGCTCGTACGTGAGATGTCCGAAGTTGAACCAGCCGGTCGTGTCGGACTGTTCATCAACTGAAGGGTCACCATCGATCTTTGCCGCCCCGACTTTCGCCACCTTGCTGGTGTCGGACATCAACGCGCCCGGCAAACCGCCGGTGGGCGGCGGGCAGTTGCCGTTCCATGGTGAAGGCACCGAGTCCCAACCATCGACGTCGGCCTTACCGACGACCCTGACCTGGCCGATCGCTTTGATCGCCCCACCCACGGGGTGGCCGGGAGCGACTGTCGCCGCCAGCAGCCCGGCGCGTTGCGACGTGCCGTTGGGCGCGCGACCTTCCGACTGAATAGCGAACAACGCTTGCACGGTCGAGCCGTCATCCATCGCCGTTGCCACAACCCGATAGCTGGAACCGCCCGGCAACGTCCCTTCGTCCACGACCCACGACTCGCCCATCTCCAACACACCCGGGCGGTTCCAGTTCTCCAAACCCTGGGCTAGCCCCGCCTCCGCAGCGTGGAACGCGGCCGAGCGCGAAGTTACCCGCACCTGCGTCCGCACCTCCTGCCGGGTCAGCGCGATCCCCAGCAACGCCAAGGCTGCGAAGACGATCACACCGAGGATGGCGGTGGGAAGGCCGAAGCCCTCTTCACTCTGTATTCTCATTCTGCCGCGCATGTTACTCTTCCGCATTTCTCAGACGGAGCACCCGCCTGCGGGACACCTCGTATGCGTCGCCACTCCGTGTGGTCGCCGCGTCACCGACTGCGCCCATGGCGATTTGCACATCAACGACTTCGTTAGGATTCGACGTCGGATCACCTTCATCATCTCGGTACTGGAAGCGCAGAACATCGGACTTTGACTCGCTGACCGGCATCAGGCGGCCGCCCAGAACCCGCGGCGAACCCAGCGCATCGCTCTTCAGGACCCAGTAACCATCTTCCTGGCCTATCCAATAGCTGGCGTATGCGAAGACACGGACCGGCGCACCGATCGGGATCTGCGACAATAAGCCAACGAGCCCGGGTGCGATCGCGGTCCAACCCGCCGCTCCATCCGGGCAGGTTGCCGAAGTCACCGAATTGATCCTGATTGACCTCCAGTGATCGTCGTCCATCCCCACCAACGTGCCGCGGGAATAGACCAGCGCACTGTCGCCGTTGAACGAGCGACCGGTGGGGGTCAACCGCCTGACGGTCAGGTGCACATCCGTCATCAATTTCTTATCGCAAACGGCATACACACCCCGGAACACGCGCATGCGCAGCGAATCCGACCCCGCGTAGACGATGTCGCCCACCGACGGATTCAAAGGCAACAGCTCCGGCGCCAGAATCTTGTCCACCTGCTCGACGTCGCGCCGGGTCTCCGTAATGTCGCCGACTACCAGGTAAAAACGCTGCTGGTGCACGATGGCGACCAACACGGATGCCAGCACCAAGCTGCCGACAATGATCGCGATCAGTGTCTCGGCCAACGAGAAGCCGTTCTGGGCCTGGTGCTTCATTTTCACCGTGCCCGCACCGCAGCGATCAGCGTGTCCTGCCGGGTCGAACGGGGCAGATCGTAGCGATAGACCATGAGAATCCGCTTCGACACATCACCCTCGGTCACCGTCCAGGTCAGCTGCACGCCGTCTTCAACCTTGCTGCCGTTCGCTATCGCGGCGTAGTCGGTCGAGTGAAGCTGCTCCAACTGCCGCTCCGCGACTTCCATCGCGCTGATTCGGCCCTGGACCGCACTCATGGTCGTGCCAACCCGGACGGAAGTCCCGGCCAGGCTGAGGGAGGCGACAGTCAAGATGACGATCGCCATCATCACCTCGGTGAGCCCAGCGCCGGTCTCATCCCGTAAACGCGATTCCTTTCCGAATCCAAACATCTGACAACTCCTACTGCTGTAAGGGGTGTTCTTGCCGGCGGGGGGGGCCCACTCTGGGCGTTCCGGCGCCCGTGTAATAAGAAAGGTTCGTGCCAGACTCCGGCGCAGACGCTAAGTCAAGCTATAGTAAGAGATAGGATTTCGAGCCCTGTCCGGGCTGCACCGCGTTTGGCCAGTTCTTCGGGCATTTTGCCAGTGGTTCGGCGAAGTTGCCCGGCCGGGCGGAGTGCGGCGCCGCGACGTGCGCACACGGTCAACCTGGCCTGGAATCCGCCAGAAATCGATATTCCTCAGGACCGCTGCCTTCCGAACGGCCTAGGCTAGGAGAAACATCATCATGAGTCACTCGAGAAGTTGGTTAGCCATCGGCACTGGTGCGCTGGCAGCCGCCCTGCTGCTGCCTGCAGCCGCAACGCCCCAGGACATCGACGCCGCACAGCTGATCGAGCAACTACAGCTTCGCGAGGCGCCGACCGCGGTGCGGGAGCGCCCCGGCTGGGCGCCACCCACCCGGATCATTGTGCGCGCCGATGAGGCGCGAATCGCCTGGCTCCAGTCGGCAGCGCCCGGCGTTCAGCTCATCGCCGCACCGAACAGTGAAGCTGCACTCCGGTCAGTCTCCAATGCCGACGCGGTCATCGGCTACTGCTCCCCGGCGATTCTGGAGGCCGGCCGGAATTTGAGCTGGATTCAACTAACGTCCGCCGGCGCCGAATACTGCGTCGGGATCTCGGCGGTCAGGGAGCGAGACGTCCTGATCACCAACGCCCAGCGCATCTATGGTCCCGAAATCGCCGAACATGTCTTGGCGATGATGCTGGCATTCTCGCGCGGACTCTATCGCTACATCCCGGCGCAGCTAGAAGGGCGCTGGAACCGCGGCGCCGGCCCCGCTGGCGGGCTCTGGGAGCTGGAAGGCAAGACGATGCTGGTCGTGGGCCTGGGCGGCATCGGAACACAGGTGGCGAAGCGGGCGCACGCGCTGGGCATGCGCGTGGTTGCAACGCGCCGCAGCAGCCGGACCGGTCCCGAATTCGTCGATTACGTCGGCCTGGCCGATGAACTGACCGACCTGACAAGTCAGGCCGACGTGGTCGTCAACGCCGCGCCGCTGACCCCCGAGACCACGGGAATGTTCGACGCCGAGTTCTTCGCGCTGATGAAGCCTACGGCCTACTTCATCAATGTGGGCCGAGGCAGAAGCGTCGTGACCGCGGACCTGGTGAGGGCGCTCGAGTCCGGCGGAATCGCTGGCGCCGGGTTGGACGTCACCGACCCCGAGCCCCTGCCCGCCAATCACCCGTTGTGGAAGCTTCCAAACGTCATCATAACACCGCACGTGGCGGCCCGGTCGGATCTGCGGACGGAAAGGCTCTGGGTCATCTTGCGGGAGAACCTTCGCCGGTACGCCGCCGGCGAGCCGAT
>JBFJOD010000182.1:0-5093 GCA_041617795.1 Gemmatimonadota bacterium | reverse complement strand
TGATCCTGCTCCATGAGGCGGTCGAGATCGTACACGAAGCGTTCCCTAGTGTACTCCGCGTTCTCGAAGTGCCGCCCGACGTGGATCGCCTCGACCGGGCAGACCTCCTGACACATTCCACAGAAGATGCAGCGGAATTCATCGATCTCGTAAACCGCGGCATAACGCTCGCCGTGCTGATCTTCCGCAGGGATAAGCTTGATACAATTCGCCGGACAGATCGTTGGACACAGCCCGCACGCCACACACTTGGCTCGCCCGTCTTCGTGCACGGCCATTCGGTGCGTGCCGCGCATCCGTGGCGATAGTTCCCACTTCTCCTCCGGATACTGCTGACTCACCGTCAGCGGCCTGACCATGTGCTTAAAGGTCAGGGCCATCCCTTTCAGGGTTGCCCGGAGGTACGAAGCTCCCGCCTCGGGTCGCTGAACCTTGACTACTCCAATTGCCATACGCTAACCGTGTGTACGAGCCTGTTGAGGACGAACTTGCTTCCATGCCGTGCCGGAAATCACCCTGCTTCGATCTAACCAGAACACTATACCTAAAAGCAAAACGACATTGAGTCCTGCCAAAATTAAACCGTACATCAGGCCAAACTCGATGCCCACTGCTTCGATTGTCAGCATCGCGACACCGAGGATCGTGATGTACGCAACCAGGAGAGGAATCAAGACCTTCCAGCCCAGCGCCATCACCTGATCATAGCGGAAGCGCGGAACCGTCCAGCGCACCCAAATGAACACGAAGATGAAGAACGCTACTTTGGCGGCGAAGACCACTGCCGTGAGCAGAGTGATCCAAAGCGCTGGCGTCGCGCCGACGATCGATGAATCAGCAGCCACCGCGATGTTGTCTCCCGACCAGAAGGGGATGTCCCAGCCACCGAAGAAAAACGTCACCATCAGCGCCGACGCGATGATCATATTCGAGTACTCAGCCATCATGAACATGGCGAACTTCATCGCCGAGTACTCCGTGTGGAAACCGTATACTAACTCCGACTCGGCCTCCGGCATGTCGAACGGCAATCGATTCGTTTCCGCAAAATACGAGAACGTGAAGAACAGGTAACCCACCATCAGCGGCAGCACGAACCAAACCGCTTCTTGCTGCTGCGAGACGATCTTCAACAGCGAAACATTCCCCGACAGCATGAGGATCGGAACCAGGCTCAGCCCCAGCGCGACTTCGTAGCTGATCATCTGCGCCGATGCGCGCAGGCCGCCCAAGAACGGGTACTTGCTGTTCGATGCCCAACCTCCCAGCACCAGCCCGTACACACCCAGCGACGCCAGCGCCACGATGAACAGGAATCCCACTGACAGATCGGCGATGACCATATTCACCGTGCCCCAGGGCGTCGCTAGCGGTGCCGCGAACGGGATGACCGCGAACACGACGAACGCCGGGAACATCGAGATCACCGGCGCCAGGTAGAAGAGCCAGCGGCTCGCACCCTTTGGCAGGTTCTCTTCTTTGATGAAGTTCTTCAACCCATCAGCCAGCGGCTGAAAGGCGCCCCATGGCCCTACGCGATTGGGTCCGCTGCGGTCTTGAATCCAGGCGGCGATCTTTCGTTCCGCCAAAGTCGTCCCCGCCACCGCCAGCAGCCAGATGGTGAAGATGACCAGGGCCTTGGCCGCCCCGAAGATCAAGAAAGCTGTCGTGGAAAGAGGACCCATAACCGTTGTCTGACTCCCGGCTCAGGACACCGCGGCCGCGCTCGACTTAGCGCCAGGCGCAATCGCGCCGTGCACGCCGAGCGTCTGGTAACTCATGCCCGCAAATTCAGCAAACTCGCCGCTCAACTCGGCGAAAGCCGCGCCGGCCGTGCGAACCGCTACGCCCGCACCCAGCCGGGCCAACAGCGCCGACCCGGTCAGCCAGAGCGGCCGCGCCACGCCCGGTGGTCTAAGCGCCTGCACAAATCGCTGAACCCGCCCCTCGAAGTTCGTGAACGTCCCTTCCATCTCAGCAAAGCTGGGTGAGGGCAGGACGAGATCGGCTGTGCGCACCGCTGGGCTCAGGTGGCTGCCGATATAGATGAACGGGCTACGCCGATCGGCGAAGTCCGCCGGTGCGTCCTCCAGGGGATCTTCCAGCACGAAGAGAGCACCCGTATGGTCGCGCACCGACCCATAGATGTCCTCGCTCTGCGAATAGCCGAGCAGCTCGGCTCCGCGCGCGTTCGCCACCCGCTCGGCTCTCAGCTGCAGCTTCGGGAATCCTTTCAACTCGTGCGCCGCACCCCTCGGGACACGGAAATGACCTCCCGCAAAGCCGATTTGCTCCATCAGCTTCCGCAGTATGAACAGGCTCTCGTTGGAAGCGCCCGCGCTGACGATGGCCCGTGCTTCGCCCGCCGCGCTGGACAGCGCAGCAGCCAACGCGTCCAGAGCGCGTGACCAATCGCAGGGGACCAAACGATCGCCCTCACGCACCAGTGGCACCTCCAGGCGATCGCCGGCGCCCCAGCTGATGACCACCCTGCGCCCGTGGTCGCACATCCAATACGAGTTCACCTCGGGGTTGAAGCGGGGTTTTGCACGTAATATCTGATTCTCCTTCGTGCCGACCGAGACGTTGCACCCTTGCGAGCAGCCCGGGCAAATACTTGCCGTCTGATCCAGATCCCAGGCGCGCGGCTTGAACAAAACGTCCTCGTTGACCAACGCACCGACCGGACAGACGTCCACGATGTTCATCGAGAACGGATGTTCGAACAGGTCATCCGTCATCGTGTCGATGTAGCCCTTGTGACCTCGCTGAATCACCTGAAGGACTGGCTCCTCGGCGATCTCGTCCATGAAGCGAACGCAGCGTGTGCACAGGATACAGCGATCGGCGAAATACATGATTTCGGGAGTGACCTTGTCGCGCCCGAGCACGGCCTTCGCCTCGACGTTCCGCGTGCGCAACTGGCCCGTCTCGAACGCGTAGTCCTGCAGCTCGCATTGGCCTGCCGCGTCACAGATCGGGCAATCGAGCGGATGGTTGACTAGCAGGAACTCGACCGCCGCCCGTCTCGACTTGCGCGCGTCTGCGCTGTCCGTGTGTACCACCATTCCCTCTTGCACCTGCTGCACGCAGGAAGGCAGGGGCTTCGGGGCGCCCTCCACTTCGACCAGGCACATGCGGCAGACGGCGGGCGCGCTCAGACCCGGATGGTAGCAATACCTCGGGATCACGATGGCCGCGCGTTCCGCCGCCTCGAGTATCGTCGCTCCCTTGGGCACCGAAATCGGCGCGCCGTCTATCGTGAGGTTAACTGTTGCGCTTTGCTCAGCCATATTATCGCACCGCCGTGCAACGGTTCTCACGAATGTGCGCCATGTATTCGTGCTCGAATTTCTGGATCGAGCTGACGACGGGCACCGCCGCACTGTCCGAGAGCGGGCAGATGGTCTTGCCCGCCATGTTGGCACTGATGTCGAGCAACAGCGGTATGTCTTCGTCCCGTCCCTGACCGCGCTCGATGCGTTTGAGGATCTTCGCAAGCCAGGACGTGCCCTCACGGCAGTTTGTGCACTGCCCACACGACTCGTGCGCGTAGAAATCGACCATCTTGCGCACGGCGTGCACGATGCACGTCGAATCATCCATGGCGATCAGGCCGCCGGAGCCCAGTAGCGAGCCAGCCGCCTCGATGCCCTCGTAACTCACATCGCAATCGATCTCGTCCAGCGTCATGATCGGCACCGAGCTGCCCCCCGGAATCAGAGCCAACAGCTCGCGGCCATCCGGCGGCCCACCGCAGAGATCGAAAACCAGCTCCTTCAAGTTGAAGTCCAACGGGACTTCGTAGTTGCCGGGTCGCTGCAAGTGACCGCAGCAAGAGAACAGCTTCGTGCCGGGACTCTTTTCCGTACCCCACTGCCGGTACCAGGCCGCGCCGTTCAGCACGATGTGCGGAACGGCCGCCAACGTCTCTACGTTGTTGACCGTTGTCGGCATGCCGAAGGCACCACGCTGTGCCGGGAATGGTGGCTTGATACGTGGCTCGGCCCGCCGACCCTCCAAGGAGTTCAGCAGACCCGTCTCCTCACCGGCGATATAGGCGCCAGCCCCCAAGTGAATCGTCAGATCCAGATCGTAACCGGAGCCCAGGATATTCTTTCCCAGATAGCCGCGTTCGTAGGCTTCGACTACAGCCCCGTTCAGAATTCGCACGACGTCGACGAACTCGCCCCGGATATAGATGTAAGCGTGCTGCGCCCGGATCGCGTAGCTGGAGATGATGCAGCCTTCGATCAGCTGGTGTGGTGTCCAACGCATGATCTCCCGGTCTTTGAACGTGCCGGGCTCGCTCTCGTCGGCGTTGCACGCAAGGTAGTTCGGCCGGTCTCCGTTCTTGGGCATGAAGCTCCATTTGAGACCGGCCGGAAAGCCGGCACCCCCCCTCCCCCTGAGGCCTGCGTCCTTGACGACTTGAATGATGTCATCGGGAGGAGTGCTTAGCGCCTTCTCCACACCCTTGTAGCCCCCCCGCTCGATCCAACCATCGATTCCGATGGCATCCGTCTCTCCGAAGTACTTGGAGAGCACTCGGGTCTCGCGAGGATGCGCGTGCGGGTACGCCACGGTTAGTCCAACTCCTTCAGCAGCCCATCCACATTGGCGGCCTTGACGTTCTCATACACTCTGTCGTTGATCTGGACGACCGTCGCAAAACCGCAGGCGCCCAGACACTCGACCTCGACGATCGAATACTTCCCGTCTTTCGAAATCTCACCGATCCGGGTATGCGTGGCTTTTAGCAGGTGCTCGACCACGCCCTCCGCCCCGCACAGGTCGCAGCCGATTCCGGTGCAGACCTGAATGTGATGCCGTCCCACAGGCCGCATGTTGAACATCGTATAGAAGGACGCCACCGAGCGGACGTAGGCTGGCGTGAGGCCGAGCAATTCCCCGACCCGAGTCATCGTCTCCGGCGAGAGCCAACCCCGCAGCTCTTGCGCCATGTTCAGAACGGGCAACAGCGCGGCGCGCTTGTTCGGATAGCGCGTGAGGATCGCCTCGAACCTCTGCTGGTATTCGCCCGCGAACAGTGGCGCGTCGGGATCCTTCTCGGCGCGCTGCGACGGCTGCGC
>JBFJOD010000181.1:0-5142 GCA_041617795.1 Gemmatimonadota bacterium | reverse complement strand
TTCCTGGTGCTGGCAGCGGTTCCCCACGGGGCCGGGAGTATCGTGGGCGTCAGTATTTTCGCTGCCACGATGGCCGCCCTCTACCTCACGTCCACGCTCTACCATGCATTGCCGAGTGGCCGAGCCAAGCGCGTCTTTCGTGTTCTCGATCACGGAGCGATTTTCCTGCTGATCGCCGGTACCTACACGCCATTTACGCTAGGCGTTCTGAGGGGTGGCTGGGGGTGGACGCTGTTCGGCGCCATATGGGGCTTGGCTTTGGCCGGCCTGGTCTTCAAGACGATCGTGGCATTCCGCTACCCGATCGTCTCAACGGCGATCTACTTGGCGATGGGCTGGCTGGTGCTGATCGCAATTCAGCCACTCTGGGAGCGAATGCCTCACGAGGGATTTCTTTGGCTTCTGGCTGGAGGCCTCGCCTATACGGGCGGAGTGGCATTCTATGCTGCAAAGCGGGTGCGGTATGCTCATCTTGCCTGGCACTTTTGCGTTCTGGCCGGTACTACGTGCCACTTCTTTGCTGTGATCTGGTACGCGGCCTGAACATTCAGATGGATTTCACGCACAACAACACGCCTGCAAAGAATAGAAACACAGAGAAGTACTTGGAATACGCTTTGTTACTGATATCCATATATACGAACTTCTCGGTAAGCAGAAATATCAAGAAGCCAACAATCATATACATTCCACCTCTTGATAAACTGATGTCGACAGTGCGCCCTGATGCGAACAACGTCGTTATCTGAAATATGGCGAAGGTCGCATAAGAGACCGCTATTGTGACCCGGGTGACGTCTTTTTCATATTCCTTGCTATGCACGATTGCCGTAAGTAATGACCCACCGAGATTGGTCAATCCGTGAATGACACCCATCACAATGAGATATATCTTTTCGTACCGCACTAATACACGAAGTGCGCTGTGTACTCTGGTCGAGTAGTCTTTTGCGGCGACAAAGATCAAGAATATGCCAACAATCAGGCCAATATTGATTTGCACCTGCGTTACCAAGAACAGAAAGACAACCACGAAAGGTATCGCAAAGACCAGGAGTTTTTTGTAGAAGGTGAAATCAATACTACGATAGTCTTTTGCGATCTGAACGGAGTTTATCAACACAGAAATGGGGAGTAGAATAAGGATGGCGTCAATGAAACCGTAACCAGTTATCAGCAACAATGGTGTGCCAAAAAGAAGGACACCAACCCCGAAAATCGACTGGATGAATGAAGTGACGGCGACTATGATGAATACATCTAGTGACATTTGCCCTGGTTCTCCCTGGTTTTATGCACGCGCCTTCGCGGTCGGATAATATCAGATCTGTGTCCCCCGTCCAGCGGGCTCTGTCTGCGAGGTGTACGTGAGAAGAGTCTCATTCCGGGTCAGCGACCGAACCGGGCTCGAAATCTGCGATTTGTCCCGAGAGGCGGCTCCAACGATTTTGCAGCCATTGTGACCGACCGACGATACAACGAGAACGAGGTCGCCGCCATCTTCGAGACAGCCGCCCAAGCGCAAAAGACCGCCCGGCGCCAACTGGCCTCGGGCGGGGGCATGACGCTGACCGACCTGCAGGAAATCGGCCGTGACGTCGGTCTCCCACCCGATTTGGTGGCCCAAGCGGCGCGATCGCTAGATCGGGCCGGGCCAGGCTGCTGGCCTTCGCTGCAGTCCCAGTCGTGTTGCTGGCCTGCTGCATAAGCTAAGGGAGCGCGATAGTCTTGACCCCTCTCACCGTCGCTATGGCTGCCATCGTGCTCGCGGCCGATACCGTTACGCTCGAACAGCGGGTCGATCTCTTCGACCCGGCTACCGGCGCTTTCATGGGTACGGAGCGCACCTGGTTCGATCCCGATGGCCGAAGGCTTCGCCTGGAGATAACGGCTGAGCTGGGTGCTCCGGTTCTGCTCTTCTTTCTTCGGCACGACGAGCGTGGTCGGGAATCGGAAGCGATCTACTTCGAGGGTGGGTCGGCTGAGCCCTCTCGGGAGGTGTTCACCTATTCAGCAGATGAAAGCCTCAAGACAACGACTTACTACTCCGAACCAGGAGTCGCCGGCGAGCGAACCGAGGCCGATCTGGACGCAACGGGTCGGGAGATTCGGAAGCGCTACTACCGCGCCGACGGCACGCAGTACGGCGAAGAGGACGTGCTGTGGGATGAGCGCGGCAATCAGCTCGGCTGGGACTTCCGCTACGTAGGCCGAGAGGGCGGAGCCTCTTTTCGTTACCGTTACCAGAAGTTCGACGCCGAGGGAGAGTGGGTCCGTCGGATCCGTAGCCGCGACGGCGTAGCCGAGCGGCTCGAAGTGCGTTCGCGGATCACGGCGTCAGTTGAAACGAAGTTTCCCAATGCTGCGCCCTTCGCACCTGGCGTCATCAATACGGAGAGATCAGAGACCTCACCGTCTTTTTCGGGCGACGGCAAAACGATGGTCTTTGCTCGGAACGGCGACGACTGGACGCGAAAAGAACCTTTCATCGGCTACTTGGAACCGAAAGGCTGGCGGGTCGAGCCGCTTGCGCAGCTGGGCCCGGTGTACAACCTGACGATCTCTCCGGATGCGAGCACGCTGTTCTTTGCTACACGGTCTGATGACGACGCTCGCGCGCTTTTCCGCGTCCGACGTGAAGGGGATGGGTGGTCCAGCCCGGAGAACCTCTCGGAGCGCTATGGACTGGTCGGCACGTATCCATGCGTGACCGAGCAAGGTGATCTTTTCTTCTTCGACGCTGACGGGGCCGCCGGCTCCGGGATCTACGTCGCAGCCCGTGACGGCGACGGCTTCACAATGGCCGAGCCCGTGTTCGTTCCCAGCTCGGACGCTCCGTTCGATGGCTACACGTCCGCTGGTTCGAGTACCCTGCTGGTGACGCGTTGCTTCGATGAGGTCTGCTTGTCGGGGCCGGAAAACGGGATCTGGGAAGTTCAGCTGGACGGATCAGGCTCGCCAAAAGCGCGAAAGCTACCGAACTTGCCGTACGCTTGGGGAGTCCAGCCGGTAGAATCGCTCGGTATTTTCGTTTTCACAGATGGCGATGATATCCTTGCGGTACCTTTGGCGTTGGCGGGTCTGGGTCGCTGACGCTGAGTTCGGTCGTAACGGATAGTCTGAACAAGGTATGCCGATGGCGCTCATGAGAGTCTTCGAACCTGCCAACGCCGTGGAGCTGGCCAAGGCTCGCCTGTTACTCGACGCTGCGGGGATCGACTACTTTGTCGAGGGTGAACACTACTTCGCGGCCGGGGGCGGGTTCATCTCTCACGGCGACACGCGAGTATGGATTCAGGTTGACGCGTCTGATGTTCAGCAGGCACGCACTTTATTGAGCGAAGAGCTGGGCTCTTGATGCCAGAGGGAAGTTGACTGGACTGCGCTTGGCGCGCCGGGTGAGATCCTCACCGAGGGTTACGAGATGCTGTACGGCGCCTACGCGAAGGCGCCCGGATTCCTTGCCTACCGGAAGATGCGCAAGGAGACGTTCCGACCGGAGTTTCGTGATTTCATCGGTGGGTACGTGGTCTCGGATGTCGCCACATGGGGTGCGTTGAAGGGGAAGGGCGGGTATTTGTCGATCTGATTGCGAGCGGGGGACCGAGAACCGCAGATTGCCCCGGAAGGCGGCCGCGGCGATCTTGCATGGGTCATGGACGAGCGACAATACAGCGAAGAAGAGATAGCGGCGATCTTCGAGCGCGCCGCCGAAGCGCAGAAGACCGCACGGCGTCAGCTCGCGCCGGGCAAAGGGATGACGCTGGCCGAGCTCCAGGAAATCGGCCGTGACGTGGGTATCCCAGCCGAGTTGGTGACCCAGGCGGCGCTATCGATCGCCCAAGCTGGGCGCCCAACCTCACGATCCTACCTCGGGCTGCCGATCGGCGTCGGCAGGACGATCGAGCTCGATCGTCGCTTCTCCGAGGACGAATGGGAACACCTGGTGGGGGATCTACGCGAGACGTTCCAGGCGCGCGGCTCGGTGAGATACGATGGACCATTCCGCCAATGGACCAACGGCAACCTGCAGGCCCTTCTCGAACCCACGCCGACTGGCCACCGCCTGCGCCTGCAAACCCTCAACGGCACCGCTCGTGGCTTCATGACCACGGGGCTGGGGGTCCTCGGAATCGCTACCGCAACCTTCGTCGCTTCGCTGGCTACGGGGAGTCCGCTCGCGGCATCGCTGCCGGGTGTCGCGTTCCTGGCGGCCGCCGGACTCGGCATGTTCGGGCTCGGCGCGCTCCGCCTGCCGGGTTGGGCGCGGCTGCGCCGCCGTCAGATGGAAGGCTTGGCTGAACGGCTCGCTCTGGCCGCGCAGTCGCAACCCCTGGACGAATCACCCACCGAGGAAAGCTGAGCTCTCGGCAGGCGAAGCAACGGTCGCGACGCGGTCTACCTGATAAGACGTTAACAGCGCTACCGACGGCTTCTCGTGGAAGCACGTGAGTTGGATGAGCGATGCCAAACGTGAGCGATGGACCTAAGGCCGAGGGTCAGATAAGATGAGTGATGTTTTTCCCGGCGAAGGTGTCGAGCTGACGCAGCTCTTGGTGATCAGTGACCTCGAGCGCGCCAAGCAGTTCTACCGAGACGTACTGGGTGCCACCGTATATAGAGAATATGGAGGCAGCTCGTGCGTGTTAGGCTTTCAGGGGAACTGGCTGCTGCTCGTCACGGGTGGTGGGCCAACCGAAGACAAGCCGACCGTTACGTTCGCGCCGCCGCAGGATCCAGACTTGGTGAGCCACCAGCTCACCATCAGGGTGCCGGATTGTCACGCTGCGTATACAGTGCTGAAAGCACGTGGCGCCGAATTCCTCACGCCGCCTTTGGACCGCGGTGGCGAGATCCGCTGCTTCTTTCGAGACCCGGATGGCCACTTGTTGGAGATCAGCGAGGTGACGTGAGCGCCGCACGCTCGGCGATTTCTTGGGAAGGGAATCGAAGGTGACAGGCCAGGTCTTCGTTTCCGCGGCGGTCGCACAAGTCATTCGTCTCTATCAGGGGCTGGTGGACACCGATGCTTGGGAGCGACCAGCGTGCGAGCAGATCGAACGGCTCGCCCAAAGGTTGCTCGACGGTCACCGCGCGCGCGTCGAGGCGGTCGTCTTCGAGCTGGCGAGCTGGCTGCCAGGT
>JBFJOD010000180.1:0-5157 GCA_041617795.1 Gemmatimonadota bacterium | reverse complement strand
TGTTATCCGACCTACGGCGGAAGCGGTGCCGTAGCCACCGAATTGGGGATGCGGCTTGCCCAGCGGGGTCACGAGGTGCATTTCGTTTCTTACGCGCATCCTTTCCGGCTGCCGCGCTTCATGCGCAACACCTACTTCCACGAGATCGAAGTCTCGCGTTATCCGCTATTCGAATACCCACCTTACTCGTTGGCGGCGACTGTCGCGATGCACGAAGTGGCCACGCAGCGGCATCTCGACCTGTTTCATGTTCACTATGCCGTCCCGCACGCCACGTCGGCGTGGCTGGCCAAACAGATGTTGGAGCAGCCATCCGACCTGAAAATCGTCACGACCCTGCACGGTACTGACATCACTCTGGTCGGCCAGGATCCATCCTACCGGTCGATCGTGAAATTCTCGATCGAACGATCGGACGGTCTGAGCGCCGTCTCCGAGTTCCTCAAGCGGCAGACGATCGCCACCTTCGGCTGCAGCCACTGTGACGTCAAGGTGATTCCGAACTTTGTCGATGCTCAGCTTTTCGCCCGCCGGGCTGACGGGTACCACCGGAACGCGTTGGCCGATAAGGATGAAAAGATCATCATGCACATCTCGAACTTCCGGCCGGTGAAGCGGATCGAAGATGTGGTGCGCGTCTCGGCACGTGTCATGGACGCGGTACCAGCACGCTTGATCTTCGTCGGCGATGGACCCGAGCGACCGCGGGCTGAGGAACGGGCGCGGAGCCTGAATATCGGTGACCGTGTCGTCTTCTTGGGCAAGCAGGAATCGGTGGCCGAGTTGCTCGGCGTTGCCGATCTCTTCCTTTTGCCCAGTGAGTCGGAGTCGTTCGGCCTATCGGCATTGGAGGCGATGGCCAGCGAGGTACCCGTTGTGGGAACTCGCTGCGGTGGTTTAGAGGAGGTCGTCGACGACGGGGTCGCCGGTCGCCTCCAGCCGGTCGGCGCCGTGGATGCCATGGCTAACTCGGCCGTGGAGATCCTGTCGACGCCCGGGCTTCAGGAGCAGATGGGCAAGGCCGGCCGGGCGCTTGCGATCGACCGCTACTCGACGGAGCGAATCATCCCCATGTACGAGTCGTTTTACCAGGAAGTGTTGGACAGTTGATGGGGTCGGGGCGGCCGCAGCGGCGCGTTCGGTAAATCGATGTCGCTTCTGGAAGCCATCGCCTTGGGAGTCTTGCAGGGCCTTACCGAGTTCTTTCCCGTATCGAGTTCCGGTCACCTCGTTCTGGCCGAGTCGTTGCTGGGTGTCAATCCGCCCGGTGTCGCCTTCGAGGTTCTCGTGCATCTGGCGACGCTTTGCTCCGTACTCGTGGTCTACCGCCGGCGCGTGGGATCGCTGCTGGTCGGTGTCTTACAGAGACGCGCTGCCGATCTGCGTTATCTGGGCTTGCTGGCCCTGGCGTCGATCCCCGCAGCGGTGGTCGGCGTTTCTCTGAAAGGAGCGATCTCGCGCGTGTTCGACAGTCCCACGATCGCCGCGACCAGCCTGATTGTGACCGGCGCGGTGGTCTATTCCACGCGCTGGCTTCTCGATCGGGCCCGGCAGGCGGATCCAGGCTGGGTGGGCGCGCTGGCGGTGGGGCTGGCACAGGCGACAGCCTTGCTGCCGGGAATCTCGAGATCGGGTGTTACAGTGGCCACTGCATTGGGGTTCCGCACGAATCGCGATGCGGCGGCTGAATTCAGCTTCTTGTTGTCGGTCCCGGCGATCTTCGGTGCGGCGATCTTGGAGATCCCGGCGATCTTCGGCAGCGAGTTCGGCATAAGCGCCGCCGCGTTGGCAGCGTCGGCCGTCGGCGCGTTCGTCACTGGGATGTTGGCGATTCTGCTTTTCGTTCGCTGGCTGCAGAGCGGCAGTTTCTACCGATTTGCCTACTACTGTTGGGCTGTGAGCGGAGCTTATATGCTTTACGCTCTGACAAATCTAGGCAGGTAGTGGGGCGATGGACGGAGTATCAGACCCACAACGTCGTCTAATTTCCGAGGCGCTTGCGGAAGATGTGGGTGCCGGCGACTGGACGACCGAGTGGTGTGTGCCAGAAGAGATCGAGGTTGCTGCGGAGATCGTTGTGAAAGCCGACGGTGTGATCGCAGGCCTTGCCCCCGCGGCGGAAGTTTTCCGTCAGCTTGGCGGCGTCTCCTTCAGTCCGCAGGCCAGCGATGGCGATGAGGTCGCCGCCGGCGCGTTGGTCGTTCAGTTGCGCGGCAGGGCCCGGTCGATTCTGACCGGCGAGCGCGTCGCACTGAATTTCTTGGGGCGATTGGCTGGAATTGCCACGCTGACGCGTCGGTTTGTTGAGGCCGTTGCCGGAACTGACACGCGGATTACCGACACCCGCAAAACCACCCCACTGTGGCGCGAACTGGAACGTGCCGCGACGCGCGCGGGTGGCGCCGTCAACCATCGACCGGGATTGTATGCGATGGTTCTGGTCAAGGAAAACCATTTGACGTGCGCGGGAGGCATCGCGGCGGCCGTTGAGCGAGTCCGCATGCTGAACTCCACTGGCCTGGCAGTGGAGGTCGAGACGACGACATTGGCGGAAGTGCGGGCCGCCTTGGAGGCCGGCGTCGATCGAATCATGCTCGACAACATGTCGGAGGGCACGATCAGGCAGGCGATTGCGCTGATACGTGGCTACGTAAAGAGGCCGGAGATCGAGGTGTCGGGAGGAGTGGGCCTGGAGAACGTGCGGGCCCTGGCGGAGACGGGCGTGGATTTGATCTCAGTGGGGGCCCTGACCCATTCCGCACCCGCCCTCGACCTTTCCCTGCGCATCCGTGAGGTAATGGGATGAATCGGAAGACGTCCAACTGGGAGGGACAGTCGCTGGCGGCGCTGAGGGAACGGTGGGATCGCAAGCATGTTCACCTGTACTCGAGAATCGACAGCACCAACAATCAGGCAAAACTCCTGGCGGCCGAAGGTTCGCCCGCCGGCACGTTGGTGGTGGCGGACGAACAGACCGCTGGACGTGGGGTGGCGAAGCGTCGCTGGCATTCCCCTAAAGGCGCCGGGCTGTATATGTCGCTCGTTCTGAGACCCGAGCAGGTACCGAATCCCTTGCTGTTGCCGGTGCTGGCCGGGCTCGCCAGCGTCCGCGCCATCGTCAGCCTGTTGGGGGATGTGGGGGCTGGGGTGAAGTGGCCGAATGACGTCATCGTTCGCGATCGCAAGGCCGGTGGCGTGCTGAGCGAAGGCAGTTGGACCGGCGATAAGCCAAACTACCTGGTTCTGGGCATTGGTCTGAACGTGCATCAGAAGTCTGGCGATTTCCCGGCCGCGCTGCGCGATGTGGCCATCTCGCTGGATATGGCCACGGGTCGCAGCGTCTCGCGGTTGGAGCTCGCGGATCGGGTGATCGCCGAGGTCGAAGAGCGTTGCCTGAATCCACCCGAGACTCTTGATCGCGAGTTCCTCAAGCAGTTCGACGACTACGATTGGCTACGCGATCGACGTTGCTCGATCGGAGAGGCCGATGCGAAACCTCGGGAAGGGACGGCCGTAGGTATAGCGCCCGACGGCGCTTTGCTCTTCCGGCCCGATAGGGGCGCCCTGGAACGGGTGACCTCCGGGCGGGTTGCCGTTCCCGATCTACCACTTCCCGCGTTCTGAGCGCTGCCGATATGAGCGAGGTCCGTTTAGCCATCGATGTCGGGAACACTGAAACGGTGCTGGCGCTGTTTCGGGGTCGCGAGTTGATCCGGCACTGGCGCATCTCTACCGATGTTCGCAGAACGCCGGACGAACTGGCCTATCTGCTCAGCCATCTGTTGCGGTCTCAGGAAACGGAGAGTGTCGACGGAGGCATAATCGGCTCGGTTGTTCCGGCGGTTGAGCCCCTGATCGTTCGCGGATTCCGCCGTGCATTCAGTCGTGAAGCCCGGCTGATCAACGATCCAGCGCGCTTGGTCGGCGATGAGGGACCGCTGCCGATCCGCCTGGACGTGGACGAGCCGTCAACAGTCGGGGCGGATCGCATGCTCAATACGCTGGCGGCGGCCCAGCTTTACGGCGTGGACACCATCGCCGTGGATTTGGGCACCGCGACGACGTTCGATTGCATCACTGGTGATGGCGTCTTTGTCGGCGGCGTGATTTCGCCCGGTCCGCGCGCCGGCATCGAAGGCCTGTCCCAACGCGCCAGCCGGCTCCCGTATATCGATCTTGGCCCCACGGCGGGGGTCATAGGGCGTCGAACGGAGACGTGCCTCAGATCTGGGTGTTTTTACGCCATCGTGGATGCGATCGACGGGATGGTCAGGCGGATCAAAGCCGATTGGCAGCGGAGTGCTGCGCTGGTCGTCGCGACCGGCGGTCTTGCAGCCTTAATCGGGCCGCACTGCGAGACCGTTGATCTGATCGAACCCTACCTGACACTGTATGGATTAGAGATAGCCGACCGCATGCTTGCCGCGGCCGGCTCAGGGTAAGGGGGTACGTTGGGGACGCTCAGGCCGCCCGGCGAACCTTCGAGCGGATCCGCTCTAGCGCCCGGTCGGCGGTCTCCGGGCTGATCAGCTTCACGATGAAGTAGATCACGGCAAGGAAGAAGGCCAGCTTGATACCTGCCACCAGGAGCGCTGTGATCATCCCCACGATTGGAACCAGCAATGCCAACGCGACGAACCCACCCACGACCAGGGCGCCCAGCGTCAATAGTCCTCGAAGCATTCTCCTCCTCCTGTGAACTCAGCGGCGGGCCGCAAAAGCCACCATGCCGAGGCTTGCGGCGCACGGTCCCGAACCGCACCCGTCTTTCAACCATCCGTACGGGTGTCGTCGACCCGCGGTTTCAAACGCCTAAATCGGCTCGGAGTCGGCCACAACTGCAGGCCAGGGACCCCGAGGCTGCCAGCTTGGCAGTGTGCCCCCCATTTTGAAGCGGCACACTTTCTGCTACTTTACCAGGGCCGGCTAACGGAGCTACCTGAAAAATAACGCCGAAACATGTTGACGGCCCAATGGCAGTGAGGGCCGGGTGTCTCCGGTCCCTGCACATTATAACATAACAGTATACGAACTGGAGAGAGGAGGGAAGCACCGATGCGAATCAAACCCCTCGCCGATCGCGTGGTGGTCAAGCCGCTGGAGGAGACCGAGCAGATGCGGGGCGGCCTATACATTCCGGACACCGCCAAAGAGAAG
>JBFJOD010000179.1:0-5243 GCA_041617795.1 Gemmatimonadota bacterium | reverse complement strand
GGGACGGCCCGGAGATGTGGCTGGCAAAAATCATGGTCGAGGCGCAGCTGGCGGCTTCCAGCAGCGAGGCGGTCCGCCTCATCCGCCAGGGGGCGGTGCATGTGGACGGCATCAAGGTAGCCGACAAGGATTACCAGGTGGCGACGACTGCGCCAATCTTGATCCAGAGGGGTAAGCGACGTTACGCGCGTGTGAGCTTCCGCTGAGAGGAGGGGCGCTGACGCAGCCGGGTGGAGGGAATCGTTGCAGCCTGCATGAGGCCGCTCTAGTATGAGCAGGTTGGTTTGGATCTGCCGCCGGAACGGATAAGCGTGAAGGGAGCGACAGTTGCGGGTCGAAGTCAAACGAGTCGATAAGCCCTGGGGCCATGAGCTGATCTGGGCTCACACCGATCGCTATGTCGGTAAGGTCTTGCATATCAAGGCCGGGGAATCCTTGTCTTTGCAGTACCACGAACGGAAGGACGAGACGCTGCATGTGCTGCGCGGACGAATGGTGTTTCGCGTGGGCGCGGAGGGAGAAGAGCTGCGCGAAGTCAAGCTGGACGAGGGTATGAGCTTCCGGGTCACGCCCGGGACTCGCCACCGCATGGAGGCGATCAGTGACTGCGATCTGCTGGAGGCCTCGACTCCAGAGCTTGACGATGTCGTCCGGCTCGAGGACCGCTACGGGAGAGCGTAGGCCGTATTGGAGAAGAGCGCCGCGTCAGAAGTGCCGAGGGTCGGGACGATCATCTTGGGGCTCGGCTCAAATCAGGGCGACCGGATCCGTAATCTAGAGCGCGCTCTGGAACGACTGAAGGCCCACGTGTTCGTCGAGCGGACCTCGTCGGTCTACGAGACGCAGCCGGTGGGCGTTAAAGATCAAGCGTGGTTTCTCAACCTCGTCTGCGTGGGCACGACGCGCCTGAAACCCAGAGCGCTGCTGGAGTTCGTTCATGAGGTCGAGAAAGCCCTGGGCCGGGTGCGAGAGGGTGAACGCTTCGGCCCTCGCACGATCGATATCGACATACTCGCCTATGGTGACCGGCTGATCGACGAGACGGATCTGCAGGTTCCACATCCACGCCTGGCCGAACGAGCTTTTGTGTTGCAGCCGCTTGTGGAGATCGCTCCAGAATGGCGCCACCCGGCGTCGGGCAAGACGGCCAGGGAGCTTCTGTCAACTGCGGATCCTGATGTCGTGCGGCCGTTCGCGGATCCGCTGACATCGACGGGATCGATGCCCAGACTGTAGAAGGCCGATCGTGTTTCGTTGCGCGGTCCGCGCGGCTTACGATGCGGCGCTTTTCATTCCGGGCGATCCGGGTCCCTCCGGTCGAACTCACGGGCATCGCTACACCGTAGAGGCCGTACTCGAGACAGATAGCCTGAACGCCTCCGGCTTTGTCGCTGACTTTGACCAGGTGCGCGAGCGCCTCGAGATCCTTGCCCGCGAGCTCGATCACTACTTGCTGAACGAGCGGGAGCCGTTTCGAGGTGTCGTACCCAGCGCGGAGCGACAGGCTGAATTCTTCTATACACGGTTGAACGAGCAGATCGTGTCCGATTTCGGACCGGGGGTCAGGCTAGTGAAGATCAGGGTCGTTCAGGAGCCGGAAGCATGGGTGGAATACGAGCTGTGAGAAACCGCAAGTTTCTTGGGGTGGTAGCGTTGATCTGGCTTTGGGGTCTGAGTGGTCTGGCCTGCGGTCACGAATCCAACGGACAGGAGGCTGACGCGACCGATCCTGAGCTCGAGCGCCGGGTCGCGGAACTGTTGCCACAGCTCGAGCAGCTTTCCGGCCTCGCAGCGAAGGGAACGCCAGCCGTGCGACGCTCCAGCACGAAGCGCTTGGAGACTTATCTGCTGCAGCGTTTGGATGCGGAGTACCCCGGCGACACGCTTGAAAGCATTGCAGCCGCCTACCAGGAATTCGGACTTATCCCCGACACCATGGATCTGCGGAAGCTGCTGGTCGACCTGCTTCTGGAACAAGCTGTCGGCTATTACGATCCGGTCCGCGACGTTCTGTTCGTGCGCGATGAGGCGCCGCCAGCCCTGCTGGACGGTGTGCTAGTTCATGAACTGGTTCATGCGCTACAGGATCAGCAAGTCGACCTCGATTCATTGATCAACACGTTGCCCGGCAACGATGCACGAAGCGCCGCCCAGGCAGCGCTGGAAGGCCACGCGACGTTGGCCATGCTGGCGTACCAACTGGGCGGCAGCACGGACGCGCTACCCGAGCTGAGTCCCCAGATGGGAGCCGCCTTGGCTTCGAGCTCGCAGTTCCCACGCCTGGCGGCGGCGCCAGCTATCGTGCGTGAACCGCTGCTGTTCGCTTATCTGGGGGGAGCTCGCTACGTGCAGCGTCTCTGGCGGCAGCAGCGGGATCGGCCGCCCCCGATCGGCCGGTGGCTGCCGGCGTCGACGGAACAGCTGATGCACACCGAGCGGATCTTAGGGGATCGTGACGATCCGGTTCTGCTGACCCTCGAGGAGCCAGGCGATGGGTGGCGAATAGAGTACGCCAGCGATCTGGGTGAGCTGGAGATCGAGATCTACTTCAAGGAGCACCTTCAACACAGCGGCCTGGCCGCGCAGGCGGCCGCGGGCTGGGACGGTGACGCCTACGCATTGCTGGAGCGTGGTGACCGCCGAGCTCTGGTCTGGTACACGGTCTGGGACAGTCAGGCGGATGCCGAGGAGTTCGCCGACGCCTACCGTGCAGGGTTTCGGGCGCGGTTCGGTGGAGAGGGAGGTCAGGACGTTTTGAGCGCTGCGGGCCGCGAGGCGCGCCTGGATCGCCTGTCGCTGGGGGGTCAGGCGGCGGTCAGGATCGTGGAAGGTGAGGCGGGGCTGGAGGCCGCGCTACCCAAGGCCAGATTGGCCGGTCGCTAGGGGCCGAGGCCCCCAGCGATGCACGTAAGTGGCTTTGTTAATTGGAGATAGCATTGCCGACCGGCTCTTGGGAGCAAGCCCCTATAATATAGAGGCCAGGACCAGCTCCTTCGGCAGCGGATAGCGGTACAGCTCACCGGCGTAATTCCGCATCACCACCTCATCGTCGCTGATCTCCTCGATGTACTGAGGCAGCAAGGGGATCTTCCCACCCCCGCCGGGTGCGTCGATGACGAAGTGAGGTACCGCGAGGCCGGAAGTCCAACCACGCAGGGCCTTTAGGATCTCCAATCCCTTTTCCATCGAGGTCCGGAAGTGCTCGGCGCCGGCCACGGGGTCGCACTGGTACAGGTAGTAGGGCCGGACGCGGTTCTTGACGAGCTTCTGCATCAGTTCCTTCATGATCGCCGGGTCGTCATTGACGCCCTTCATCAGCACTGTCTGCGACCCGAGCGGGCAACCGGCGTCGGCCAGCTTAGCCAGCGCCGCCTCTGCAGCCGGCGTGACCTCGGCCGGGTGGTTGAAGTGCACGTTGACGAAGACCGGGTGGAATTTGGCGATCAGCGTGCACAACTCGTCGGTCACGCGCTCCGGCAGGTGGACCGGGACGCGAGTGTGGATCCTGATTATCTCGATATGGCGAATCGCCCGTAGATTCTTCAGGAAGTACTCGAGGCGCCGGTCCGAGAGCATGAGCGGATCGCCACCCGACAGGATAACGTCTCGGACTTCCTTGTGCCTGCGTAGGTACTTGAAAGCCGAGTCGAACTGATTCAGCGGGATCTTATCGGGATCCCCAACCTTCCGCCGCCGGGTGCAGAAGCGACAGTAGGTGGCGCAGACCGGGCTGACGAGGAACAGCACCCGATCCGGGTAGCGATGGGTGATGTTCGGGACGGGGGAATCCTCGTCCTCGTTCAGTGAATCGACAATGCCGTCGAGGACCTCGTTCTCCTCGGGAGTCGGCACGTATTGCTGCCAGAACGGATCGCCGATCTCCTTAATCGTCTCGAGGGCGGCCGGTGTGATCCGCAAGTTGAACTTATCGATCGCGTTCTGTACAGCCTCGCGGTCGATATTCTCCTCGCCGAACTTCTCGATGAGCTGGTCAACGGTGGTCACACTCTGCTTGAGTACCTGTTGCCAGTTCCCCATAGTCGTACACCTCGGTCGAATCATGAGTTAAGCGATGCTGGCAGGGGATTACCCTGCGCCCCTCACGTGTCCCTTCTTCCGCACTCTTCGCTACTCACTCTCCAGGCGGAGACCAACGACTACCTGAACTGCTTCGCATAGGTCACCCGGTCGTCGCCGCTGTCATAAAAGTCGGCGACTCGGGCAACCTCTGCGTAACCACAGGCGAGATAAAAACCTCGTGTGGATGAATAATCATCGCGTGAAGACGTTTCAATCACACACAACCGGGCTCCGGCTGAGCGGATTTGCTGCTCCAGTCGCTCGACCAGGCCCTTACCTATGCCGAGGCCCTGATTGTCCGGCCGAACGACGATCCAATAGAGATCCCAGGTGTCGACCGTACAGGGCGTCGGGCCGTAGAAAGCGAAACCGGCCAGGCGTTCGCCCTCGCTGAATGCGGCGACCGCCCAGTAGTCCTGGCCGGGTGCGCTGCAATAGTCATCGAAGACCTCGAGCGCCACGTCGATCTCGTCCGTTCGAAACAGGCCGGTCGACGCTACGATCTCGGCGACTTGCGGGCGCTGAGATATGTCCGGCGCCCGCCAATCGATGCTGGGGGAAGCCGCCGGTGCGGCGCCGCCTGAAGCGACGGACCCGAGATCCGGTCTGGCCGTACCCATCAGTCGGCCGCTCCGCTGGGTTGGAGGGCCGGCGCAAACACCCAGGCCCGGTTCCGCGGCGGACTGTCTTTCGACGCCAGCGCCTCATCGACGATTCGCGCGATCAGCTGTTCGTACGACCATCCCGCTACCTGTGCTTGCCGGGCCAGTCCGGCATCGGGGGAGATGTCGGGGTTCGGGTTGATATCGATCACGAAAGGCGCGCCGCCGGGTCCAAGCCTGACATCGACGCGTCCATAGCCGGACCCGTCCATCAATTGCCAGGCGCGGGCGGCGAGCTCCTGTAGTCGCCGCGCCAGTTCGGCGGGAATTGCGGCCGGACAGACGGGCCGCGTCCCCAAATCCTCTAGGCTACCGGTTTCCCACTTGGCGGCGAACGAGACGATCGACGGCGCGTCCTCAGGCAAGTGGCTGAAGTCGATCTCGGCCGGCGGCAACAAGTGATTTCCGACAATCGCCAGGTTGATCTCACGTCCGTCGATGAACTCCTGAACGATGATGTCGCCCCAATGCTGACGGAGGCGCTCGATCGCGTCGGTCAGC
>JBFJOD010000178.1:0-5247 GCA_041617795.1 Gemmatimonadota bacterium | reverse complement strand
TCCTCGAACTGAGGTAGCAGCTGTCCCTTGCGCACCCAACCGAGTTCGCCACCCTTGTCCCGCGAAACGGGATCTTCCGAGTACTCGCGGGCCAGCCGCGCGAAGTCTTCGCCGGCGCGCGCACGTGATAGCGCCTGTTCAGTTCTTTCCAACGACACCAGCTTTGCGTCAGCTGATGGGCGGGGAGGGATCATGATCTGTTTGAGGGTGACGGTGGGTGGCTTCGGGCCGAGCGCCCGCCGGTCTTGCTCGAACCGCTGGCGTATCTCATCCTCGCCGATCGGGATAGGCTGCATCTCGGAGATCTTCTGCTGCAGGTACCTGCGTGCTAAGAGTTCCGCGCGTACCTGCTCGCCCAGCTGGATCCGGAATTCGGCCGTCGTCATCCCCTGACTGAGCAGTGCCTGTTCGAATTCGAGTTGGCTGGGGAACTGCCGGCGGATAGTGCCCAGGCGCTGGTCAACAGCGTCGTCGACCTCGCTGTCCGAGATCGTGATTCCTTCTTCCTGAGCCTGGACTACGAGCAGAACCTCGTTGACTTTCTGGTCGAGGGCCTCGCGCAGGAATGCCCGCAAGGAATCGGGATCCTGAGGTATGGGAGCGCCTTGTGACTGAAGCCTGAAGACGAACTCCTGCAACTCGCTTTGGGTGACCGCAGTGTCTCCGACGATGGCCACGATCCGATCCACCATGGTGGATGGGTCTTGTGCCATCGCCGGCCGCAGGACTGCCGGTTGGACCGCAGTCCAAACGAGCGCGACGCACGTGGCGAGGATCCGTGCCTTCGCTTGAATTCTCATGAGCCGGGCTCCGCTGGGGGCTTGCTGGCGTCCGGCGCTTCCCCGGGCAGCTGACGGGTCCTGACCAGGCCTTCGACCACAGCCGGATAGCGGCTTGGATAGACCCGGATCGTCGGTTCCCGCCAGAGCGCCGCCGCCACACGGTCGATGGCCTGCGGGCTGCGCTGTCGGCGGAATAGCTCGCGGATCACTCGGTCAACCGCGTCGGGGATCGTCTCGTCCCCTCTCAAAAAATCGTCGCGGCGGAATCTGGCCAGCGCCGCGGTTGCAAGAAGCTCGCGCACGGCAATCTGCTTTATGCTGTCGGCTTTCGTCTGCGAAAGCGTGTAACCGAGGTCGCGGGCTGCCTTTGTCAGCAGCTCATTGCGGACCATCTCGCGCAGCCATGTTTCGACCGTTACCGAGTCAGCTCCGGCAAAGGCGTTCCGCGCGTTGGGCGCGCCGATCATTACGAAGTCGGCCCATTCGCCCACCGTCAGCTCGCCGCCCCTGTACTTCGCCAGCAGCCCCATACGGCGGGCCGGCGTCAGGCGCTCGAGTCCTTGCGAAGTGGCAAGTTCTTTGACCAGCAACGTGGCGCCGGGCGCCATGCGAAAATCCGCCGCCGCGAACAACGAGTCGATATAGGCGCCCTCCAGCCCCGGCAGCTGGCGCATCATCAACTCATCTCGGTAATCATCACGCACGGAATCGAATTCCGGTTCTTGCCGGTCTCTGACTTTGATGATGTGGTACCCCAGGCGCGTCCTGACCGTTTCACTCAGCTCTCCGGGATGAAGCTGGAAGACCACTGTCTCGAGATCGCTCATCAGCCGGCCGCGATCTATCCAGCCCAGATCGCCACCCTTCGCTGCCGTTGCCGGGTCATTCGAATGCCGTCTTGCCAGCTCGGCGAAGTCTTCTCCGGCCAGGATGCGCTGGCGCAACGACTCGCTGAACCGCCGCAAACTGTCCTGCTGTTCCGGGGCGGCTGTCTCAGGCACCCTGATGAGGATCTGCTGTGCCTCTACCCGAGTAAATGGCTGCTCCCGGGTATAGGATTCCACGATCTCGTTGTCCGTGGGTGTGGCCCGGGGTAGGATTCGGTCCTCACGCAATTGCCAGACGACGTCTTGGTCCAGACCGAGTCGCATCATCGGTGCGAGATCCAGATCGGAAAACGTGTCCGGGCTGGCTAATTCCTTGGCCAGCACGGTGTAGGCCACCCAGAAGCTGGTCAGACGATCGACAACGCTGACCCTTGCCGGCACTGTTTCAGCCGAGCCGGTTCTGAGCAGCTCGACGGCCTGGTCGATCGTTAACGTGTATCCGCCCACCTCGGCGACAACATCTTGCTGGCCTTCCATGGCCTCGCGCATGAAGCTGCAGCCCACCAGCAGAAGGCAGAGCGCGGTCGTTACCCATTTAGCGTATTGCCTGTTCATTTCTTTCCCGTCGTGACAAGTTCGAGCTTCTCATCAGTAAGACGCTCCAGCGCTTCGACGATGATCGGTGCTATTTCTTGAGAGTCGTCCAAGCGGAACACCAGCGACAGCGGCTGCAACCGGCGCACCTCGACTTCTACCTCGCGTCCGGTCAGCGCCTCGCGCAGAGCCGTCAGTTTGGGTACGACTCCGCGTCTGAAGTTGACGCGCGCCCGCCCCGGCAGAGCCAGCACCCGCTCTACACCCAAGCGACCGCCGAGTATTCGAATCTGCGAAGCCGCGATCAAACGCTGGACTTCCGGGGGCAGGCGGCCAAAACGGTCCCGCAGCTCGGCAGTGAGGACCTCCAGATCTGCCAGGTCTCTCACTTTCGACAGCCTCCGGTAGCAATCGAGCTTCTGGGCCTCATCGGGGATGAAGCTGTCCGGTAAATAGTTCGAACCGGAAACGGATACCTCGGGAACCTTGGTGCGCGCAAGCGGCCGCCCCTCACCGCTCTTGAGCGCCGCTACCGTCTCCTCCAGCAGGCGCAAGTAGGTGTCGAAGCCGACGGCCTGGGCAAACCCGGACTGTTCGCTGCCCAGCAGGTTCCCGGCTCCTCTCAACTCGAGATCCTTCAGTGCGAGTCGGTACCCGGCGCCGAGCTCCGTGTGCTTCTCGAGCAGGTTCAGCCGCCGTTCCGTGTCCAACGGCAAATTGTGAGGAACGACGAGGTAACAGAAGGCCCGCTGATGAGAGCGGCCGACGCGTCCGCGCAACTGGTAAAGCTGGGCGAGGCCGAAGTAGTCGGCCCGGTGAATGATCATCGTGTTGGCGTTGGGGACGTCCAGACCGTTTTCAATAATGGCGGTCGAGACCAGGACGTTGATCCTGCCGCTGACGAACTCGGTCATCACCTTCTCAAGTCGGCGCTCAGCCATCTGGCCGTGCCCGACTTCGACTCGAAGGTCGGGCACCAGGCGCCGGACTTTCGCGGCCACCTCCTCGATCGATTCCACGCGATTGTGCACAACGAAAACTTGACCGCCACGATCGATTTCCGCGCGAATCGCGTCGCTTATCGTCTCGTCGTCCCAGCTCATCATGTGCGTGATGATCGGCTGACGATTGCGGGGCGGTGTGCGGATGATCGATAGGTTGCGCAGGCCGCTTAGCGACAGGTGAAGCGTGCGCGGGATCGGGGTTGCTGTCATCGTGAGAACGTCAACGCTCTGCTTGAGCGTCTTCAATCGTTCTTTCTGGGCGACACCGAATTGTTGCTCTTCATCGATCACCAACAGCCCCAGATCCTTGAAGCTGACATCCGGCGACACGAGTCGATGTGTTCCAATCACGATATCGACCGAGCCGTCGGCCAGGCCCTGGATGACCGCCCCTTGCTCCTTCGCGGTGCGGAACCGTGAGAGCGCTTCGATGTTCACCGGGTATTCCGCCAATCGCGCCCGAAACGTCTGCAGATGCTGCTCGACCAGTACCGTCGTCGGCGCCAGAATCGCCACCTGCTTGCCGTCCTGGACCGCCTTGAAGGCCGCCCGAATGGCGATTTCCGTCTTGCCGTAGCCCACGTCCCCACAGATCAGCAGATCCATCGGCTGCGGTTGCTCCATCGCGCGTTTGACTTCCTCGGCGGCCCGCTCTTGATCGGGGGTCTCTTCGTAGATGAACGCCGATTCCATCTCGCGCTGCCAGCGCGTGTCAGAACTGAAGGCGTGGGCGGTGGCGAGCCGCCGCGCGGCGTAGAGTTCGAGCAGTTCCGCCGCCATGGTTTGAATGGCGTCGCGAGTCCGCTTCTTCAGCCGCTGCCAGCTCTTGCTGCCCAGCCGGTGAAGTTTGGGCGCTGGCCGCTCGTCCCCGTTGCCGGGCTCGGCGATCCAACGTTCCACGAGATCGGCCCGGTAGTGCGGCACGCGGAGGATGTCGCCACCGGCGTATTCAACGACCAGAGTTTCCAGTTCGGCGCCGGCGATGTCGACTCGTTCTAGACCGCGGTAGCGACCGATTCCGTGGTCGAGGTGGACCACATAGTCTCCCGGCGATAGCGCCGTCAGCGTCTCGAGCGCGGCACGACCCGCCGTCCGTGGACGTTGCCGCGGCCGCCGGGCGCGCCGGAAAATCTCATGGTCGGTGAAAAGCCAGAGCGGCGTTGTCGCCGTCGTGATGACGAAGCCGCCCGCCAGGGGGCCGAGGCCGAGCGAGATTTTCTGCAACGTCGACGCCCCGACAACGTCTCGGAGAATCTCCTCCAGCCGCTCGAGCTGGCCCTCGTTGTCGCAGAGGATGAGGACCCGTTCCCCATTCAGCAGGGCATTGCCGACAGCGCTGCCCAGCTGGTCGATCCGCCGATTGATCTCGGGTGCCGGAGAGATGCGAAAATCGACGTCGGCGGCGTCTGACGTACTCGAGACGCGCAGCTGCGCGAACTCCTGCAGGCGCGCCGCGACCGCGTTGGGCGAATGCTGATAGGATTCGGGATTTTCGGTTCGACGCCGCAGTTCATTCCAGGTCCGCCGACGCTCATGCTCTTCGGTCTTCGGGTCGAGGCGCGCCACCAACGTCGATTCAGGAAGCTGTTCCAGGAGGCTGGACAGCGCGGCATCCCTTCGTGACGCAGCTTCTGGTGGCTGACCGGCTTCCAGGTCGGGGAAGGACACCGGCAGAAGTCGTACCGACTCCAGGTGTTCGATGGAGCGCTGGTCGAACACATCGAACGAGCGCAGTGATTCGATCCGGTCCGCCCAGTACTCCACGCGGATCGGGTCGAACGTCGTGATGGGGAAGACGTCGACGATTCCACCACGAACCGAATACTCACCGACGGCTTCGACCATCGGCACTCTCTTGTAGCCCGCCGCCTCGAGGTCAGCAATCAGCGCGTCTCGATCGGCGCGCACGCCCGCGGACAGCTGGATCTCCAGGTCGCCCCAGCTGGCAGGGACGGCAAACCGCTCGGCCAAGGCGCGTCCAGTGGTGACGAGGATCCCGGCCCGGCCGGCAAGGGCCGCTTGCAGCGCGTCGATGCGGCG
>JBFJOD010000177.1:0-5278 GCA_041617795.1 Gemmatimonadota bacterium | reverse complement strand
GGTTCCTCGCTTTGAAGCTGCTGTACAACACGGCTGCGGCGGTCGCCGCCGGGTATCTGGCCGCTCTGATCGCGGGCTATGCGGAAGTCAAGCACGGATTGGCGCTGGCGGTCGTGCAGACGCTCGCCTTTGCCTGGGCGCTTACGCAGCCTGAAGTGAGTCGGTGGACACCTGGCTGGATGTGGGCGGCTCTGATCGTGCTGACCTTCGGGGGAATCGTGCTCGGCGCTCGCCTCCGGGCGGCGCGAGCGCTTGGCAGATCGCGAAGAGGCCCAGTTAATCGACAGGTGGCATGAGCGCTGGGATGTCGCGGAAGCCTACTACTTTACGAAGGTGCGGCCACGAACGTCTTTCGATCTCATCGTGCGTACGGGGTAATCAGATGAATGTGTGGACGAGCGTTGTTCCCATAACAGTTCGTACCACGCTTCTGCTGCTCGTAGCGAGCCTGGTCGTCGGGGCGGCTCCAGCGATGGCACAGACTCGGCCCCCGACCGTGTATGTCGACGAAGGTGCCTGCCCCTTCGAGTGCTGCCTGTACGGTCGTTGGTGGGCCACCGGTCCGGTTGAGCTCCGCACGGCGCCGCGAGCCGAGGCCCCCGTAATCGATACCGTGGCACCGGGGGACACGGTCTTGGTTGAGACCGGCGAAGTGCGAACTATCCCGGCACCTTTCCTTGTTAAAAAGGCGCTGGATCGATATGCGCCAGGCGATACGATCTGGGTGCTCACATATCTCGGCGAGGGGTTCTTCCGGGTTTGGGATGAGGGGGAGGTACGCGAGCTGGAATTGGAATTCAGCCCCTACGGTGGCTCGCCGGGCGCGCGCTGCGAACGCTGCAGTCATGGGGAACTCCTAACCCTGCACAGATCGGAGTGGTGGGTGCGCGTCAAGACCGCGAGTGGAATTATCGGCTGGACAAACGCAACGGAGTCGTTCGACGGTAATTACGGTTGCGGCCTGCGGTAGGTGCGTGCCACCTGAATTCTTACGAAGAAACGTTCTCCATCCAGCCGGGAGGAACCGATGCGCAGATTGGCTTTGATGGTCCTGGTCACAGCTGCTTGCCAGGGCGGCGTGACTAGGCAAGATGCTGACGCGGTCCGCGCAATCATCGACAGCAACAACCAGACCCTCGAGCGTCTGTACGCGGAAGCAAAGATCGATTCCGCCGCGATGTTCTTCGCCGAGGATGTGTGGCAGATGCCGCCCAATTCGCCGCCGCTGGTCGGGCGAGACGCGTTTATCGGGTTCTGGTCCCAGGCCGCCCGATGGGGGACGTGGCGGTTCGGCCTCGAGGTGCAGGACGTGGTCGTGGGTGACTCGATTGCCGTAGAGCGAGGCCAGTACACTCTCGGCTTTGATGCGGGTTCCGAGTCGCCGATCCCTTCCTCCGAAGATCGGGGCAACTATGTGGTGCTCTGGCGTTTGGAGCCGGACGGCGTGTGGCGGATCGTCTGGGATGCGCCGGTCAGCGAAATGCCTCCGGGCGGTGCCGCCCCGCGATGATCCAGAGAGGCGTAGCACGGCCGCGAGCCGGCGCGCGGTTCTCCGTCCGGCGATCAGGTGGATCTTCGATCGTTGGCGTGTGCGCGCTCGTGGCCGTCGCACACGCGTGCGCCGGGAGCGGTTCGAAGCAAACGTCCGAGCCGGCGCCCGACGGTAGCGTGACGGAAGCCATTGCGTCGAGCGTCGAGCGGCTGCTCAACGACTACGCCGGTGGGGACCGGCCCGGGGCGTGCGTCCTGGTACGCCATCGCGGGAGCACGCTCCTCGAGGCCTGCTACGGAATGGCCGACCTCGAGCGTGGGGCACGCGCCGATCCCCAGACCAACTTCCGTCTGGCGTCGCTGACGAAACAGATAACCGCCATGGCCATCATCCTGCTCGTCGATGCCGGCCGCCTCAGCTACGAAACAACTCTGACGGAGATCTTCCGGGACTTCCCACCCTATGGTGAGCGGATCACGCTTCGCCATCTTCTTACCCACACATCAGGCCTGATCGCTTACGAGAGCCTCTTGCCGAAGGATCAGACGCGGCAGGTGAAGGACGCCGACGTGCTGCGCCTGATGATGGCGCAGGATTCGACCTACTTCGAGCCCGGTGCGGAATTCAGGTACAGCAACTCGGGTTACGCTGTTCTGGCGATGGCCACCGAGGCGGTGAGCGTACAGCGATTCGCGGATGTCCTCGCCGCACGAATCTTCGAGCCTCTGGGGATGAGTCATACGGTCGCTCACGAAGAAGGCGTGTCGACGGTGTTCCGGCGGGCGTACGGGTATACCAGGAGGGCGGACCATTGGGAGTTGAGCGATCAAAGCCTAACCAGCGCTGTGCTGGGTGATGGCGGAGTCTACTCCTCCGTCGAGGACCTCGGGCGCTGGTTGGAGGTCGTGGAAGGGCGCACGAGACTGGTGAGCGCGGGAGCGCTGAGACAGGCGTTCGAGCCGGCGACGCTGACGTCCGGCCGGACTGTCGGCTACGGCTTCGGCTGGTACCTGGATGAATACAAAGGATGGAAGAGGTATCGGCACAACGGATCGACGAGAGGGTTCCGAAACGCCGTTCAGTGGTTGCCTGAGGAGGACCTGACGATCGTATTCCTCTCGAATCGGAACGAGGTAAGCGCAACGCTTGTCGACTCGATCGCCGACGCTTGTCTGGAGGCCCTGTCCCGCACGAGACGTGCTGGCAGACCTCGGTGATACGCATCGAGCGACGGCGCGACAGACGACTCGATCCAGACTCACGGACATCTGCTGTCCAGAGCTGAGCTGCCCATGCTGTCGGATGATTCTAGCCAGGTCAGACGCCCACGCGCGCCCAAGGACGTGGACTCGGCTACACGCGCGCAGCTGATCTTCGCCTCCTCGTGGCTACTCCCCGCGATGATCGTGCTCGGCGCGGCCGCCGCCGGCGGCAGTGGCTTCATACTCGGCCTCGGCCCACTCCAGAGCTTGTTTGTGGGTCTCTTGGTGACGGTCGGCGGCGCGGCCTTCTTCTACATCGGTCTATATAAAGGTCTGATCGGCGGCGCCGCTTCGTTGCTGGGCAGCATCTACGGAGGCAGCCGGACGCCCGCGCACCGGATACCCGCCTACTCGCAGGCGCAGGCGCTGGCCCGGAAGGGTGCGCGGATCGACGCGCTGGCGGTGTTAGAGGCCGAGGTCACCGCGGATCCGGGTAACCCCGGGCCGTATCTGGCTGCGGCTGCGATCGCTCTGGAGGAGATGGGAGATCCGCATCTCGCCGCTGACTGGTATCGCCGCGCCCGGACGGCGGAGCGTATTACTACGGAGACCAGTGCGTACCTGTGTTTTCGTTTGGCCGAGACATACGAGTCCGTTGGGGATCGGGGGCGCGCGGCGGTCGAGCTGCGACGCTTGTTGGAACGTCACCCTGATTCGCAGTACACCGAACTTGCTCGGGTACGGTTGAAAGAACTGAAGTCAGGCGGCGTCAGCCCTCTCCAGGCGTGACGATGGCAGGGAGCGGTCGGGCCGAGATCGTCTCGGTCTCCAGGATCTCTGGCAAGCCACCCTGGCTGCAGACTCGAGCGCGACTGTGCCAAAGGGAGCGATGATGTCAATGCCCGACCGTATGCAAACAAGCCGACGCCGGTTCTTGACGGGAGTTCTCGCCGCCGGAGGGCTCGGCGCTCTTTGGCCTTCGCGCCTTTACGCCTCGTATCTGGCTGCGCAGCACGGCGAGGTCTACCGGCGGCTGGGTGTAGAGCCGCTGATCAACGCTGCGGGAACGTTGACGACGCTCACGAACTCTGTGCTGGTCCCGGAGGCCCGCGAAGCCATGGCCGAGTCGTCGCGATACTTCGTGCCGCTGATCGATCTGCAGCGGGCCGTCGGCGCCAGGATAGCCGAGCTGTCGGGCGCCGAGGCGGCGATGGTCACGTCGGGAGCCGCCGGTGCGATCCTGCTGGCCACCGCGGCGTGCGTGACCCGTGGCGACGAGGAGAAGATCCGGCGGCTGCCGGATACCCGAGATATGAAGAACGAGGTGATCATCCCGAGCGCGCACCGGATCCCATTCGATCGCGCGGCGCGAGCCGTGGGTGTGAAGCTCGTCGAGGTGGACAGGGTCGCGGATCTCCAAGCGGCAATAGGACCCAAGACGGCGATGTTGTTCTTCGTCAACATCGCGGAATCGCGCGGCTCCATCTCGCGGGCGGAGTTCCTCGAGACGGGTAAGCGGGCCAGGGTGCCGGTTTTCAATGATGCGGCTGCCGAGCTGCCGCCGGCCGAGAACTTCACCCGGTTCATCAAGGAGGGCTTCGATCTCGTGTGCTTCAGCGGCGGCAAGGCGATGCGGGGGCCGGCCGCATCCGGGATCCTCATGGGCCGACGCGAGCTGATCGAGGCGGCACATTTGAACAACAACCCACACGGCGACACACTCGGGCGCGCCGCCAAGGTCGGCAAAGAGCAGATCATGGCTCTGCTGGCGGCGCTTGAAGCGTATCTACGGCGCGATCACGAAGAAGATCAGCGACGCTGGCGGAATTTTCTGGGGCGTATCGCCGATGATGTGCGAGGCGTACCGACGATCGGCAGCGAGATCTTTGTCCCCCCAGAGAGGGGGTTTCCCTACCTGCGCGTGAGTTGGAACGTGCGGGCGCTGGGCCTGAGCTACGAGGCCTGTCGTAAAAAGCTGTACGACGAAGCACCCAGGATAGCGGTCGAAGCGGGTGCGGACGGTCTCGAGATCGCCTCGATCAACCTGTCTCCCGGTGAGGATCGTATCATCGGGCTGCGGCTTGGTGAAGTTCTCAGAGAAGCCGCCGCGAGATAGAAAACAGAGCATGTACCGTTGGCTTACGTTGGCGGTGATCGTCGCCGCGCTCGGCATCTCGACCTATTTCCGGCGGCGGGCGCGGCTCGCGGGGGATGTGATCGAGCGGCGACGGGAAGGCGCGGTGGTGATGGCCGGGCGCGCGGCGGTGGGGCTTCCGCTTTGGCTGGGGGTCGTCGCCTACGTGGTGAACCCCGGCTGGCTGGGATGGTCGGCACTTTCGTCGCCCTCCTGGCTTCGATGGATGGGTGCGGCTTTGGCCACGCTGGCGGTGCCCGGAGTGTTCTGGACGCTGCGTGCCCTCGGCACCAACGTCAGCGAGACGGTGCTGACAAAGTCGACGCAGAAGCTGGTTACGGTCGGACCGTATCGATGGGTCCGCCACCCTCTCTATACGATGGGGTTGGCGCTGTTCCTCGGTGTCGGTTTGATGAGTGACAGCGGGTTCATTCTCGCGTTTGCGATTCT
>JBFJOD010000176.1:0-5332 GCA_041617795.1 Gemmatimonadota bacterium | reverse complement strand
TGCGCGGGGACGGTCTGACCCGTCTAATTCGCGAATGACTCTCGCCCCTTTCAATCCGACGCGTAGAGCGTCGACCCAGTGAAATCAGAACCCACGGTTCTAGACGCCACCCTGCCGCTCGTCATCATCTTTAACAAGCGAGCGCTGGCCGCCCGGGCCCTGCGACGCTCGGGCCTGGAGCAAGAGCTGCGCGAGCGCAAGCTGCACTGCGAGGTCATCGACACCGCTGACCGTCACGAGACGCGGGCCCGGGCAGAGGCGGCAGCACGAGCCGGGCACGTCGTGGTGGCCGCCGGCGGCGACGGCACTGCCCACGAAGTGCTGAATGGTGTGCTGGCGGCGGGTCGAGCGGACAGCGTGATGGGCCACATACCGCTGGGGACGGGCAATGATCTGGGCCGGGCGCTGGGCCGTGTGGGAGAGGGGTTGAAGCACGCGGCGGAAGCCTTGGTGGAGATGAATGTCCAGCCAATCGACGTTGGGCAGGTGAACGGCGACGAGTATTTTGCCAACGGGTTAGGCATCGGATTCGATGCCGAGGTCGGGCGCCGCCGCGCCAACCGACGCTTCAAGCTACCCGGCTATTTCCCGGCGGTGGTCGGAACCATTCTCTCCTACCAACCGCAGAGTTACCGGATGAGCTGGCCGGAGGGGGAGCGCGAAGGGCTGTCGCTGATGACCGCGGCGATGAACGGGCGTTGCGAGGGTGGTGGCTTTCTGCTCGCCCCCAGCGCACAACTCGATGATGGCCTGCTGGACGTGTACTGGATCGATCCGATCAGCTTCCGGCAATTCGCCCGTTACGTGTGGGCCGCACGCCGGGGAACCCACGAGCGCCTTTCCATGGTACACCATTGGAGAACGGATCGGCTGACCGCGGAGACGGAGGGTGCGTTGCAATTTCATATGGACGGGGAGTATCGGGAGCTGCCACCCGGAAGCCCGCTTGAGATCGTCCTCCACCCCCAGCGCTTGAGGATGATCGTATGAAGCGGCATTCCGTCGCGCTGCTACTGGTGCTGGGCTTCAACCTCACACCAGCCGGCTCAAGCGCGCAGGAGCCCGAGCCCACGGTTCCCCCGCCGGCCGACCCGGCATTCCCGCAGCCGCCCATCTCTGCCGGTGGCGCTCTTCTGCGCTCGCTGGTTGTGCCAGGTTGGGGACAGTCGGAGCTTGGCGCCCACGGACGCGGCGCCTTTTACTTCTTCGCTGAAACTTTCAGCCTGTTCATGATCGCCCGCACCCAGATCCGCCTCGATCAGGCCCGGCGTTCGCTGCCTGAAGACGCTTCTTTCGTGAAATCGCGGAAACAGCAACGCGAGGACTGGATCGCACTGGCGGTTTTCTGGGCGCTGTTCAGCGCCGCGGATGCTTGGGTGTCGGTGCAGCTCTTTGGCTTTGAAGAGAGAGAGGGGCTACGGCCGGAGGGTGTTTCCTTCATAGTGGGCTGGAGGATCCCTTTTGGACCTTGAGCCCGAGCAAGCCAGCTTGGTCCTCCGATCAAGCATCAATCCGTCCACTCTTTCTGCTCGATGGTCTCCGGCGTCACCAGCGTGTAGGTGCGGTGCGTCACCCAGTCGCCCGAGTTCACATAGTAGCCGCGCGTGCCGACGGCCTTGAGCTGCGGATGGTGGCAGTGGCCGAAGACCACCAGGTCCAGATCGTCCCGTTCATGCAAGAGCTTGACGGCGTAATCCTCCAGGGTCTTGGCCCGCTCCTGGGCGCGTTTGAACCGTTCTTCCGTCCCATCGTTCGTGCGTGAGACGCGACGCGCGATTCGTCCGGCGAAATCCGGATGAACCCAGCGCATCGCTCCCCAGACGGCGCGGTTGCGCAGCACGCGCTTGAGCATCTTGTATCCGAGGTCGCCGGGGCCAAGGCCGTCGCCGTGCGCCACTAACGCACGCCGGCCGGCGATCTCCAGCTCCAATTCCTCGTGAGCCAGCTCCATGCCGATCGTGTCTTTGAGAAAGGGGCCGCCCCAGGCATCGTGGTTGCCGCCCAGCAAGACGATCTTGACACCGGACTCGCGCAGGTCGGCCAGTGCCCGCAGGGTATGGAAATGGGCGTTTGGGACCACGGTCCGATACTCGAACCAGAAGTCGAACAAATCCCCGTTGATCAGCAGCGTATCCAGCTGCCCGTGCCAGTGGCGCGTGAAACGGATGAACGCATCGCGTACCGCGTCGGGCACCGCGCCGAGATGGAGATCCGAGACGATCAATGTGGGATTCGACATGGGCGCGTGCATTATAGAGAACTGGCGGACGGACACAAGCTTTCGGCGGACTTTTGACCGCGCCCCCGCCACGCCGTAATCTATGCGGTCCAACGATCTGTGGCCGCGTCCCCTGGGCGGCCGAGGAGGGAAGGTGCTGGAAGGCCACATCGAGTTCCGCGTACGTTACGCCGAGACCGACCAGATGGGAGTGGTTTACCACACCAACTATCTGGTTTGGTGTGAGATGGGCCGCACCGAGCTGATGCGGCAATTGGGAACGGCCTATGCCGATCTCGAGCGTCAAGGCGTCTATCTGGCCGTCTGCGAGGCGCGGGTTCGCTTCAAGGCACCGGCCCGCTACGATGACTTGATCCGCGTCAACACCAGGCTGCTGCGGGTACGAACTCGCGGTGTGCATTTCCATTACCTGGTCGAGAAACCCGGGGGCCCCGTCCTGGCAGAAGCGGAGACCGAGCTGATCTGTATCGACGCGCAGGGCGTGCCGCGCCGGATACCCGAGGCCGTCCAGCAGCTATTGAGGCGGGGGGTCGCGGAAACAGGCCAGGAGGGAACAATAGAAGCCCCCACGGGTGTTTGAGTATGACGCGATAAGCGAATGACCTTCTACTCAATCTCTGACTCGCTAGCCCGGCCGCTGCGCCGGGCCATCCGGCTGCGGCTTTGGCCGTGTCTCACTCTCGGGGTGGCAGCCGTCCTCGGAGCCGCCGCGCCGTCAGCGGCCCAGTACGTCCCGTTCGGCAAGAACAAGGTTCAGTACAGCGACTTCAAGTGGCACGTGCTCGCGGGTCCGCGAGTCGATGTCTTCTACTACCCAGAAGAAGAAACACTCGCGCAGCTGGCGCTGAGCTATGCCGAGGAGAGCTTTGACTCGCTGACGGCGATGTTCCGACACCGGCCGTTCCGCCGCGTCCCGCTGTTCATCTACTCTTCGCACCAGCACTTCGAGCAAACGAACGTCACGCAAGCCTTCTTGCCAGAGGGTGTCGCCGGGTTCACCGAGTTTCTGAAGCGGCGGATCGCTCTGCCGTTCAACGGCAGTTACAGCGATTTCAAGCACACGATCCGCCACGAGTTGGTCCACTTCTTCCAACTGTCAAAGCTCACCCGGGTCTTTGCCGAGTATCCGCGGCTGCGCGCGCCGTACATCCCGCTCTGGTGGTCGGAGGGGTTAGCTGAGCGTTGGAGCTCGGAGCAGGACTCGGACGACGAGATGTTCGTCCGCGATTTGGTGTTGACCGGAAGGCTGCCATCGCTGCCGTCGCTGACCTACAGCTTTGGCTTCATCGCCTACCCATTGGGTGGCCAGATCCACGAGTATCTCGGCGAGCGTTTCGGATACGGTAGGGTCGCGGATCTGTATGAGAATCTTTGGAAGTATGGCAGTTTCGAGTCGGCGTTCGAGCATGTCTATGGCATCTCCCTCGAGGAGCTCGACCGCCGCTGGCGATACGAGTTGGAGCGAAAGTACTTCCCGCTCTACGAGGATAGGCTACCCGTCGCTGTAGATACGCGGCCGCTGCTGAAGAAGAAGCTCCCGGGATTCAAGCCGAGTCTCTACATGGGCGCGGATAGCGTGCTCGAAGTGTTCTTCATGTCGCCGCGTACCGGCTACACGGCGATCTACCGGATGCCGCTTCGGGCAGGCGACGAGGATGCGCGGCGCGTCGTGCAGGGGAACAAGTCCGAGGAGTTCGAGTCGCTGCATTTTTTCAGTTCGCGGCTGGACGTTTCCGCCACCGGTAAGCTGGTCTTCATCTCGAAGTACCTCGAGCGGGACGCCATCCATATCTGGGATCTCGAGCGCCAGAAGATCGTCGGACGCTATCAGTTCCAGGACATCGTTGCGCTCTCCTCGCCGTCCTGGTCGCCGGACGGACGCAGGCTGGTGTTCTCCGGTCTGAGTGTGAGCGGGCCAGCCGACCTTTACATCCTCGATTTCGAGACGCAGGAGCACTACCCGATCACTCAGGATCGCTACCAGGAAGAGGATCCCGACTGGTCGCCCGACGGCCGTTACATCGCGTTTTCCTCCGACCGAACGACGAGCGGCTCAGAGGGTCATGCGAACCTGTTCCTCTACGATCTGGAAACGGGGCAGATCGACTACCTCACTTACGGCGGCTGGCGCGACCTCGATCCTCGCTGGTCGCCGGACGGTGAGCACATAGTTTTCACATCGGATCGGCGCGGCATCTACGACCTGTTCGTCATTGACCGGCAAGGCAGTGGCGGCCGGCTGACGAACTACACCGGTGATGTGTTCGATCCAGAATGGCTGCCGGACGGCAGTGGTCTGGTGTTCAGCGCCTACGAACGTGGCACGTTCAACATCTACCACAAGCCTCTGAAGGTCGAGGACTCGCAGCTGGTCCTGAAGTTGGAGGACGAGTTCGATCCTCCGGAGCGGGCGGAGCTTCTGGCCGAGAGTTGGACTTGGGAGGAGTTGCACCGGCCGATCATCGCGGAGGCGTCGTCAAGAGCCTATCGCACCAGGTTCGGCCTCGACTTCGCCGCCGGCCAAGCGGTGTTCGCGCCGGGCTTCGGCTCGGCCCAGGGCGCGCAGTTCCTGGCGACGGACATGCTCGGCAACCACATGCTCTACCTCGCGCTCGTCGCTCAAAACTTTGGCGGTGTGAACGACATCTTCGATTCGTTCGCGGGGCAGGTGATCTACCTGAATCTGTCGCGGCGCGTGAATTGGGGGGTCGGCGCTTTTCGCTGGAAAGGCCGGTTCGTCGACCAGGCGTTCAGTGACATCTTCGAGGAGAACACATACGGTGGCTTCTTCTTGGCCAGTTATCCGTTCTCCAAGTTCCGTCGCCTGGAAGTGCAGACGACAATCGAGCACTCGGATCGCGTCGACACAGAAGACATTTTGTTCTTCAACCCGGTCAGCCCTGTCGATCAGATATCCCGCACGCGCAAAGGCTGGATCGCCACGAACTTCCTCTCCTACGTCAAAGACAACACACTGTGGCTGTCGACCGGCCCGATCGATGGGACACGTTGGAACGTCAGCGCTGGCGTCGTTACCGATCTCACTAAGGCTCGGGCCGAGAACTACATCTTGCTGGGCGACTTCCGCCGCTA
>JBFJOD010000175.1:0-5382 GCA_041617795.1 Gemmatimonadota bacterium | reverse complement strand
GGGTCAGGCTGCCGGCGGCGACCGGCGGGGCCAGCAATCGGCGGCCATGCTGATCGTCAAGGAGGACGGGGGCGTCTGGCTGAACAACGACGTGGTGCTGCGCTTGCAGGTGGACGATCACGCCGAGCCGATCAAGGAGCTGCGCCGGCTGGTGGAGAAGGCAGCGGCCTGGCGCGAGCTGGTGCGTGGTTGAAGCGTAGGAGCGGGTTTGCGAGCGGAGAGCCGCATGCGGCTGGCTGAGTCTGCAGAACGTTTGGGCCGGACTCGTAAGATCATGACGGTCTGCGCACTCGCTTTGATGCTGGCCGGTTGCGGTGAACCACGAGATGAAAGCGTGATAGACGAGCCGACGGTCGAGGAAGGCTGGGTAGAGGTCGAACCCGCGGTCCGCCTTTACTACAAGGCGATCATCGACGGCCCGCAGACCGTAGTGGTCCCCGCCGGTTTCTTCCTAGAAGAGCCGCTTGCCGCTCTCGCCGGCAAACGAACAGTGATCTTCTACGATATGCGCGATCGCGGACGCTCCGACTCGGTGCCCGACCCCCGGCGACTGGGAATCGCTTACGATGTGAGCGACCTGGATGCGGTTCGGGCGCATTTCGGGATCGAGCGCCTGAACCTGGTCGGCTGGTCTTATCTCGGGATGATGGTGGCGATGTACGCGCTCGAGCACCCGGAACGGGTCGAGCGCATCGTGCAGATCGGGCCGGTGCCGCCGCGAGCGGACGCGCCGTATCGGGCCGAGGCGATTAAGTCATATCAGGAGGCTGTGGATTCAGTGGGACTGCAGCGGCTGGAGGAGTTGGTCGCGACCGGTGTCCGTGAACGAGAGCCGGTACGCTTCTATCGCGAGTACTGGCAGGTCTTCAAGCCGACTCTGTTTGGTGACACCAGCAAGATCGAGAGCTACGACCTGCCACCGGCCGAGCTAGCGAACGAATGGCTGCACAAACTTGACCGGCACTTTCAGGCGAAGATGGCGTCGATCGGCGAATACGACTGGCGCGCCGAGGCGGCGCGGCTAGAGGCGCCAGTCCTGACCATCCACGGTACGCGCGATCGCAACGCGCCCTACGAGGGGGGCCGGGAGTGGGCTCGGAGCTTCCCACAGGCCCGGCTGTTGACCGTGGAAGGCGCCGCACACCTGCCAATGGTGGAGCAAGCGGAGCTGGTCTTGGCCGCCATCGACCGATTCCTGAACGGCGAGTGGCCGGAGCAGGCCAGGTCCGTCCAATAAGCCTTGCCTGAACTGCCGGAGGTCGTGATCTACGTCGAGGCGCTCGAGCGCCGGATCGCCGGAGAGCGATTGCAACGAGCCCGAATCCAGTCGCCTTCGCTGCTCAAGACCTACGATCCGCCGGTCTCTGCCGTCGAGGGACTGCGGGTCCGCGGTATCAGCCGGATCGCCAAGCGGATCGTCTGGAAGCTGGAAGGCGATCTGTTCCTCGTCTTCCACTTGATGCTGGCGGGCCGCTTTCGTTGGAAGAAGCGCGGGGCAGCCGTGCCGCGGAAGTGGGGGTTGGCGGCGTTCGATTTCCAGGATGGCACCCTGCTGCTCAGCGAAGCGGGCACGAAGAAACGCGCCTCACTACATGTCGTTCTCGGCGGCGCCGGCTTGGCGGAATTCGAGCGAGGCGGAATCGAACCGTTTGAGTGCGGGTTGGAAGAGTTCAGTGCGGCGCTCAGGCGCGAGAACCGAACGCTCAAGCGGGCGCTCACCGACCCACGCATCATCAGCGGCGTCGGTAACGCGCACTCCGATGAGATCTTGCTCGCCGCCAGACTTTCGCCGGTCAAGCGCACCGGGCAACTGAGCGACGCCGAGCTGGAACGGCTGTACGAGTGCACGCGTGCTAGCCTGCGGGAATGGATCGAGCGTCTGCGCTCGGAGCTGGGCGACGGCTTTCCCGACAAGGTCACGGCGTTTCATCCGGCGATGAAGGCGCACGGCAAGTTTGGGAAACCGTGTCCCGAATGCGGTTCGCCGATCCAGCGGATCGTCTATGCGAAGAACGAGGTCAACTACTGCGCCCGCTGTCAGACCGGCGGCAAGCTGCTGCGCGACCGGGCGCTGTCGCGGATACTGAAGGATGACTGGCCGGATTCGCTGAACGAGCTTGAAGCGGACTGAAACTCTTTGGCGTCAGCCGCGCCGGAATCTAGATTGTCTCTCAGGCTATGTCGCAGCGCACTCGGATGGCCTGACTCTTCGGGCCAGCCGAGTGTGGCGATCGAGTGAAGGAGGATACGAAATGCGAATTGCGATCTTGGCCACAGTTTTCGCTTTTTGTGGCGCGATAGTGCCGAACATCGCCAGCGGCCAGGGCGTCTTCGTGAACGGCACAGCAGTCAGCCGCGAGTCCATCGAGACGCTGCAGCAACGGCTCGGCATACCCACCAGCGCGGCCATCCCCGATGGCCGTTACTGGTATGACGGTTTCTCGGGTCTGTGGGGGATGGAGGGCGGCCCCACGCTGGGGCAGATCCTGCCGAATCTCGAGCTCGGCGGACCGCTGCAACCCGACGCGTCGGGTGGGGGCACGGGCGTCTTCATCAACGGCCGCGAGATCCACCAGCAAGAAGTGCTGTACTTGCAGCAGCTGTTCGGCTACGTGCAGCCGGGTCGCTACTGGCTCAACTGGCAGGGGATCGGTGGCTATGAGGGTGGACCGGCCATGTTCAATTTACAGGCGGCCGCCGCCGCGTCTGGCGGTAGTAACTACACGCGGCGAACGCCGTTCGGCGGCCTGGGTGGCGACGGCAACTGCAGCTACTACATGCACCCCAGCGGGTCGAGCGTCATGAACTGCAATTGATCCGTGTTGCGTTGGCTGAAGCGTCCATCGCTCATGAGGTATAGGAGATCGATTGCGTGGATCGTCGCGCGCACTGGGAACGGGTCTACAGCAAGAAGGCTCCCAGCGAGCTAAGCTGGTTCGAACCATTGCCGGAGACCTCGATTCGCTTCATCGAGGCTGCGGGGCTAGGACAGGGCGCGCGCATCCTGGACATCGGGTGCGGTACCTCGACGCTCGTCGATCAGCTCTTGACCCTAGGATACCACAACATCGGTGTGCTCGACGTTGCGGCGGCGGCACTGAGAGAGTGCCGGCAGCGTCTTGGTTCCCGTGCTGCCGGGGTCGAGTGGATCGAATGCGACGTCACCGAGTTCAAGTCGCGGCATCAGTGGGATCTCTGGCATGACCGCGCTGTGCTGCATTTTCTGACAGAGCCCGCGGACATGGAAGCCTACCGAAATGCGTTGCTCACCGCGCTTTCAGATCAGGGACAAGCCGTGATCGCCACGTTCGGGCCGCAGGGACCGACTCGCTGCAGCGGATTGAATGTGCGGCGATTCGATATCGACTCGCTGCAGGAAGTTTTGGGGGCGGACATGGAGCTTGTCGACCACCGCTTGCAGGATCACGTGACCCCCTCGGGAGTCGCGCAGCAGTTCCTCTTCTGCCGGTTCCGTCGCATCTGAGCCCGGCCAGCGCGCCGCCACCATGACGGGGGCGGCGCGCTGGAACAGACTTCGCGGCAGTCGTTCTAGTTCTGAGGTGGGCCCTGGTTGACGCGTAGCTCTTTGACTTCGATCGTCATTTCGAAGTTACCGGAGTTAACCATCTCCTCCAGCCGCTCGATCTGCGTGCCCATCATCTTCTGCATCATCGCCCGCTGATCTTCGGGCATCTCGGCCATCTGTTCACGCAGTTCCTTGAGCGATTTGCGAGCTTCCTCCATGTCCTTTTCCGACATGCCATCGGCGATCCCCGACATGTTCATCTGCGTACGGAAGGGGTGAAGCACTCCATCGACATCGCGATAATCGAGGAACAGAGCTTCCATCGTTACCGGGGCTCGGCGGCCCTCGTTTTCGAGCGTGCCTTCAATGACCATCTTGCGGAGTATGTAATCGCCCGTGTCCAGATAGAAAGTCCCCTTTTTCGGCTCGAATTCATCATCTTCGGCGAAATCGAGGCCGCTGAAATCCTCGATCGTGAGAACGTGCGACTCGAAACCGCTGACTTTCTCCTTACGCTCGACCTTGGCCCGGTCAGCGATCTGCATGAAGTCGTGGTACATCTCTGAAAAGTCTTCTTGCTGACCTCCGCCAAAGCGCTCTTTCACGACAAACACCGGCCGGCCGTCCACCATCTGCTTCTCGAAATATGTGGAAACCTGGAAGCCCATGACCTCTTGGACGATCGTGTAGTTGTCGATGCCCTTCATACGCTTTTCGTAGCGTTCCTGGGCTGTTTCGAGGATCTTCTCAGCCGACTGGCCAGCGGCCATCGAAGCTGTAAGAAGGGTCATTGCGAATGTTGCGGAGATTGAGCGTGCCACTGTCGACTTCACTGAGACCTCCCGTTTCGGTTGGGTGTGGTTGAACGACAGAAACTTATCTGTTGGGTGGGAGTCGGCGCAAATTGAGGCGGCTCAGCCTTGCGATTTTCGCTGTAGCGCGCGGTCCGCAGCGGCGATCACGTGCTGGACGGTCAGCCCGTATTTCTCGAACAGAGCCTCGGGCGAGCCGGATTCAGCATAGGTGTCACCGATATTCACGTACTCGATGGGGACCGGACAGCGACTGGCCACGACGTAGGCGACCGCAGAGCCGAGGCCGCCGGAGGCGAGGTGCTCTTCGCAAACGACCAGAGCGCCGGTCGTCTGGGCCGCTTGCTCCAGAGCATCGGCATCGATCGGCTTTACCGTGTGGCAATCGACTACGCGCGCGGCTATCCCGCGTTCAGCCATTAGCTCGGCGGCCTGCAGGGCTGCGGCTACCAGGATACCGTTGGCGATCAGCGTGATGTCGTGGCCATCGCGCAAAGTCATCGCCTTGCCTATCGCGAATTTGTCGAGCAGCGATTCGTCTTTGTAAACGATGGGGACCTTGGGCCGTCCGAGCCGTAAGTACGCTGGTCCATTCCAAGCGTGGAGAGCGCGTGTCGCGCGGTCGGTGGACGGCGCGTCAGCCGGCACGACGACGGCGAATCCGGGGAGCGCCGCGGCGAGGGCTACATCCTCGATTCCCATCTGGGACGGTCCGTCCTGTCCGATGGAGATACCGCTATGGCTGCCGGCGACCTTGACCGGGGTCTTGGGAAAGGCGACCGACATACGGAGCTGATCGAAGGCGTTGCACATCATGAAACAGGCGAAGCTGGCGACCCAGGTGTTCTTGCCGGATGCGGCGAGGCCACTGGCAATACCGACCAGGTTGGATTCGGCGATACCGACCTGAAAGAACCGATCCGGGAATTCCTTTCCGAAATAATCGGTGCGCGTCGAGTTCGAGACGTCGGCATCCACCACAACCAGCTCGGGGTCCTCCTGCCCGAGTTGCAACAACGCCTTTCCGAAAGCGTCCCGGGTCGC
>JBFJOD010000174.1:0-5514 GCA_041617795.1 Gemmatimonadota bacterium | reverse complement strand
TCTGTAGCCGCGTCAAATTGACCTTCTTCGGCTCCTCCAGCCGCGTCAGCACGCTCCACATCGCAGCCATCTCGATCGTGTGTGGCGCGATGTGCTTGCCACGCACACGGTACTTGTTGAAGTCGCGCTCGTATACGTCGATCTCCGCGTCAAGCTGCGTGACGTAGGGGATGTCTATCTTCACGGTCCGGTCACGCAACGCCTCCATGAACTCGTTGTTCTGCAGGCGCCGGTACTCCGGTTCGTTGGTATGCGCGATGATAACTTCATCGATGTCGGTCTGCGCGAACTTCTTCGGCTTGATCTTGTGCTCTTGTGAAGCGCCCAGCAGGTCATAGAGGAACGCCACATCTAGTTTCAGCACTTCGATGAACTCGATCAGGCCGCGGTTGGCGATGTTGAACTCGCCGTCGAAGTTGAAGGCGCGCGGATCCGAGTCCGACCCGTAGATCGCGATCTTTCTATAGTTGATGTCGCCCGTCAGCTCTGTAGAGTCCTGATTCTTTTCGTCCTTCGGCTGGAAGGTGCCGATGCCGACGCGGTCCTGCTCGGTCAGTAGCAGCCGCTTGACTCGGATATGCTCGATCACCTTGGTCCAGTCACCGTCGTAGCGATCCATGTACTGGTTGAACATGAACCGGCAGGCGGGGCAGAGATCGCCTTCCACGACGATACGCCGCTGGTCGGAGATCTTTTCGTTGACGTGGTCCAAGAAGACCTGCCTGAACTTCGAAGGCACCAGGTGCAGGGGCTCCTCGTGCATCGGGCACGGCATACCCTCTTCCTGGGCGCGCGCCGCCGCTTCCGGCGAGCCTGCCAGCTCATCCGGCAACCGGGGAGCCGTGGCGCCTTCGCCGACCCACCGGTACGTGTAGAGCGCGCCGTCCGGCGTTCGCGAGTAGTGCTCCAGTCCTTTTTTCAGCAGGCGCACGATCGTCGACTTGGCGCTGCCGACAGGCCCGTGCAGCAGGACGACGCGCCGCTCCGGTCCGTAGCCCATCGCCGCCGCCTTGACCGTCTGGACCAATCTCATCAGCGCGATATCGAGCCCGAAGATCGAATCTCTGCCGTTCTCGAACGGATCCTCAAAGAACTTGTAGTGGGTGATCTTCTTCTTGTACTCGCTGTACTCCTCCGTACCGTATGACAGAACCATGTCGTACAGCCTCTGGAAGGAGTTCCGCGCAACGAGAGGATTTTCCTCGACGATCCGCAGGTAATCCGTAAACGAGCCTTCCCAGTGAAGGTCCTGATATCCCCGTGGATCCTGTTTCTCACGGATCAGGCCAATGATGTCCAGTCCCTGCGCGACCATGCGTTCAGCCCCCTTCGGTGATACTGACTACACTGTTGTGCGGCGATTACCGCCGTTTCTGCCAATTCCGGGCGCCAGCCACCCAGCTCGGCAGGTCACTCCGCCGCCACATCCGTCCCAGCACCCTCGTTTCCCCTACCCAAGCTCAGTTAGCGGGTTCCCGCTTCTCGACCAGCTCAATTGGACTGAGAATCATCGACCGCCTGACGAAGCAGTCGGTCGATCGGTGAAGGCGAAACCGGGAAGAAGAAGCGATCGGACACTCGGTTCAACGCGCGGCGCACCGCGCGAAAATCGTCCGCCACTTCCGTGTAGAGACGCGCCAGCGCGTACCGATTCGCCAGGTCCGACGCGCTGGCCAGTTTGTACCCCGCGGAGCCTAGATCCTCGTAATAGCCGATGCCGGGCGCGCCCCGCCGCTGGACCCGGGCGATCACGTAGTCGGGAAAAAGCCCCGACAGCCACAGCGAATAGTTCCCCAGGTGTGCCCGCAAGAGAAATCTCCGGCGTTCGGAACTCTCACCTTCAAGGTCGCTGACCAGTTCCACCAGATAACGGTACGTCCTGTCGTCGTAGCGCGCGATCCGATAGGCGCGCCCCGCCATCGCAAACTCCACCAACAAAGCGGCGACGTAGTCCGCCAACTCGGCGTTGTCGAGGCCGGACTCCAACAGCGTGTGCCTCACCATCACGTAGAACGCCAACTTCGGTGAAACTTGGCTCACACCGCCGCTTTGCATGACCCCTGCCATCGCCTCGGGTTCATCCAGCAGCGAGTCCAGACCCTCTTCCGCCAGCCGACCTTCCCAGAACTGCCGACTTCGCCGCGTCCGTTCCGTTAGGAGGCCCAGCAATAGCTGGACATCTTCGGATCCGAACGAGGCGCGCACATTTGGCAGAATCAAGAAGAAACCTCCAGAAACGTGGACTACCGTACTCCCCAGTACCTCCGCCGCCTCCTACTCCCTACACTAAAACAGATGTGCAGGTTCGTGGCGTTCCGCCCGCTCTGTTACTACCAAGACCTTCAGTCGCAGTTGTGTTAGCGTTGCATCAGTGAGCCCATACACGCGTATTAAACCGACACTTAACCAACGTCCCGGATGCGATTGAGAAGAGAAAAAGGAAGGAACGACCCCATGGATCATCAGTATGACCCCAAATCTTGTGGGCGTCAAGTTTCTGTAACGCGATATATTGGGGGCTAGCCGCGCAACCGCCCCAGCCGCCCGGCCGCCTCGTCCAACATCTCAATCGTTTTGCAAAAGGCGAACCTGACTTGCTGCCGGCCGCGTTCCGGCTGGCTATAGAAGCTGGAACCGGGCACCGGTGCGACGCCGATCTCACGTGTGAGCCAGAGCGCGAACTCGTCATCGGGCAGATCGCTGAGCGCGGAGAAGTCGGCAAGGATGTAGTAGGCACCGTCGGGACGCGCGCAGGCGAAACCGGCCTCGATCAATCCACTGTAGAGCACATCGCGCCGCCGCTGGTAGGCACTCGCCAACTCCTGGTAGTAAGACGCATCGAGTTGCTCGAGTCCCACGGCACACGCTTCCTGGAGTGGCGCTGGTGCACCAACGGTCAGGAAGTCGTGGGTCTTGCGTATCGCCGCGGTGAACTCGGCCGGCGCCACGATCGTACCGACGCGCCAGCCCGTGACACTGAAGGTCTTCGACAATCCGCTGACGGTCACGGTGCGCGCACGCATGCCTTCCAGCGTCGCGATGGGAATGTGTTGGTGGCCGTAGATGATGTGCTCGTAGATCTCGTCGGTGAAGACGATGACATCGTGCTCACAGCAGAGCCGCGCCAGAAACTCCAGCTCCTCGCGGTTGAACACGTGGCCGCTGGGGTTATTCGGCGTATTGAGGATTAGTCCGCGCGTTTGTTTTCCGAAAGCCGCTTTGATTCGATCGAGATCCAAGGCGCCATCCGCACCGCTGGGGACGAAGACGGGCTTGGCGCCGCATAAGATGGCGTCCGGCCCGTAGTTCTCATAGAACGGCTCGAAGATCACCACCTCATCGCCGGGATCGATCAGCGCCAGCATCGCTGCGGCCATCGCTTCCGTGGCGCCGCAGGTCACGGTGATCTCTCGTTCCGTGTCCACTTCCATGCCGTAGAGTCGCCGGTACTTGTCGGCCAGCGCCCGGCGCAATCGCGGCGCGCCCCATGTGATCGCGTACTGGTTAATATCGGCGCGGATCGCCGTCACCGCCGCTTCCTTCAGTAACTCGGGCGCCGGAAAATCGGGGAACCCCTGCGCCAGATTCAGCGCGCCATGCTGGTTGGCCACCCGCGTCATCTCACGGATCACCGACTCGCTGAACGTCTCGGTACGCCGCGCCGTGCGCGACCTCTTCGGCGTCGAACCCATTCCGCCCTTCCGTTTCATCTAGGTCGCCGTGCCGGACATCACGGGGCGAAGCGATGCATCTTCGCGCAACGCCGCCCGGCGGCCCGCCTCCAAGTCGACCCGGGACAGCAGCAGGATGCCACCGACAAAGAAGACGACCAGGCTGAGGATGCCGTATCGGCCGGAGCCCGCGAGCAAAGCCAATTGGCCGACCACCAACGGCCCGAAGATCCCAGCGAACTTCGAGAAGACGCTGAAGAAGCCGAAGAACTCCGACGATTTGCCTTTCGGCACCAGTTTGGCGTACAGCGAGCGGCTCAGCGCCTGGGATCCGCCCTGAACCGTCGCCACGCCAACGGCCAGCACCCAGAAGTGCCAGGCCTGTGTCATGAAGTAGGCAAAGCAGGAGATCACGGCGTAGACGGCGAGCGCGATGTAGATGTCGTTGCGCGCGCCGATGCGACCCGCCAGCGCCCCGAACATGAAAGTGAACGGAATCCCCAGGAACTGAACCAGCAAGAAGGCACCGATAAGCGTGTATTCGCCCAGCCCGATCTCGGTGCCATACACCGTCGCCATCTTGATGATCGTCCAGATGCCGTCGGTGTAGAACCAGAACGCCACGAGAAACTTGAGCAGCTCTTTATGGGCACGGATCTCACGTATCGTCTCGAACAGACGGCTGAACCCGGCCCGCACGGGATTGATACGCGCCGTCTCGTCCGCTTCCAGCCGTCGCGGCGGCTCGCTGACGTTGCGGAGGATTGGGATTGAAAAGCCCGCCCACCAGATTGCCACGCTGACAAAGGCGGCGCGCGTGGCGATTCCGGCATCGGCAAGCCCAAACAGACCAGGCTTCAGAATCATCACCAGGTTCACGGCCAGCAGGATGCCGCCACCTACATAGCCCAACGCATAGCCCGCGGTGGAGACGCGGTCGACTTCGTCCTCGGACGCGACGTGGGGGAGCAACGAATCGTAGAAGACGTTGGCACCGCTGAACCCGATGTTGCCGAAGATGAACAGCAATGAGGCGAGGAACCACTGGCCCTCGGTGACCAGGTAGAGGCTGGCTGAGGCGATGGCGCCAAGCAGCATGAACGCCGCCAGGAAACGTTTCTTGGCGCCCATGTAGTCCGCCATGGCGCCGAGAACCGGGGCCGCAACGGCGATGATCGCCATCGCCAGGGCCGTCGTCGTCCCCCAGTAGGCCGTTGCCACGTTGCCCGCCAGATGGCCTGCCGCCACCCGAGCATAGTAGATGGGCAGCACCGCCCCCATGATAGTCGTGGCGAAGGCGGAGTTTCCCCAATCGTACAGTGCCCAGCTTCGCAGCTCCCGGCGATGGAGCCCCAGCGCGCTCAGCCAACCACCCGGCGCCGCTTCAGCCGATCCGGCCATCGTCTCTCCCGGTTACGTGGTTCGCGCCCGGCAGCGCCCGCGCCGGTCCATCCGCCGGCTCGAGGCTCTCCGCCCAATCCGCCGCCAGCCGGTTCAGCTCGTCGGCCAGCGCCTCGCGCTCGCGCCAAAGACGCCGGGCCAACTTCGGGTGCCGGCCCAGCCTCAACGCAACGACAAGCTCTTCCCGGACCGTGCGGGCCCGGTCCCACCAACGCAGCGCGGCGAAGCCCAGTGGCGGCAGCGCCAGCGCCACCACCCCCATCGCCGCGATACCAGCCAGCTCGGCGGCGAGCCCGATCCAGGCCACATAAGTCAGCGGGCAGAGGACAAAACCCGATAAGAACTTGACGGTCGCTGCCGTTTCCAGCGGTGGCCTCATCAGTCTTTCCATCAAACCTGACAGGAAGTAGGGAAGATACCACGCCAGTGTGCCGGCCGCCGC
>JBFJOD010000173.1:0-5552 GCA_041617795.1 Gemmatimonadota bacterium | reverse complement strand
CCTCGCCTCTTGCGCCGAAGCGAACGGCGGGATAGGTAGAACCTCCCCCGTGCCGATTGGCAGCCAGCGGGCGCGTAGCTCAGCGGGAGAGCACTACGTTGACATCGTAGGGGTCGCTGGTTCAATCCCAGCCGCGCCCACCATCTTTTCCTTTGTTTTCATGGCAGTTAACTGCGACTGCCGAGTCGCTGCGGGGCCTTTCGCGACCGGAACGCACCGCGAACTGCCTCCCACTGCCCAAAAAAATCATGGCAAGAGCTGGGCAGAACGATCGCTCCTGTTCAGGGTTTGTTTTCGGACCAAAAAGGGTCTTATGCTGAGACGTTGCGCGCGGGACGCGCAGATCGAATGTCGGCTTTACCCTATGAAGGGGGCGAGACATGACTACGGCCTGTACGGGGAAAAGTGACCCTGAAGGGAAGTCGATGATTCTGATTGCCTACTTGAGGAAGTGCCGATCCTGAGCGTACCTGTGTGCTTGGAAAACCTATGAAGATCGGTGCGGTTAATCTGGGATGCTCATACCTCGAACCCCGCCTTGCGGCAGCCCTCGAGCCATAGCTCGCGGTGCTCCTGGTGCTTAAAGCACTTTGCGCTCGCCATTGCGAACGCTCTGAAGTTGAAATCCTGCAGTTGGGACTGTTCGAACGTGTCCACTCCGCGTACTGCACGCCGAGTTCCCCGCCGAGCGGCTGCTCAAGCAAGAGCGGGGAGACAAGAACAAGCTCTACATCGTATATGCTCCGGAGGTGGTTTGGATTGCCAAAGGCAAAACCCATATGCGCCACGAGTTCGGCAGCAAGCTCGGAATCGCGGCAACCGACAGGGGAAGCCTTTTCCTGGCCGCCAGGGCCTTCGAAGGGAGCTCCTATGACGGCCACAACCTGCACCTCATCCTCAAGAAGCTCAGGCTTCATGTTGCCCGCCTTCTGGCACGCCTCCTGGAGACCATGGCAAAACCCGATACTGGGACGCGACTACCCGATTTCCAAGAATCAGTCGCTTAAGTGTTTTTCAGGGCGGACGCTTTATCGTCGGATAAACGCCACCAAAGGCCGAAACGGTGAGCCCCGCCGCGATGGCGGGGCCATTGCGGGTGTGCAGAAGCGTCCCGTCAGGGACGTACTCACCGTCAAACGCTTAGCAAGTCGATGATCTGCTCTGCCGCCGCGACAAGAGCGTCGGCTTCGGCATCAGTGATTTCCTTCTTCGCTCGTTGGGCCTCCACGGCCGCTATGAAGGCTCCCAGGGCATTGATTGCCGCCACGTCATTGCTGGCGTTCGCGTCAGCAAGGGCTTTCTCGACCGCATCGAGCTTGGCGTCAAGGCTGTTGGTGATACCTTTGCTCAGGTTCAAGTCGACCACGAAGGCGATGAGATTTGCTATCAGTTCGATCGGCCCGCCGAACGAAGCAACGTAAACATCCCTCAGGCCGTTAGTGTCGGTCGGCCCGAGGTCGGTGGCATCGCTAAGGAAAGCCACCTTCGTCCCCTCGGCGCTGATGACGGCATTCGAAGAACTCCCATTCCCGCCGTTCGCCCCCAAGTCGTTGACGCTCACCAGCGTCGTCGTTCCCCCGGTGAGGTCCCGGACGTAAATATCTGTAAAGCCGTTGGTGTCGTTCGGCCCGAGGTCACCGGCTCTGCTTGAGAAGGCGACCTTGGTCCCGTCGGCGCTGATGACGGCATTCGAAGAGTCCCCATTACCGCTCGTTCCCAGGTCGTTGACGCTCACCAGCGTCGTCGTTCCCGCGCTGAGGTCCCGGACGTAAACATCGGCAAAGCCGTTGGTGTCGTTCGGCCCGAGGTCGCTGGCAAAGCTCCAGAAGGCTATCTTGGTCCCATCGGCGCTGAGATTGGTGTGAATGAAGGACATGGAAGAGCGCCCGTTCCCGCTGTCAGTTCCCGAGTCGTTGACGCTCACGAGCTCCGCCGCGCTTGCTTCAAAATCCCAAGACGGTGGTCCGGTGACGAAAGTGAGACAGAACGACACCGCCGCAATGAGAGAAGCACGCTTCATTTTGAGCCCTCCTTCCGCTTCCGCAGTTTCAGACGGCCCAAGCCAACTCTGGGAAGATTTGAAATTCACCGACCCGGCCCCGACTGCGAGGTTCGGTTTGCACGCAACTCCAATAGGGCGATAAAGGTCTCTCAATTCGCTTGAAGTCGTTGATCCATGATAAGCAGGAGATCTTTACCTCTGCGTAATTCTTCGTCACCCGCGAACATGCTGCGGGGTCAAGCGGGACACCTAAAGCTCCTCCACCAAGTCAGGGGACGCGGTCCCGTTGAGCTGGTGGAAATCGACAGTAGCTTCGGGTGCTGAAGGTCACCGTGGAGGGGCCGTAAACGATCGCAACTGGCTAGAAATCTTCGTCCCAAGCAGCTGCCAACCGCAGCAGGAGTCCCCCCAACTTCGGAAGTCAGTGTCCAAAGGTTGGGTTTATAGGCTAGCCAAAGGAATGCTCGCTGCGCGCAACTTACGCGCTGGAACAATTCTAAAAGATTTGTTAAGTAGTTGTGCCGCCGGAGTGAATTGAACACACGACCCCACCTTTACTAAGGGTGTGCTCAAACCTTGATTCAGGTGCTACGTTGAGATCGTAGGGGGGATATCATCTCCTGTGGCGGGAGACGTCGTCCCACGACGATGTGCCATAGAGACTGTAAGGGGTTCCCTGTATGCCGCTCCCGGTCCGCTCCACCCCGCGCGCCCGCTGGAACCCTCGCTCGAGTCGCGCTTGACGGCGGCGTCTCCGCCGCCAGCCGATCACGAACCACAGCACCACCGCAAATGCGATCAGGCCCGGTCCAATGAGGGACATCAAGACGGTCGCCGTGGTGCCGATCAACATAATCCGCACTTCTTCCTTACTTCGAGGGCTTGAGTGGCTGGTCCGAAGTCCTTGTGGACGACCGTCGCTTGGGCCGCCCCGGCGCCGGCCGTTTGCGATCACTTAGACTCCTGCGGTCTTCAAGCGATGCCTTGGTTGGCGATTTCAGGCCGGAGCGCCGGCTCCGACCGTCGAATGCATCTGCGTCGGCTGCCGGCGGGCCGACGGCCAGCAGCGGGGCCGCATCGAGGTCCCCCGCACCCATCATGTCCGCCACCTCTTTCAGAGTCTTCACCGTACGATCCTGAGCGGCGATGTCCAATGACTCGAAGGCCGCCATGAAGCGCTCTTGGAGAAGCGGTGGAGCGTTCTTGAGAACTTTCTGTCCCTGCGTCGTTAGACGCGCATGCACGATGCGTCGGTCGGCAAGGCTGCGATAACGCTCAACGAGACCACGGCTTTCCAAGCGATCGAGAATCGTCGTGACCGTGGCCTGGCTCAGATTGACGCGCCCGGAGAGTTGCCCCGTCGTCACCTCGCCGAGGTCATCGATCGCCTGCAGGACATAGACCTGCGGCGTGGTTAGGCCGTACTGCTTTGACAGATGTCTCGAATGGAGATCGGTCGCACGGATGATGCGGCGCAAGGCCAGGAGCACCTCTTGGAAGTACTCCTGGGTCTGAGCCGACCGGCCTTTGCGGCGCCGCCGGTTGCGCTGGCCACCACCGATAGCTTTCATACCAATTTCCTTATATCACGAAAGATTAGACTTGAGAATTTATCAGATGTAAACATATGAGAGATTATCATAAGCTTCACAGCGCCTGAAACGTTGGCACGGCGCAAGATCCAAGCGAGAGCCGAACGCGAGTTCGGGGTATGCCTGCGGATCCCGCGAGAGCAGTTGCGGGCCTCGGGCACCTGCTCATCAGGTCCAGCAGCCATGAAATGCAAATCTATCGAGAGATTGCCGCGTTTCATGCCTTGAGGCGACCGTCGCGTGACCACCGGCCGGCTTTAGATGCCGGTGCGACCGAACGCGGTGCCTCTGCGATCCACGCCAGCCATTGGCGGAACAGCAATCGCACCGCGACCGTGATACGAAGAAAGGAATGAACGATGAAGCTGAGCGAACCGCAGATCAAGCAAGTGGTAGGACAAACGGGTGCAACGGTGATCGCCCAGGATCATCCGGCGATCTCCGAACTGGAATCCAATTTCGGCGAGCACACATTCTTCCTCGACGACGAAGGCCTCCACGTGTGGGAACGTCCGTCCGGCGCCGAACAGGAGTCCAAGAAACTCGTCAGGATGCGCGTGGCGGCTTGGGGCGACGAGGCAAAATCCTCGCTTGTCCCACATGAGCCTTTGCCGACGCAGGTGCTTCAAGACTCGAAATAGAGGCGCGACCATGCGCAGTGTCGCGGCGAGTGGGCCGAGCTTCATCCGCCTAATGGCGGTGGCAGACTGGGTGCGCGTGCTTGCGTGTCGGAACCTCGGGTCTGCTCGTCCCAGGAAAGCACGATGTCTCTTTAGCGGAGTGGACCCGCCGAGACCGCCGGCCGATCCACGCCAGAACCTCCCCCGCGCGCTCCCTTGATGCCCGACAGCGAGGGGCCCGAGGAACCGCCGCTGGACTTCCCGTCGGACGAACCGCTTTCACCGGTAACTCGACACGCTCGCGAGGGCTTCTTTGATTTTCCCTTGAATGGCCGCGTGGCCACATAGCACAGGAGACAGCCTCCCCATGCCAGAAATCGCCGATATCCAGGTCACCGGAACACGAGATCGTGCAATTCGTCGCCCTTCCACGTCCGAACCCGCCAAGAAGGTCACGACGGCCTCGGATCTATGGAGACGGCCCATAGACCTCAGCCCCGACCTGGTGGCCAGGCTGCTGCACGGCCTGGCCGAGAACCACGGCCGGCGTCTGGAGGTATTCGCCCGTCGGGGAGAAAGGGTATCGATGCACGATCTGCTGGCGGTCACTGGCGACAGCGATCTTCGCGTGCTCTCCAATTTCCAAGGCGCGCTCAGTCGAAAGTTGCGGCGACTGCTCGCGGATCGGGAGAAGAAGGTCCACCTCATCGGCTGGGACTATGGCTCGACCAAGTGGGATGACGAGCATACCAAGATCGTCGATGGCGTTTGCTTCGTGACCACGGCGACGCGCGAATCCTTGATGAAATGTCTCGGCTGCGGGCCGCAAGAGGCTTCGCACGGCTGATAAAGCCCGACAGAAAAAAATCCGTAGAGCAATCGCGGAGACGGCAGAACAGGCGAACGCCGCTCCTTCTACGATCGTGCTCCAGACAGCAGGAGCCAGCCACCGGTTAGCAAGGGTCGGAATATCGGTCCTATGCTTTTATGTGTCGTAGCTTCAGCCTTGCATATTTCTTCCGAGCTCCAATCCGTCCAGTCTGCGTCACTGATTTTTCTGACGGATCTGGGCACCTGCTGGGCAACGAATGAGCCTTATTTAATTATTGATCGTCATATCAATAAGTTATATGCGTTGCCCAAGACGTTGACATCGTAGGGGTCGCTGGTTCAATCCCAGCCGCGCCCACCATCCGACCGGCCCTTCGACTCCGCCGTCCGGCGGCCTTCCGATACCGAGAACGCGAAAGCCGGAGGCGCCGCGGCGGGGCAGCGATTTCGCGGGAGACCGACTATGGCGGAAGACGAGCGGCACGCGACCTTGGGCGTCATCAGCCT
>JBFJOD010000172.1:0-5635 GCA_041617795.1 Gemmatimonadota bacterium | reverse complement strand
GCTCCTTTGCCCCCTAGCAGCTGCTTGTCTGTGCTATCGGCGTCCGCGAAGGAAAAGACGTAGCTGATATTCATGCCGACGAAGCTCCTCTCGATCACGCGAGTCCTCCAACTGAAGCGTAACTTACCAATTCTAACCCGGCGGGCCCGGTGGGGAAAAGCGGCCCGCCGAACTGGCGAGCTGGGCGGTCCGCAAAGGCAGCGACGGCAAGTCGCATACCAACTGCTGAGGCAACCCGCCTTGACCGCCGTTGGGGCAGGGAGCTAGCGTCGGACTAGGGGAAGGCGCTCCCCGGTCGGGTCAGCGGCCCGACCTACCCTGGAGGCCGATGCGAACACTGCTGGCGGTTGAACGAGGCACGATCATCCATTTTCTCAAGTGGATCGTGGCGCTCGCTGTCTTCGTATCGTTGTTGATCGCGGCGCTTGCTGTCCTCGGCAGCTCGGGGATCGAGGTCGCGTCGGGCGGCCCGGTCGCCGACTGGCCCGCATATGGTGGCGATGCCTTCGGGACCCGCTATTCGCCTTTGACCCAGATCACTCGAGAGAATGTCTCGCACCTGGAGATAGCCTGGATTCATCGTACCGGCGACGTATCCGACGGGAGCGCCTACCCGTCGAAAAGCTCATTCGAAGCCACGCCGATCATCCTCGACGGTACGATGTACGTCAGCACGCCGTTCAGTCGTGTCATCGCTCTTGACCCCGAGACCGGCGAGGAGCTGTGGAGTTACGATCCACGGGTCAATCTCACCGAAAGATACTCGGAGAACCTGGTGTCCCGCGGCGTCGAAGCCTGGACGGACCCCAGTGCGGGTGAAGACGAACCGTGCCGCCAGCGGATCTTCTTGGCGACGCTCGACGCCCGGCTGCTGGCGCTCGATGCGAAAAGCGGCCAGCTGTGCGCAGGGTTCGGTCGGGCCGGTGAGGTCGACTTGAAGATCGGCGTGGGCGAGGTCGAGCCGGGCGAATACGAGATGACCTCGCCGCCGGTGGCTCTAAACGACGTCGTGGTGGTTGGGTCGGCTCAAGGTGACAACCGGCGCGTCGATGTTGAGAGCGGTGATGTCCGCGCTTTTGACGCCCGCACTGGCGAGCTTCGCTGGACGTTCGAGCCGGTCCCGCGCAGTCCAGCTTCACCGGGCTGGGATGCTTGGGAGGAAAGCAGCGCCCGACGGACCGGCGCTGGGAACGCTTGGGCGCCGTTGGCGTCCGATCCCGAACGTGACCTCGTTTTTGTCCCGACGGGCAGCGCAGCGCCGGATTTCTACGGCGGCGAGCGTCCGGGCAGCAATGTGTATGCGAACTCATTGGTCGCGCTGCGCGCATCCAGCGGCCAGCTGGTCTGGCACTTCCAAGTCGTGCATCACGACCTCTGGGACTACGACCTGGCTTCGCAACCGACCCTCCTGAGCATCTCCCGCAACGGTTCAGAGATTCCCGCTGTCGTCCAGGTCACGAAGATGGGCCATGTCTTCGTGTTGCATCGCGACACAGGTGAGCCACTGTTTCCAATCGAGGAGCGACCTGTCCCGACCAGTGACGTACCCGGCGAAACGACTTGGCCGACACAGCCGTTTCCGCTCAAACCGCCGCCGCTGCTGCCCAGCCGGATGACGCCAGATTCGGCCTGGGGGCTGACGCCGTTCGATCGCGGCAAGTGCCGCGAGCGCATGGAGAGCTTTCGCTACGAGGGAATCTTCACGCCGCCGAGCCTGGTCGGAACGTTGGAATACCCAAGCATGATCGGTGGGGCGAATTGGGGCGGGGTCGCCTTTGATCCGGAGCGGCGTCTACTCGTGGTCAATTTGAACCGATTCGCCAGCTGGGTGCGACTCATACCGCGAGCCGATTTCGATGCGGCTCGGCGCGCACCCGATGCCGAAGGCTCGTTCACCGCACAAGAGGGAACACCTTATGGCATGAACCGCGAGGCCGGTTTCTTGTCGCCGCTGGGAATGCCGTGCACGCCGCCGCCTTGGGGGCAGCTCGTCGGGATCGCGATCGACTCGGGCGAGGTTCGCTGGCGTGTCACATTGGGCACGATTCGCGACCTGGCGCCGCTGCCTCTGCCGTTGACTTGGGGAACGCCCAACCTTGGTGGCCCGATCGTTACGGCCAGCGGTGTCGTGTTCATCGGCGCAACGATGGATAATTATCTGCGGGCGCTCGATGTCGAGACCGGAAAGGAACTTTGGAAAGGTCGCCTGCCGGCCGGCGGGCAAGCCACACCTATGACGTACCGGCTACGTCCCGATGGCAAACAGTTTGTGGTGATTGCTGCGGGTGGTCACGGCGGTTTGGGAACTGCGCTGGGAGACCACCTCGTGGCATTCGCTCTGCCCGATTAGACCGCCCAGCTGTCGTCTTCTGATTCCTGCCGGGCCTCGACGACCGCTTGAGACTCGGCTTTCTCGCAGTCCTCACAATCCTGTCCGAGTTCCTCGCACGGTACGCCATCCGCCTGCGACTCAGCACAAGGTGGGCCGCCGCTGTCGCTCGCCGGGCTCGTTCGCGGGCTTTTGTTTCGCGGTGTCTTCATGATTGAACCCTCGCGCAGGTCGGCTTTGTCGGCCCCGCCGAGACGCGGGTGACCACGATCCAACTGGGCAAATACTAGACCGCGAGCCGGTCGGGACACAATAGCCGGCGCGCGGCGGGTTTTGGCGGCGCCTGTTCCATTCTGATCATCGCTGGGGAAGTGAATGACCGGGCGGCGGGGCGAACTGGACGTCAAGCGACGCAACCTTGCTGGGACAGGATAACCCAGCTCAGCGGGCTGTCCCATGAGCGCCCCCGGGGTAACTTGGATAAACTTTTGGGAAAGCTGGGGTTACAAAGTTGGTGGCTGGCAAGCCTAATGGCACGGAATCCGCTGAGGTGTAGGATGGCGCCGTGTGTCCCAATTGATGCCGCCAGGCGCTCTTGGACACACGTCCTTTTCCTGTCTGGCGAGGGTTCATCGTCCGGCGTGGCGATTCGAGGAAACCCACCATGGCTGCGAATAGCCGCATCCAGCTGATCCAGGATGTCTTGGGCAGTGCGCACATCTTCGCTTCTGCCGTCAACGACCTGATGGAAGAGCGGCTCAAGGCCGTCTCCGGAGAGCAACTCAGCTTCTCCCAGCTCAAACTTCTCAAACTCGTTGCGCGCACTGAGTCGTATAAGATCGGTGAGGTCGCGGCGTTTCTGCGCGTCAGCAACGCCGCGGCCAGCAAGGCCGTCGACCGTCTTGTTCGCAGAGGTTTCTTGGTGCGCAACCAGGTCGCGGACGATCGCCGGGCCGTCGAGCTTGCGCTAACGTCGCCAGGTCGCCGTCTTTTGGAGCAGTACGAGGAAGTTACCCGCAAGACGCTAGATGAGGTCTTCGGCCAGGTATCCGAGGGTCGCCTTGAGCAAACGGCGGAGCTTCTGGATGCGCTGTCCGTCAATCTTGTCGAACGAGAAGAAGATGCGCGCGCGTGTTTCCGCTGCAGCATCTATTTCCGCGAGAAGTGTTTGCTCAGGTCGAAAACACAGCGTACGTGTCACTTTCATTTGCACAAGCGAACGAACGACCGGTCGGCGCGATAGACGGTCACGGCAGATCGGTCCGTTAGTCGAATACAGTAGCCAAGACCACTTCATTTCCTTGCCAAAACAGCTCATCCACTGTTTAACACCAAGTCGCTCTATGTAGCTCAACGTTTCGGCAACAGTATCGATGGGTGTCTGCTCAGTGGTCCAAGTGATTGTGGTTCGGCACGGAGGATTTACGGCCGCGTATGCTTAACCTATTTTTGGCAATATTCGTGCAAGACATAGTCGGGTTGCGTTTCGTCGAGAACCTCGCGTTGTGGCCGGAGGGTGCTGTTTTGCCCCGGGGAGGTTAAGTGACGCTTGGGGCCGCTACAAGCCACGGAATTGGCATTTCACTGGGTGCGCTGCCAGTCATCTAATAAAGAGCGATTAGGGGGAAACGATGCGTAGCATAATTGGCTTCGGGCTGGTGGGCTTTATCATCGCCTCCGTAGTCGCCTGCGCCAGCGAGGAGACTCCGGCCGAGAGGGAGGAAGCGATGCGCCAGGCGCGCGCCGACTCGGTGGCGATGGCGGAAGAACTGTTCGATCCAGCCGTGTTCGATACGCTGACATGGGAGAGCGACGAAGCTCGCCTGCAACGCGGTGGACTGGTTTGGAGATCAAGCTGCGAGAAGTGTCATGGCGGGCGCGGAGCCGGAGATGGTGCCGGGGCCGAGCAGTTCGAAATCCAGGTGCCCACATTTCTCACCGACGACTGGGCCTACGCTGGCGATCTTGACGGTATCCGGAAGCGCATCTTTGTCGGCCATGCCAGCGGCATGCCAAACTGGGGCCTGCACGGCTTGAAATACCGAGACGTGGACGCCGTGGCCGGTTACGTTAATCAAGTTGTTCGTCCCGCTTCGCCAGCCAGCCCGTAGCCAACGAACGCGCGGGCTGAGCACGGAGCGCTAGGAGCCAGTGATCCCACTTAGCACCTGGGCCGGCATTCCAGCACCAGGTCTGGCTGCCGGCCTCGCTGCACTCGCCTGTCTGTTGATCGGCTGCGGGACTGAGCGGGATATCGACATCTCACCCGGAGTCTCCTATCGACTGGCGGTCCAGCGCGCGGCGACGTTAGCGGAGCTGCGTTACGAGATCGAGCTGGCGATTCCCGATTCAGTCTCGCAGCGCGTAAGCGGACGCGAGATCATCCGCTTCCGATTGACTGATCCGCGGCAGCCGCTGGTCATCGACTTTCAAGAACCCCGCGAATCCATCCGCTCCCTCAGCATCGCCGGTAGCGAAGTCGACTTTCACGTGGAGGGCGGCCATATCGTCGTCCCGGCGCGTTACCTCGGCCGCGGTGAAAACGAAGTCGAGATCTCATTCTTGGCAGGTGACGAACCGCTCAACCGAAACGCAGAGTTTCTGTATACGCTTTTTGTCCCTGATCGCGCTCGTTTCGCAATCCCCTGCATTGACCAACCCAACCTGAAGGCTCGTTATCAGCTGAGTCTCGAGGTTCCTCTGGAGTGGAAGGCGGTGGCGAACGCACCGCTCGTGGCGCGGCGGATTGAAAACGGGCGTGCGCATTATCGCTTCGCCGAGACGCTGCCGATTAGCAGTTACCTTTTCGCGTTTGTGGCGGGCAAATTTGATGTCCTCAGCGATTCCCGTGACAGCCGCGTCCTGAACATGTTTCACCGAGAGACAGACAGCGCGAAAGTGGCGTCGAACGCTCCGGCGATCTTCGAGCTTCATCACCGAGCCATCGACTGGCTGGAAGACTATACGGGTATCGTCTATCCGTTTCAGAAGTTCGACTTTGTTCTCGTGCCGTCATTCCAGTATCGCGGGATGGAGCACCCGGGCGCCGTTCTCTACCGAGCGGCATCCCTGCTACTCGACGAAGCGGCGACGCAAGATGAGCGGCTGCGACGTGCGAGCCTGATAGCGCACGAGACCGCGCACATGTGGTTTGGAGATCTGGTGACGATGGACTGGTTCGATGATGTGTGGACCAAGGAAGTCTTCGCCAACTTCATGGCCGCCAAGATCGTCAATCCCTCATTCCCCGAGCTTGACCACGATCTTCGTTTTCTTCTGACCCATTATCCACCAGCCTATCAGATC
>JBFJOD010000171.1:0-5653 GCA_041617795.1 Gemmatimonadota bacterium | reverse complement strand
CCGCTTGACACGTCCACGGCGCCAATCTAGGCTGCGCGTCCATGAACTCAGACCAGGAGACCGAGGCCGCCGCCGTGCCCGAAGCGGCCGCCGAGCGGCTGCGGACGCGCAAGTATCAGCAAGCCGCGATCGTCTATTTCTGCTACGGCGTTCTCTACCTGGCGCGGGTCGTTGCCATGGGAGACCGAAGCGGCTGGAACCTTCACGGTTACTCACCGATGTATGCTTGGATACTTCTGCCGTTGGGGCTGGCGATTACCGTCGGTTTTCCGCTGCTGATCTGGCGGCAGATTCGCTGGTTCACTATGGCGCTGGCCATCGTCGTGTTCATCCGCACCGTCTACCTCTTCGTTCAGGCCAACGTCGATTTCTTCTTGGGTCCGTTCCTCGTGGCGGCCGTTACCGCCTGGATGCTGGCGCGCGCCGCCTGGGATCTCTGAGCGTGATGAAGAAGATCCGCACCTACTTCGACGTGTCCGAGACGTCGGCCTCGGACATCGAAGGCCAGCTCGACGTCCGCCGCCAGCGCGTCGAGCGCCGACTCGCCGACGTGCGCCACTCGCTCGCCGTGATGAGCGGGAAGGGCGGGGTGGGGAAGAGCGTGATCACCGCCAACCTCGCGGCTGCGCTGGCCGCCGACGGATGCGCTGTCGGGGTGCTCGATGCCGACCTCAACGGCCCGTCGATGGCTCGGCTGCTCGGCGTCCGCCGCGCGCCGCTGCGCGTCACGGCCGAAGCCGTTGAGCCGGCTTCCGGCGCCGCCGGGGTCCGGGTGATGTCGATGGATCTGCTGCTGGCAAGTGAAGAGTCGCCAGTGGACTGGACGGGCCCGAAGCAGGGGAGCTTCTTGTGGCGCGGCACGCTGGAGGCCAACACACTGGGAGAATTTCTTGGGGACACCGAGTGGGGCCAGCTCGACTATCTCATCCTCGACCTCGCTCCGGGCACCGATCGCATCGTGCCGTTGAGCGAAATCGTTCCGAGCTTGGGCGGCCTCGTTATGGTCAGCCTGCCGTCCCAGCTGGCCCGCTTCATCGTCGGCAAGTCGTTGACGATGGCGCGCAAGCTCGACATACCTATTATCGGCTACGTGGAGAACATGACGGGCTACCTCTGCCCGCACTGTGAGCAAGTGGGTGATCTGTTCGAGGGTGCCGGCCGCGGCTTCGAAGGGATTGAGCGGCTGGCTTCGCTGCCTTTCGATCCGCGCTTCGGCGCGGCGACCGATGCCGGACGCCCTGACGTGTTGCAGCGCCCCGAGTCGCCGGTCGGGCGCGGGATTCGTCAGGTCGCCTCGGCGGTCAGAACCTTCTTCGAGGGTCGGGCGACATGAAGTTCTTGTGCGTAGAGTGCGACGCTCAGATGGCGTCGGTGCAAAAGACCGATCCCGGCGATGGCAGCCTGGCGCTCCTGTTCCGCTGTCCGCGCTGCCGGCGGGAGATCGCCATGTTGACGAATCCGATGGAGACGCAGATGGTCAGCAGCCTCTGCGTTTCGGTGGGAGACACGGCGGCCACGGCGCCCGAGCCGTTCGCCGCGGTCGGCTCGCACCTCGATAGCGGCGGCGAGGGACCGCATCGCGATGACGGGCCGGCGCCCTCTTGGAGTGAAGCGGCGGAGACGCGTCTGGCTCGCATCCCCGGTTTCGTGCGGGGGATGGTCCGCCGGCTTTATGCCGATTGGGCCCGCGAGCACAGGGTCGCGGTGATCACCGTCGAGATGATGGACCAGGCGCGATCGGAGCTGGGGCTCGAAGAGCTACAAGGTCTTTAGAGGATTGGAGTTATGGAGCCCGTACACCAGAAGTTCTCGGAACGCAACGGCGTTCTGATCGATGTGGACCCCGACCTGTGCGCGGGGTTTGCGGATTGCATGGTGGCCGCCCCGGACGTGTTCGCGCTGAACGACGACAATCTGGCCATCATCACGAATCCCGACGGAGCCGACCTGGACACGCTGCTGGAGGCTGCGGCGTCCTGCCCGGTCAGCGCCATTTTGCTGTACGATGAGGAGGGAGAGCAGGTCGTCCCCGAGGTCTAGCCCGAGGGGCGCGGATTTGTTGACAGTCGCAGAACCCGTCGCTATTATCGCTCGGCTTTTTGGCCAACAATAGCTATTCTCATATCGCTGTAGTCTCGAATACCCCGATCGCAGGCTGATATCCGGGCTTCGCCGGCAACACCCGCGATGGGTCGCACGTTCGATCCGAAGCGTAGCTCCGACCGCGCTTCCGTTCACGAAACGCGGTCGTTCCGTATAGAAAGCCACCGTCGCGGCGCTGGTCCTTTCAGGAACCGGGGGGCACATGTACGCAGAGATCTTTGTCCCGTGCGACAATTCGCAGGAGTGCGACTACGCGATTCACCGCGCCATCGAGCTCGCCAAGCGGTATGAGGCCTCCCTCGTCGGCAATCACGTCTACGCGGCCAAGCTCCACGATGTGCGCTTTCGCCAGCTCGAGTCGGGACTGCCCGCCCGCTTCCAGCCGAAAGAAGAGATACAGCGCCAGCGTAAGATCCACGACAAGCTGATCGAGAAGGGTCTGCAGCTGATCAGCGACTCGTTTCTCGATCAGATGGAAGCCAAGTGCCGGGCGGCCGATGTGCCGCTGCGTCGGCAGCTGCTGGAAGGGATCCATTTCGAGGAGATCGTGCGGGAGGTCAACGCCAACGGCTACGATCTCTGCGCGATGGGCGCGCATGGGCTGGGGCGCCAGCCGGAGTCGCAGCTTGGTGGGGTCGTATCTCGCGTGATGCGCGGGCTGGAGAAGGATCTGTTGATCACGCGCACCGATGCGCCGCTGGAGGGCGGCCTGTTTCTGGTGTGCGTGGACGGCAGCTCGTACAGCTATCGCTCGGCCCGGGTCGCGCTCGACCTGGCGCGCGAATTCAACGCCCGGGTCCAGTTCTGCAGCGCCTTCGACCTCGAGTTCCACCACATCGCGTTCAACAACATCAAGGATGTGCTGAGCTATCAGGCCAGCCGTGTGTTCAAGTTCGAAGAGCAGGAAGAGCTGCACAACAACATCATCGACAAGGGCCTGTTGAAGCTCTGCAAGGCGAACCTGATGCGCGCGGAGAAGATGGCGGAGTCGTATGCGGATTTGGAAGTCGGCTCGCAGGTGCTGATCGGAAAGCCGTTCGCTTGCGTCCTCAAGTACATCGAGGAGATCCAGCCCGCGCTGCTGGTGCTGGCGCGCCACGGCGCCCATCGGGTCGAGGGGACCGAGATGGGTTCGCAAGTCGAGAATCTGGTCCGGCTGGCCCCGTGCAACGTGCTGCTCACCGGTACCGTGGGTGTGAACCCCGACGATGTGCCGTGGATCGAGGAGGACGGCTTCGCCGGTCTCGAATGGGATCCGATGGCTGCAGTCCGGATGCAGCGGGTGCCGCCGTTCGCACAGGCGATCGCCCGCAACGCCGTGGAAGATTGGGTGCAGGAGCAGGGGGGTCAGGTCGTGACCAACGAGCTGCTGGATCGGGCGATCCAGTCGCTGCTCCCCACCCACATGCAGCTGGTCATGGGGATCGGGCAGGCGGAGGAAATTGCCCGCGCCGAGCTCAAGGCCGAGGAGTCGCTGGCTGATCGTCCGATTCCTCGTTGTCCCATGGGGAGCGACCGGGAGGCGGTGAGGCAGCGGGCGCGGAACGGCATCACCTGGGCCGCCGACGCCTGGGCGCGGCTGGAGCTGGTCCCGCTCATCGCGCGCCCGCTCGCCCGCTCGACGGTCGAGCGCTTCGCTAAGGATCGCGGAATGGATCACGTCACCGTGCCGGTGATGGATGAGAACAAACAGGCGATGATCGAGGCGGACAGCTTCGACGTTGAAACGATGATGGTGATGTTCAGCGAGCTTCGAGCCCGCGAGATCCGCGCGGGCGCGGAAGGCTCCGCCGGCGCTTTCACTGAAGCGGGCGGCGGCCGTTGCCCCATCCGCGAGGTGCAGGAGATGCTGGACCGCCGGGCGGCGCAGGCGGGCGATGGAGACAACGGCCGCGCTGCGGACCCCGCGCCGGCGACGGACGCCTGATCGGAGCGGGTCGATGGAGGTGAGCGGGCGGGTGGCGCCAGCCAGCCAGTTCAGAAAAACACGCGCGCGCGCGGCATGGAGAGCTGCGCGGCGCGGTGGAGGCGTGGCGGTCACGCTGGCCCTGCTCGTCGCGGCGGCGGCCGGGCCCGCCTGGGCCCAGGAGGCGACGGCGCAGATCCGTCAGTACGGCAACTTCCCGCTGGTGGGCAGCCGCGTCGCCGTCTGGATCGCGGCTCAGATCCACCTGATGTTCGCGGCGTTCGTCCTCGGCGTCCCCATGTTCGCGGTGGTGACGGAAGCGATCGGGATCTTTGGCAAAGACGATCGCTACGACCGGCTGTCGAAGGAGTTCACACGCCTGCTGCTCATCGCCTACAGCGCCACGGCGCTCTGGGGCGCGACGCTGACCTTCCTGCTCATCACGCTCTACCCGCGCTTCACGCTTTACCTGACCGAAATCTTCGAGGTTTCGATTTGGGTGTACGTCGCCCTGTTCTTCATCGAGTCGGCGACGCTCTATATCTACTACTACGGTTGGGAACGCTGGAAGCGGGGCGGCGCCAAAATCTTCCACTGGTCGCTGGGTATCCTCCTCAACATCTGGGGGACGGCGGTCCTGTTCATCGCCGACAGCTGGCTCAGCTACATGATGAGCCCGCCGGCCGAGGTGACCGCCGACACGGCGCCGTCGCAGGTCCAGTTCTGGAGCGCGTTCGCCAACGCCACCTGGATGCCGATCAACATTCACCGACTGATCGCCAACGTGGTGTTCGGCGGCGCCATCGTCGGCGCCTACGCCGCCTATCGCTTCCTCGCGGCTCGCGACGCCGAGGAACGAGCCCATTACGATTGGATGGGTTACGTCGGAACGTTCATCGCGATCGCCACGTTCATCGTCCTGCCGTTTGCCGGCTACTGGCTGGGCCGCGAGATCTACGAGTACAACCAGCAAATGGGGATCACGATGATGGGTGGATTCATGAGCTGGTTGTGGATCGTTCAGGCAGTGTTGATCGGCACGCTGTTTCTCGCGGCGAACTACTACCTGTGGACCGGCATGGGCCGCATTCCGGGCGCGGAGCGCTTTCTCCCGTACACCAAATGGATGCTCCTCGTGCTCGTGGTGTGCTGGATCGTGTGGGCGACGCCCAACACCGTGATCGCGAGCCGTGACGAGTATTTGGCCATGGGGGGGTCGCGTCACCCCTTCCTGGGCGTATTGGGGTTGATGAGCGGGAAGAACACCGCGGTCAATTTCATGATTCTCACCACGTTCCTCTCGTTCATGATGTATCGTCGGGGCAATCAAATGCCTACGGTACCCTGGGCGAAACTCGGGACCTGGATTCAAGCAGGAATGTTCGTGGTGGCCGGGACTGTCGTGCTGGGTTACGGCATTTACGGCTACTTCGTGCCAACGATCGTCCGAATCGGGTTCAGCGTGTACCAAGTGGTGGCGGTACTCTTCTGCATCATCGGCGTGACCGTGATCGATGTGTTCATGCTGCGGGGTGCCAATTCGCGGGGCGCAATCCGGTGGGGGGAGATGCCGGATCGCTCGCAGTACGCCTTGATAGCGCTGGCAGTGATCGCGACCATCAACATGGCGCTGATGGGCTACAT
>JBFJOD010000170.1:0-5724 GCA_041617795.1 Gemmatimonadota bacterium | reverse complement strand
GTGTCGTACTTGAGCAGCACGGGACGATCGGACCCGGTCGCCGCCTGCACCAGCGCCGTCATCTTGCGGGCGTGCAGCGGCGCGACCCGAGTGTCAGAGTCACCGGTGATGAACAACGTCGCGGGATACTTCGTCCCCTCCTGAACGTTATGGTAGGGCGAGTATTCGAGGATGTATTCGAGCTGCTCCGGGTCGTCCGCCGAGCCGTACTCCGAGACCCAGAAGCGGGCCACCAGGAACTGGTGGTAGCGCACCATGTCCAGCAGCGGGTAGGTGCAAACAACTGCCTGAAAGAGGTCGGGCCGCTGGGTCATCGCTGCGCCCACCAACAATCCGCCATTGCTTCCACCGGCGATCGCTAGTTTCGACGGATTGGTGTAACCTTTGGCGATCAGCCACTCAGCCGCCGCGATGAAGTCGTCGAACACGTTCTGCTTGTTCTCGAACATGCCGGCCCGATGCCACTCCTCACCGAACTCACCGCCGCCACGCAGGCTGGGGCGTGCGTAAACCATCCCCTGTTCCACCGCGAGGATCGCCGAGCCGTTGAAGCCCGGCGTCAAGCTGGCGTTGAACCCACCGTATCCCGTCAGGTAGGCCGGGTTGCTACCGTTAAGCTCGAGACCCTTCTTGTGCACCAAAAACATCGGAACGCGGGTCCCGTCTTCCGACTCGTACCAGACCTGCTTGACTTCGATGGCGTCGCTGTCGATGGGTACATCGAGTTTCGACCATACGGATCTGTCACCCGAAGCGACGTCGTAGCGATAGATCGTAGGTGCGATATGGAACGAGGAGAACGAGAAGAAGGCCTCATCGCTTTCCCAACGGCCGGCGACGCCGCCCACCGAACCGATCGTGCCGAAATCAATCTCACCTAACCGCTTACCATCGATGTCGAAGATCTTCACACTCGGCTGCACGTTCTTCAAGTAGTTGACGAAGATCTTACCACCGGCCAGCGACATGCCCTGGATCACCGCATCGCTCTCCGGTATGATCTCCACCCAGTTCTCGCGGGCGGGTTCGGCGGTGGCGACACGCAGAATGCGCCCGTTCGGCGCGTCCCAGTTGGTCTGCAATAACAAGTAGTCACCGGCGATATCCGGGATGAAGCGGGCTTCCACATCATCGACCAGCGTCTGAATCGGCCCGTCCTGTTCGAGATCCTTATAATAGAGTTCGGTCTTTGTCGCCGCGGAGCCATGCAGCACGACGATCCCCAGGTAACGGCCATCGTCCGATAGCCCGGATGCCACGATCTTGTCGGGACCGTAACCCTCGCCAAACACCATCACATCGGACGTCGCCTCGCTGCCGAATGTGTGGAAGTAGATGCGCGAGCCGGCCATCGTGAACTTCGAGTAGTAGAAGCCGCTATTGTCCGGCATGAGAGAGATGCCGAAGTAACGGCCCTTATCCAGCCGGTCAGGCAGGTCCTAGCGCTTCATCACATCGAGGAAGCGCACCTCGACCTCGTCCTCGCCGCCCTGGCGGATGCCGTAGGCCATGATCGTCCCGTCGTTCGAGACGCCCAGCATGTTGGCGCTGGTGCGGTTGTCGTCGCTCCATGGGTGTGGGTCGATCAGCACCTGGTCTTCACCCTTCATACCATCTCGCATATAGATGACGTACAGGTCCTGATCCTTGAGCCGTTTGCTGAAGAAGTAGCGGCCGTTGCGCGCCGTCGGTGTGCCGACGACATCGATCTTCATGAGATCGGTCAGACGCTTTTCGATCGCTTCGCGACCCGGCAGACGGCTGAGCAGCGACTGCGTATAGGTGTTCTGTGCGTCGATCCACTCTCGCGTCGCTTGGGCCTGCTGGTCCTCGAGCCAGCGGTAAGGGTCCGGGATGACCACGCCATGCAGCGTGTCGGCCGCGTCTACTATCCGGGTGGCGGGTGGTTGGGTAGCGGTCTGGGTTTGCGCCGCGAGGGTCGGGAGCAATACGGCCAACCCGATCAGCCAAACGGTTAGCTGAAACGCGACATCGCGGCCTCGAACGGGTCCGCGCCGGCAGGAGCTCATGGCCTCCTCCTTGTTTGCTTATCGCGATGGGGTTGGAGCATCGCCAAGATACTGGTGTCGGGGCACGGACGGAATGCCCGGGCTCAGGGCACAGCTCGGGGTACGACTGGCGCCTCGGTCATGCAAGCTGCGGTTGTCTCGCCGGCCGCTCCGTGCCTATTATTTACAGGTAACCCGAATAATTCTCCGCCTGACCTGACCGGCCGAGAGCTGACGTGCTCTGGGCCTTACATGCTTATCCCGCCCATCTGCTGCTACCGGGAGGTTTGCGATGAAGCCCAGACATGCCGTCGCCGTGCTCGGCGCCCTGCTCTGTCCACCGATCCTGTCCGCTCAGGAGCCAGCCCCCACGGTCCACGCCGTTTACTATCAGTGCGACCAGGCGGGCGACAGCCGCGCCGACGAGGTTGTCAGACAGAGCTTCGCGCCGGTCTTCGATCTTCACCTGCAGGCCGGGCGGATCAGCGCCTGGGGCTGGATCGCCCACCGGGCCGGCGGGCCCTGGCGACGCGTACTCTACTGGATCGCTCCCGGCCGCGACGCCTTGCTGGATGCCACCGACCGGATAACCGAAGAGCTCAACCGCAATCACCCGGAGGCGAGCCAGGCGCTGGCGACGACCTGTCCGGTACACGAAGACTATATCTGGCGTTCGGTCGCCGCCTCGGAGCAGACTGCTGAGGTCGGCCTCGACCGGCCGACGGCGTCACTGTCGACTTACTACGAGTGCAAGATCGCCGAGGAGGCCCGCGCCGATGCGCTGGTAAGCGAGGTCTTTGCGCCGATCTTCGACCGGCACGTCGCCGCGGGCCACATCAAAGGCTGGAGTTGGCTGGCGCACGATGTGGGTGGCAAGCTGCGGCGTCTGGCGATCTTCGATGGACTGGACCACAAGACGATTCTCAACGGACGGGACATGATCATCTCCGACCTGTCGAGCGAGGCCGCTGAGGCGATGGGGGAGTTCAGTGCTATTTGCGACCAGCACATCGACTACATGTGGAACATCCTGATGTCGCGGCCGTAGACGGACGACGCCCATCCGCAACCGTGCTCCGATCGCCAGGCGGCCTTCCATCCAGCGAGGTGCGCCGATAACTTACCGGCCCACTTGCGCCTGTAGCTCAGTTGGATAGAGCGTCGGCCTCCGGAGCCGAAGGTCACAGGTTCGAATCCTGTCAGGCGCATTGAGGCATCAGATCTCGGTGGCGCATCGCACTAACCACCCGCTGCACGAGAGCCCTACGCCAATCACGACGTAGGGCTCTCTGCTCCCCATCCCCATCCCCATCGTCATCCTCCAGAACCTAACACAGCCGATCGGCCAGATGTCGTGTTAGTGACACGGCACAAGCAAAGGGACACCCCAGGGGGATTCCGGGGTATATTTTTCATAAGGCATGAGCTGGAACCGCGACTGCCACGTCGCCGTCCCGAACGCAGGTAGGCGACGGCCCGGAGCACGCAGCGATGGATCCGCCGAGAAGGAAGTGATGAGATGAACACGATCCGCTTAGTGATTATGGCCTGCCTGACCCTGCTCGTGGCAGGCTGCTCGACGGTCAGGTATTCGATGGACTATGACCGGGAGGCTACGTTCCAAGATTACAAGACGTACGCCTGGTTCGCCCCCGGCGAGGACGAGCAAGCCGAATTGGAACGAGTGAACCCGTTCCTCCAACGCCGGTTGGAGCGTGCGGTCGAGGCTGAGTTATCGAAGCGAGGCTTCGCCAGGAGCGCTGAAGGCGAACCCGACTTTCTGGTCGCGGTCTACTCCCCTGTTCCTGATCGCCGCGAGATCGCCCGCCGGCCCTACCGCAACCCGCGAGTGAACGTCGCGGTGGGCGTCGGCTTTGGCAGCCGTTACCCGTACCGGCACGGCTTCGGCTACCCCTACTTCGGCTATCCGTATTTCAGTTATCCGTACTTCGGCTACCCCTACTACGGTTATCCTGGCTACTTGTGGTATCCCGGATTCCGTGGCGGACACTACTCCGTTGCAGCGTACGGCTACCCGGCGGCCCGGGTGCTCGATGGGCCGCGACCCGGCACGATCGTTGTCGACGTGGTTGATACACGCACGGACCAGTTGGCTTGGCGCGGCTGGGCGGAAGGCGCGCTGTTGGAGGCACCTGGCCCTGATGAGCTTGCCGAGTATGTCGACAAGGTCGTTGCGAAGATCATGAAGAAGTTTCCGCCAACCCGAACGTCCGGATAGCGGCTGGGTCTTCTCACCTGATCTTGCGCACCGGCACCCGGCGATAGAGCGGCTCGACACCGAATTCGCTAGCTGACCACAGCGCCAAGATGATGCTGACGGCGGAGATCGTTCGTTTTTCGGCGCTGCGGCGGATCACCAATCCGTAGGTGTCGGCGACGAAGCGCAAGCGCTCGAGGATCTCCGCCGCCGCAGCACGGTCGATCTGGCCGTGCCAGGCAGCGAGCTCATCCAAGATCATCTCCGCGTGACGCCGCAGGAACTCGCCGAAAGCGGCACGCCGGCCCCCGCGTTCGCGTTGCGGGCGGCAGACCGTGATCAGATCTTCGACATACACATCCCACAACTGTGCAAGCCGGCGGTTCTCAGGCTGCTGCAAGTGGTTGGCCCGTTGGAGCGAGAAGCGGGCCCGGGTCCGGATCCGCTGCTTTGGGATCAGCGGGTGCAGATCGTAGAGCGTCCGGTCCGTATCCGCTTCGCCATCGTGATAGACCCACAGCCTTTGGAGCTTTGACCAGTCGACGACGTCGATCACCTCGGCTTGCTCGCTGTCGAGGATGATGTATTTGCCGCGTTCTTCATGAATCGCGGTCACCCAGTGATCCCATTCGTACACGCACAACAGGCAAGGAATCCCCTCTCGCAGGTAGCCAACCAGCTCTTCTCTTGCATCATCCGGGTCATGCCGCCTGAAGGTGGGTAGCTTGCAGCCGTAGGTGCGGGCGGCCCGTTCGAGTTCTTTCTCGTCCGTCCCGTCACTGTTCGTGCCGGCCAGCCTACCGATCTCCCATTCTGAGGCGAGGATGCCGTGCATGAGTAGGGCATGCTTGAGGGCGAACGGCCCACAGGCCCATCTGTTCGGTTGTTTGTAAATCCCCATGATCTCGCTTCGTCGTATTTCCTCAAACTAAGCCCGGGGCCGTAGCTGACAAACCACTCACGCGTCAGCCACGCCCTACAACCCTGCAGCGCCGGAGATTATCGCACGTGTCGTTGCCACCTGCAGCTGCCGCATCCATCATGTGTAAGCACCAGTTCAGCGCTCACCCTGCAGCGCATCTAATGCGGAGTCGCGATATGACGATCTGGTACGAGGACGATGAGTTCTGGAGCACCAGCATCGGCTGGATGTTGCGCGAGCGCATCGACCAGGCACCCGCGGAAGTCGACGGGATCGTCAAGCTGACAGGCATCGCTCCGCCCGCAGCGGCTCTGGATCTCGGGTGTGGAATCGGGCGCCACTCGTTAGAGCTGGCGCGCCGCGGCTTTACGGTCACCGGAGTCGACCGCACCCGTGAGTTCCTGGAGGAGGCACGCAGTACGGCAAGAGCCGAGGGGTTGCCGATCGACTTCGTCGAGGATGACATGCGGCACTTCCGCCGGCCGGGCCACTTTCAGTTGGCGGTCAATCTGCTGACTTCGTTCGGCTATTTCGAGGACCCCGAGGACGAGTGTCTCGTGATCCAGAACCTTTAC
>JBFJOD010000169.1:0-5787 GCA_041617795.1 Gemmatimonadota bacterium | reverse complement strand
ATCGCGCCCGGCTTCTTCTCCCCCAGGACCTGGCGGCGACTTCAACCCTCGTTGCCGCACCGCCCCGTCAGCTCACCGACTTCGCTGCAATTCTCAGGCCCCGGCGGGCCGCAGTTGGCAGAGAACTGCACGAACTCGGTCTGACCCTCGGACACGGACAGCGTCCGTAACGTGCCGCCCGCCACACTGCAGTTGGCGTCCAAGCCGTGCAGCGTCAACGTGTGCATCCCGACGGGGACGGCTGGCAGCTTCAGGTCGTCGCCTGCCCGCAAGCGACCGCAGCGTGCGTTGTCGATCCGCACGCCACAACCGTCACGATCGACTTCACCACCCGTCATCGAGAGACTCACCACGATGCTGCCGGTGGGCCCATCGTCTGGGGGTGGTGGTGTGACATCTGGGTTACAGCCGCCGAGAACCGCCAGCGGCAGCACCAGCGACGCTATGAAATACGTCAAGCGTTTCATCTTGGACCTCCTGGACCGATAAGGGCACTGGCTGAGCCCGAATCAAACGGTGGGAATCACGGCGTCCCTCTAGCGGGCTCGAATCTCCTTTCTACGATCATCCGATCCGTGTCGGCTGAGGATGATCGATGTCGCCTCAAAAGGATGAGCGGAAGCACAGCGGTTCCTTGACACAGGCAGGTAAACAGACGTGCGCCGGGTTAATTCTTTCGAGCAACGAGACTCACGCTGAGGATGGGACGGTTATCACTTACGACGGAGCGGGGCGCCGTCGCGCCTGTTGACTCCTGGCGCCCCGTTGAACGCGGATGCGTTTGACGCGCGTGGAGGTTAATCCGCGGGTGTCGTACTCCAGGCACGCGCGGAATCGCGGATCACGACCGTGATCGCGAAGCAGATGAGGAAGAATCCCAGATGATTCCAGAGAACGAAGCCGACCGCCGTGTTGAGCGCCGGAAGCGATGCCGGCAAACCGTTGCCCGACAGTAATCCAATCGTGACCGCGATGGCCGGTGCGGTGACCAGCGTCGTCAGCCAGCCCAAAGCCGCAGCGATGACTGCCCCCGCACCCCAGCGGGGGATGCGCTCGCGGGGAATCGCGGGAGCCAGTACTATCGAGGCGTAGAGCGTTGCGTAGGCCAGCGCCACAGCGAGATGCACCGCCCAGCCGATCACGCCGGCAAGGCCTGGATCATAGCTGCCCTGCCGTACGATCTCGCGCCCGATGAACTGCGCGATGTCGGCGGGAAAGCCTGCCAAATGCTGGGTCGTGACAAACGCCGCGGCGCCTGCTAGCGCCGACGCCAACACCCAGCCAGCGCTGCCAACCAGCTCACTCAGGTATTTCGAGGCCACAAAGCCAACTCCGTTCTCGAATTCGATTACAGGTCGCCCTTCACCACCTTAGCTGTCAACGATAGGACGCAGCCGGCGGTTCCTGGAGCGACGGTAGCCAGAAGCGAACTGCGTTCTTCGCGATCCGACCTTCGCTCGCTCGATCACAGCGGCTATATTCGGTCAGTCAATCCGATCCTTTTGTTCCGCCAGGAGGCGGCCCGATGAAGTGGTCTTGGAAGCTGGGTGAGTTCGCCGGCATCGGCGTCTACATGCACGCGACTTTCCTGTTGCTGCTCGCTTGGGTGGCTCTGGTACACTGGCTGGACGACAAGTCGCTGGAAGCCGTGGTGCTGGGAGTTGGATTTATTCTGGCACTGTTCCTCTGTGTCGTGCTGCACGAGTACGGTCACGCCCTGACAGCACGCCGCTATGGGATCCGCACCCGCGACATCACGCTGCTGCCCATCGGCGGCGTCGCGCGGCTGGAGAGGATGCCGGAGAAGCCGGTCCAGGAGCTCTGGGTGGCACTGGCCGGTCCCGCCGTGAACGTCGTCATCGCTGTTGCCCTGCTAATCTGGCTGGCAATCGCCGGCACGGCACAGCCGCTCGATGACCTCAGCGTCGTCTCCGGCCCATTCCTCGAACGCCTGCTGATCCTCAACGTGATTCTTGTCGTTTTCAACATGATCCCGGCGTTTCCCATGGATGGCGGTCGCGTGTTAAGGGCGCTACTGGCCCTGAAGATGGACTACGTTCGCGCAACTCAGATAGCCGCCGGTTTCGGTCAGGCGATTGCCTTCGTCTTTGGCTTCATCGGCCTGTTCGCCAACCCGTTTCTTCTGTTCATCGCGCTGTTCGTCTGGATCGGCGCCGCTCAGGAGTCGAGCATGGCCCAGATGAGATCTTCGTTAGGCGGCATACCCGTCAGTCGCGCCATGCTCACCGACTACCAGACTCTATCCCCGCACGATCCGATCTCGCGCGCGGTCGAGCTGATCCTGGCGGGCTCGCAGCAAGACTTCCCGGTGATTGACGGCGATACCGTGGTCGGAGTGTTGACGCGCTCTGACCTGCTGTCGGCCATCGCCCAACACGGGCATTCGCTGGCGGTGGCCGAGGTCATGCGCCGGGACATCAACATGGTCGATGCACTGGAGATGTTGGAGACGGCCTTCAACCGGCTGCAGAGCGGCGAGTGCCGGACGCTGCCGGTGCTGCACAACGGCCGCCTGGTCGGGCTGCTTACCAGCGAGAACGTCGGCGAGTTCCTGATGATCCGTACGGCGCTAGGACGAGCGACGGGTACCCGGGCCTGAGCACCCCGCCTCCGGGTCTCTCGCGCCCGTCAGCTCGCTGGCCACTTGCGGGCCCAACTCGGCAACCAGGCGCACCAGCTCCTCGACATCTTTCCGCCGTGTGTTGTGGTTGACCACGCAGATACGCAGTACATAGCGTCCCCGAACCCGGGTCGAGGAGAGCATCGCGCGCCCGCTGTCCCAGATGCGACGCAGGATTTCCTCGTTCATCCGCTCGACGGCCGCTTCGTCGAATGCCTGACCCGCAGCCGACTCGGCGCCAGGCGCATAACGAAATGTTACGACGCTCAGCACCGCCGGCGTGACCACCTCGACCTCCGGGGCCGCCTCCAACAAAGCCTCGGCGTGGCGCGCCAGATCGAGCGTCCGGCCGATCACCGCCCGATAGCGGCTCAGCCCGAAATGCTTGATGGCCAGCCAGATCTTCAGAGCGCGGCTGCTGCGGCTGAGCTGGATCCCGTGATCGCACATGTTCACGTTGCGTGGGCCGCCTGCGACATCGACCAGGTAATCGGGCAGGATGTGAAAGGCGTCGTACAGGGTTCGGAAATCACGGACCAGGATGCAGCCGGCCTCGAACGGCGTGTAAAGCCACTTGTGCGGATCGAGGACGATGGAGTCCGCTCTTTCGATCCCATCCAGAAGGCGGCGGCCCCGTTCATCGAGCACCGCGAATCCACCGTAAGCGGCGTCCACGTGCATCCACAGACCCCGGGCCCGACATAAGTCGGCGATCCCCGGCAGCGGATCGATGCTGCCAGTGCTGGTGTCGCCGGCATTGGCGACGACACAAAACGGCCGCCGTCCCGCAGCGCTGTCATCCTCGACAGCCTGCCGCAACGCCGACAGATCCAGCTTCAGCGATGCGTCGCCAGGGATCTTGCGTAGCTGGTCCGGCCGGAAACCGAGGATCCGCGCCGCGCGATCGACGCAAGAATGCGCCAGTTCGCCGGCATAGATCACGCCGTCCTCCCGCATGTCGCCGAGCCGGGCCTCCCTAGCCAGCACCAGTCCGGTGAGATTGCCCACCGAGCCACCGCTCAAGAGCGTGCCACCCGCCGCCGCCGGCAGGCCGAGCCAGGTGCGGAACCAATCGATCACCACCAGCTCCAGCTGGTGGGCTGCGGAGCTTTCGATCCAGGTTCCCACGTAGATGTTGTAGCCGGCGGCCAGCGCGTCGCCCATGGCTCCGACAAAAGTGCCGGAGCCGGGCACGAACGCGAACATGCGGGGGTGGTCGACATGCGACATGTGCGCCGCGACTTTCTCCTCGAACTCGGCCAGCAAATCGTCGAGTCCCGTACCCACCTCAGGTGCCGGCTCGGCCAGCAGCGCTTCCGTCTCATCGCGGTTGGTCACGTTGACCACACGCTGTTGGCGGACCGTGGTGTAGTGCCGGATCAAGCTCTCGATGACGCCTTGCCCAAACCGCCGCATTTCCTCCGGTGCCATCTCCAAGCTGACCTCAGCGCTCTCAGCATAACCAGCGGCGCTTCCCGGCATTGGACCTCCGTTCAATTCCGCACCCACGTCGGCCGAGCCCGCTCGCCGGTGGCAAACAGGCATGTATCCAAGTCGACATCGATCTCCCAGCCAGCCACCGCCCACGACATTTCTTACACGATCTGACCCGGCCAAGCCAGACGACCGGCGCGAAAAGCGCTTTTCCGCTTCTGTTGCCGGGTGAAACGTTAGCGCGACTTCACTGTAAATGTCATTATAACCGTGGCAGTGATCCGGAGGCATCTGTCCGCCTGCCTCAAGCTTCGGAAAATAGGAGTCAGCGTCTGGCCCGCTCAGTCTCGTATGCGCTATAGATCAAATTGGGGTTTCCTGACTTCGCTCACCTGCGCGACGCTCAGCGCGACATGCTTGCTGGTGCTGCAAATGACCGTGCCGGTGAGCGGTGGCGCACAGACCGCACGGGTCCGCGTCGAGGTCACGGGCATCGACGGGGCCGCACGGACTAACGTGCTGTCGGTCTTGAGCCTCGCCACCGCGGCCCGGGAAGGCGACCTGCCGGCGGAACGGATCCGGCGGCTCCACCGCCGGGCACCCGGCGAGATCGAGTTGGCGTTACAACCTTTCGGCTTCTACCGACCGGTCATCGACTCACAGCTGATCAGCGAGGGGAACCGCTGGACAGCGCGCTATCGCATCGATCCCGGCGTTCCGCTGAAGATCTCGCGCATCAGGCTGGCCCTAAGCGGCGCGGGAATGACGGACACCATCTTGCAGCAAGCTGTTGCCCGCTTTCCGTTGGCGCAGGGCGACGCGACCCGGCACGACCTGTACGAGTCGGGCAAAGCTGCGCTGGCCACGCGAGCGGCCAGCTTGGGTTACCTGGACGCCGCGTTCGACACCAGCGCCATCCGCATCGATCTCGAAGCCTACAGCGCCGAAGTGGTGCTGCACTTCAACACTGGCCCGCGCTTCGTCTACGGACCAGTGACCTTTAAGCAGGACGTCCTCGATCCCGGCGTTCTGTCTGGGTACGTCACATTCCGGCGCGGTCAACCGATCGATGCGTCGCAGCTGCTACGACTTCAGTCAGCTCTGAGCGGCGGCCCCTACTTCAGCAGGGTCGAGGTTCGCCCACGGCGCGATCTGGCGGACGGCCTCGAAGTACCGATCGAAGTCGAACTCGTTCCGAGAAAGCCGCAGCGCTACGAGGCCGGGTTCGGCTACGGAACGGATACGGGCCCGCGTGGCACGTTCGAGGTGGAGCAGCGGCGACTCAACCGCTCGGGCCACCGAGCAGCGGGCGACACCAAAGTGTCGTTGATCGAGCAAAGCGTCACGGCACGATACATCATTCCCAGCCGCCATCCTCGCACCGAGGTGCTGACGTTCTTCGCCGGCTTCGCGCACCTGGCCCCAACGTCCAGCGCCAGCGACAAGGTCGTTGCCGGCGCGACACTCGCGCGTTCGCGCGGCAGCTGGGACGAGACGTTTTCGCTGACCTACGAGCGTGAAGCGTTTTCAGTCGGGCCTGACTCGGGCACCTCCAACTTGTTGATCCCGAGCGCCAGCTGGACTCGGACTCGGGCTGACGACCGGATCTTCACCCGAAACGGTTTTCGGCTTCGACTTCAGGTTCAAGGCAGCTACGAGTCGCTTCTTTCCGGTACGTCTTTTCTGCTAGGAAGCGCCCACGCAAAAGTGAT
>JBFJOD010000168.1:0-5910 GCA_041617795.1 Gemmatimonadota bacterium | reverse complement strand
TGTCGCATGGCGGCGCGTCCGAACACGACGCCGGACGTCTGTGCCCAGGCGCGGAGTCCGGTGTCGGTGGAAGGGTCGTTGCGTAGCAGCAGGAGGTCGATGTCGTCGACGCAGATACGCTCGACCCGCGCCTTCTTGCCCTGCAGGTCCGCCAGGTAGACCTCCGACCGTTTGTAGGTCTTCTTGGGCACTGAGCGGGCCCGGGCGTAGACCTTCTCATCGGCATCGTAGGCGAAGTCGCCCGCTCCCAACACCCAGGCTTCATGACCCAAGTTGGTGGCCGCCATCGCCAGGCGGGTCGTCGTGTACCCGGGCTCCTCCGTCTTGATGTCGTTGACCATGAATCCGATCTTCATCTTCTACTTCTCCTTCTTTACGAGGTCGATGACCGTCACGCCGCCGCGAAGCCGCTCGAGATTCTCAGGGAAGCGTCGGTCGTTCAGGTAGCTGGGACGTAGCGGTGGCGGTTTAAGAACCTGCCGCCACAGAAGCTCGCGCACGATCGGAACGTGATTCTCCGCGATCTTTCCGATCAACAGCGGTTCGAACGCTCCACCGCGCTTAAGGTAATCGATGAGGCGCACGAGCCCTCTCAGGTAGGTTGCGTCTTTGGTCAGTCCGCCGCCGCGATACACGCGCATGGTTATGACGAACGCCGTGCGCTGGTCGACTCCGTATGTATGGTTGAGCATCCGGAATGTCTCGATGAATGCGGCGCCGGCGATCAGGTGACGCACGGCCAGCACGCGTGCGGCCAGCAACCGCATCCGCGAGCGGCTGAGCCCTCCGACCAGATACTCCGCCAGCACGGCGAGGCCTTCTTGAAGCTCCTCGTAACCGGCCAGACCCGAGTGAAGTTGCTTGAAGGGTTGTGCCCGACCGTTGACGTAAGTCAGCAGATGTGTGCCCACTTCGTGCTGAATCAACGCCTCGACTCGAGAGGCGGGAATATTCGCCTGTTCACCCACCAGGAGATTGCCGCGCGATACCATGAGTCCGGTGATGTCGCTGCGGATCTCAACGGAATTCGACAAACCCGGGTAGCGCCGCCGATACAGGCCGATCTCTTTCCGCGCGCGGCGGGCGAAACCCGCCGCGTCCACGCTCCCGCCCTTCGAGTCTTCGCGGCCTCTCCGCGGCAGCCGGTCGAGAAGCTCCTCAGCGAGCCTGGCCAGGTCTTCGCCGACGCCACCATACACCTGCAGGCTGCCGTACAAGAAGCGCCGGCTGCCGATGTCCATCAGCATGTTGAGCTTGCGATCGAGCTCAACCTGTTTCTCACTGAACAGCCGGGCGATGGCCGGATCCTCGACTCGCTCGATGGGGATCTGGTAGAGCTGACGCTTGAGCAGCGCGGGCTCGGCGGGCAGCGGCCGGTACACGAATTCCGGGACGATCTGACAACGACTCTTCTTGAACGACCTCCACGCCTGCTCGGGGTTCGCCGGCGACACATAGAGGAGGAAGTCGAAGCCGTTGCTGATCTCGGCGAGCTGGCTGTCCACCTCCCACACGGCCTTGACCATCGCCCGGCGACCCAGCGCTTGGTAGTGCGGGGGTGCATGCGTCGTCTGCGATCGGGTGAACTCGAAGAGCGCGCGCTTGAGCGCGCGCGACAGGTGCCGGTGGACCCCGCTGAGAACGCGCGGATAGACCTGTCCGGTGTCAGCATCTCGATAAAAGGCCGTGACCTCCAGGCCCAAGAAGTGAATCCCCAGCGCACTGGCTTCCGCCGGCTTGAGAAACGCACTGAGACCCGACGGTGAGATCTTGCGGCTACTCACACGCTCGACCCGCATCACCGCTCCAGCGATCTTCTTTCCTTTCAACGCCTTTTCCAAGGCCTGCACAGTCGAATCGAGCGCTCGATCCCCAGACGTGATGATCCGGAAGTGTGGTGCTGGGCGCTCCGACCCGTGCGGCGCGGCCGCCTCTTCGGCGGCGGACCACAACTCGAGGACCAGATAGCCTCCGAATTCCTTTCTCACCGTCTCCGCCACGGCGCGCACGAGCTGAGCCAGGCTCGGCTGAAGGCCCCGATCCGCCGCGGCGAGCAGATAGGACGCTTCCCCCACCACTAAACGGTCGGTACCCGGGTCGCTGTTCGCCCGAGGCCTCCGGTAAGCGATGAGGAACGGCAAAGGCCGATCGACGTGTAGGCGGCCCCATACCGGCAGCCGACGCCGAACGCGCTTGCCCTCCCGCAGCCGCCTTGTGACGATCTCGATCAGCTCCGCGGGTACCTCTTTCGCGTTTTTTGACTTCGCGCGTGTCGTCATCTCACCCGCGAGACACTTCCTCGAGCCCCTCCAATACGACCGGGACGGTGGCGGCGAGGGCGCGCCGAACCGTTTCGTGCTGAAGCCGGTCGAGCTTTCCGGTCCATTCGTCCATGAAGAACTTCTTGAATTCGATCGCCAGCGCGCAGCCCGACTCGGAGAAGGTCTCGTGAATCCAACGTGGGAAGTGTCCGCCTCGAAACTTGACGTTCTCTCGCACGTCGAGCCGCCGCCCCAGGTAATCGAAGCTTCTGAGCGATTCGATGAACCGATCGATGACCGGTGCCCACCTTTCCCGGTCCAGCGTCCCGGTGCCGACGTTGACCTCCGGGTTGGCATCGGCGTCGGCGGTCGGCCCTTCGGGCCCCTCCCGCCGATGGTTGTAACTATGGATGTCGTAGACGACGAACCGGGGATGACGCTCCTCCACACCGGAAAGAACTCTTTTCACTTCGGCGTAAAAGTCGTCGTACTCCTGTAAGGAGCGGGCGATGATCTCGTCAGGCAGTCTGTCGTTCCAAAGCGACAAGCCCCAGGCGTCCTCGGGTCGCCGATACACGGCTCGATCGCGTGGCCGGTTCAAGTCCACCTGGAAGCGCGAGTATTTCGCGATGATGCGGGTGTCGGCCACCTCGGTCCAAGCCCCCGTATACGGATCTTCTTCACGCATACGCTGGCTTTCGGTCAAAGCGGAGTGGCGCGCAACCTCATCATGCAGCAAGTGGCCGTCGTGGATCGCGGCCGCGACTAGCGCGCCGTTTCCTTTTTGAATGTGCCATCGTAACCGGCTCATAACTCAAGCTCTCGCGTTGCTCTATTCGGGGTGTTTTCGGCTTCCGTGGCGCAGGTTTCAGCGAGCTGACTGACCGCGTCATGGAACGAAGGGACGCGAGCGGGGCACGATCAACAACAGGCTCAAGCTGCGGTCGAATCGAGCCTTGTGGTGGCGTTCCTTTTGTTCGATAAGAAAAGATAACTACGAATGGGGCTGAGAAACCAGAGGCTCCAGTTTGTCTTTCACTACTCGCAGATATAACAGACGCCGCCGCCTTCGACGTGCCGTGGAACGTCTCGTTCGGCATTGACCATGCACAGAAAGCCGAACGGCTCGCTTGCTTCCGGCGCGTTGCGGAACTGATGCGGATCGTTGGGAGCGATGTAGACTATGTCACCAAAGCTCACTCTATATATAAAGCAGCCGAAGTGCGCCTCCCCCTGCCCGCGAATCGGGATCACTACATGCTCGTGATCATGCTGCTCCAGGGTGCTGTACCCCCCAGGCGCGATCTCGAAGTAACGAACGTGGAACCTTTGCGACTCGCCCCGCTTGCCAGAAAGCTCGCGGCGGCTGATGCCTTTCCACGTCTCAGTCGTCTCCTTGTAGGGCTCGAGGGGAACGTCCTGCCAGCTGAAGTCACCCTGGTGACGGATGACCTTGCTGTGGTTCCCAGCGATCGGTGGGTGCGGCGGAGTCGTGCTGCGAGGCGTGACCAAGGCTTCCTCCTCTTGCTCAAGTCTTGGATTGCAACCTAACAAAGCGATGTTCGCGACGGGAGGGCAGCCGGGCTCGGGGCGGTCCGGTGATTAGCGTTCGTAACGTGGGACACCGAGGCGCTCCAACAGAGCCTTGAAACGGGGCCGATCACGAATGAGATCGAAGGCCGGCTCCCACACCAGCGCCACGTCCCCCAACCCACCACCGTAGAACTCCTCCATCAATCCGATCGCGCTTTCCTCCTCGCCGAGTAGGGCGCTGAACATGGCGAGGATGGCCTGGCTCCCCTCGGGTGTGTCGATCAGCCTTTCACTGGCTTCGGCGGCTTGTAATGCATCGGTCCGGGTCTTCGGGTCGGCCACGGCCTGCACCAGCCCGGCCAACACGTCCGGATCGGCGCCGCTGAGTTCAGCGCTCCGACGCGCGTGCTTCTCGGCCTCGTCGAAGCGGGACGTGAGCAGGTAGAGCCAGTAAAGCCGGAAGTGCGCGAGCATGAAGTCGGGATCCAGCTCGAAGGCATGCTGCAGTTCGGCCATGGCCTCGTCGTATTGACGCGTGTAGGTGAGGTGCCAGCCGAGCATGGCGCGCTTGTGCGGTGACAGCGGATCTAGATCGCGAGCGCGCCGTGAGTGTCTCACCGCTTCCGCCAGTCGTCCAACCGCCGCCAGCCATTGGGCGTACTGCGAATTGGCCTCCACATCATCAGGCGCCAGCTCGAGGGCACGACGGTATTCGCGGAGCGACTCGTCCCAATCGCGGCGGTCGCGTCGCACGTTGGCGAGCGCGAGGTGCGCTTGGGCCAGGCTGTTATCCAGAGCGAGCGCGCGTCGCGCCATCGCCTCGGCTTTCACGAGCGCCTCCTCGAACGATGCCAGAGCGTAATAAGGCAGCAGGCCGTAGGCCTCAGCCAGCCCGGCGTAAGCAGGCGCAAACGTCGAGTCGCGCGCCAGCGCGTCCTCGAACAACGTGATGGCTTGGGACAGCGAGCGGCCGCGCTGGCCGATGAGAAAGCGGCCGCGTAGGTAGAGCTCGTAGGCCGCCATGTCGTCGGTGCGGCTCCGTGAAAGCCGGTCCTGGGACTTTAGACCCAGGGGCATCCGCAACGCCTCGACGATGGCGGTGGCGATCTCATCTTGGATGGCGAACACGCTCTCGAGTTCGCGATCGTACGTGTGAGACCACATGTGGAAACCGTTGGTCGCATCGATCAGCTGGGCGGTGATGCGGATGAGGTTTCGCTCCTTGCGCACACTCCCTTCCAGTACGGTGCTTACACCCAGCGCCGTTCCAATGTCGCGCACGTCCTGGTTCTTGCCTTTGAACGAGAACGACGACGTGCGCGCCGCCACACGCAGGCCCGGCACCACCGCGAGGGCGTTAAGGATCTCTTCCGCCATCCCGTCGGCGAAATACTCGCTGTCTCTCGCGGGGCTCAGGTCGGCGAACGGCAGCACGGCGATGGAGGCGTGGTCGTTACGGCTCCCGGCATCGCTGGACGGGGATCCCGTGGGTGCGAGCGAACGGAGGATCCACCCGCCCGCTCCGGCCGCAACGACCAGGGTTGCGGCGACGATCAACGTTCGCAGCGACAGCCAAGGGGTGCGTCGGATCGGAGCTGCGGGCCTGCCGGCGACCGCCTCGGCGCGCCGGACACCCTCCGGTGTGATGTCGAATAACCAGGCGAGGGCGAAGGCGATGGGAAAGCCGAGGAGCGAGAGCACCGCCAGCAAGGTCAGTGTCCAGGGTGGCAGCGCCAACGCATCGATCAGTACGTCCGCCGCCTGAAGCACGGCAAAGACCGCCGCTCCGTAGAGAATGAGCACGCGGACGACCTTGCGTTGCTTCAGCTCGGCCAGCAGGCCACGTCGGTTGGACTCGGTCTCGCTCATTTCCAAGGCGAATCCGGCTCACAAATACGTGAAGGTGGACGGCCCGCATTCCGTAGGGTGACGACGCAGCTCCGTCTGTTCAAATATGCCGCAACGCGTTTCGAAGCGGCAAGCTTGCCGGACTCAACCCGGCCGGCTCCCGAGGGCCGCGTCAGTCGCCGACATCCAAGGGACCTCGACAGCGCTCGAAAGGTTGCAAAGTCGCGAGAGGAGACAAACTGAACGTTCGCCCGGCGCTGTTGAAGGG
>JBFJOD010000167.1:0-5949 GCA_041617795.1 Gemmatimonadota bacterium | reverse complement strand
TCGCTCAGACGTTTGCTCAATTCTCCTGACAGACTCTGAATTAGCGCTTTGAGTCGCTGTAACTCTTCCTCCACTGCTTTACGTGAAGCCTCCATTCCATCCTGGTATCCCTGCGCCCGTCCCTCTTCGACCGCGGTTCGACGCTCTCGTGCAATTTCTTCCTGAATCTCGTGCAGGCGATGCTCCGCCGCAACCGCACGCGCATCCATGACGCTCTCCGGACCCTCAGATTGCATCTCATCAGTTGGTGCGAAATTTTCTACCGACTCCGTGATTGCCGCCGATTGTTCGACGGACCCGGATGCGGTTTCTCGTTTATCCGTGTCGCTTTGTTTCGATGCTCGATCCGGCGCGGGCGACTCAGGAGAATTCCCGGCTGTTCGAGACGCTCCCCTTCGGCTCCCGGGTGACGGCCAGCTCGACAGCGCACGGGCCTGCTCGCTCAACTTGGGTCCACGAATTACTTCCGCCACACCAGTGTCCTCGTTTTACCGATCAGGGAATCACGCCGAGTGCCGTTCAAACCCCCTCGAGCAGTGGTCAGTTCCCAAGACAGCCGCCTGTCGAGCGCGCGCAGCACTGATTCCAACACTTTGTCGGGCAAATCCTGCTCTCGTTGTTGCCTCAGAGTTTCCAGTCGCTGGCGGCGCAGACCCTTATAAGAAGACAAAAGATCCCTTGACCACGGCCACTCGCCGCCCGCAAGAATGATCGCCACCACTGCATCTGGCTCCTTCGCAAGCACACGCTTTATCTGCTTGGCCTCGGCTGTGGTGAGCGAATCAACTAGATTCGCGTCCAGATTTGGGGGAGACTCTTCGTCTTCGTTGTTCTTTGCCTCCTCACTCTCGAGCTCGGACAGCCAACGTTGCCCCTTGGGAATACCGATTTCATCGAGTTCCGCGAGCATCTTCCTGAGCTCGACTTGATGTGTATTCGGCAGTCGCTTGAGCAACCACTCGCGATCGCGAGCCGCGAGCTCACGTAAAGACAATGCTGCCTTCTTATACGCAGTCATCAGACCGGTCTCACCTTATCAGTAACTTTCGGCTCGTCGCCCAACCATGCGCGAAGTTCGGTCAGGCGTTTCTTTCTCTCCGCTTGTGTGATGCGTTGTCCGGAGTCTTCCTTCCGACCGCGTCTGAGCACTCGTCGCGTGATTAATACGAGCACGAGCAGCACCAACACCATCACGGCGGCCTGGAGGTGAACCTCAGACACGTGCTCACTGATCAGGGGGAATCGATCGAGCGTGGTGGCAAGAGCTGCAAAACCGAAATCCCAAACAACGGGCGTCGTCACCGACGAGTCGGATTGCGCCCGTTCCTGAATCGGCGAAAGCTCGCTCGCCGGATTTACAGCCGGCTCAATTGACGCCTGATTTTCAATCAGCGCCACCTCATCGGCCGCCTTCGCAACCGGCGCACTTGCCAGTCCCGGTGTTAATTGCAGGGACACGTCCTTTTTAACCATCGGTAAAGAGGAATCGGCGCCGGAGAGCGGCGTATGGCCTGTCTCGTTCATGTGCGAAACAGCAATACTCGCGGTCTGGACCGGAACTGATTCGGCCGAGTAGACGACGATGGCATCACCGCGCTCCGGGTTGAGTCCGATGCTGGTGGCCACCAGCTCGCGGATCTGCGCCAGTCTGGCCGCCGGCACCCCGGGCGGCAGCACTACCCCGATGCTCAAACGCACCATTTCTCCAGGCATTTCAATGATTTGCGCGACTTCTCGACCGATCCGATACTCGACCTCAGTGGTCACGTTATCCTGACCCTGATTCTTTGAAGCCACGTTACCGATTCTTGATTCTCGCTTACGCACCAGGTTACCCACGCCGTTCGGAAGTACATTTTCCTGCGTGGTTCGAACCTGACTGAAGTTCAGAGTCGCGTCGACACTGACGTGCACCTCTCCCGGCTCGAAGGTGCGCTCGAGCACTTCGAGCACCTTTTCGGTGAGGTATTTCTCAATCTCCATTTTCTTCTGCAGCCGATTACTGATCGCCTCAACGCCATCGCCCTCAGGCGCTCGACGGGAAAGAATGACGCCGTTGTGATCGGCAACGGTAACCATCGCGCTGGAAAGCTCGGGCACAGCGGCCGCAACCAATCTCTGGATGCCCGAGATCTGAGACGGGCTCAGGCTATTTCCCTGTTTCAAAAACACGGTGACCGACGCGCTGGGGACACTGTCCTTACGCTTGAAAAGGCCGCGCTCAGGCAACACCACGTGCACCCGTGCGTACTTGACCTCCTCCAGGGACATGATTGTCCGGGTCAGCTCGCCCTGCAGCGCGCGCTGAAAGTTGACCTTCTGGGCGAACTCGGTCATTCCGAAATCGGAGTCGTCGAAGATCTCGAACCCCACGCCTCCCAGAAGCGGGATCTCGGAGCCCATCAGCTCGAGGCGTACGTCGTGTATCGATTTCTCCGGCACCATGATCCGCGTGCCGCCCTCCTCCAGGCGGTATCGGGCCTTCATTCGTTTGAGCTCCGAGACAATACTGGACGCGTCCTGCGGTTCGATATCGGAGAAGAGAACCGCATAGTTTTCTCGAGTGAGCCAGTACACCCCGGCGCTCATCAAACCGATCAATAGCGCCACGCCAATGAACAGACCGATGCGCGAACCCGGTCTCATTTCACTCCACGCTTCGTTGACACCTGCCATGTTCTTCTCTTAAAGCTGCATCCGGATGACCTCTCGGTAGGCCTCCAGTACCTTGTTTCGAACTTGCATTACCAGCTCAAAGTTGAGCTTCGCCTTCTCCAGCTCCATCATGACCTGATGCAGGTTGTTGATTTCTCCTGCGGCGAGCTGGCGAACGAGCTGGTCCGAGCTTTGCAGCTGCTGGTTCAGATCCCCTACCTGTTGATCCAGCCATTGCCCGAAGTCGCGTTGAGCTCCGGGCGGAGATTCAACTCCGGCGAGCCTTGCGAAGTCCACCCCGGGAGGAATAAAGCCTGTGGAATCAATGCTCATCGACCGCTCCCAATTTCAAGGGCCCTCAAAGCGATTTCCCGCGCCGCGCTGATGGCGCGCACATTCGCCTCATATGCACGGGTAGTCTCGATAAGTGTCACCATTTCGGAAACCGGATTGATGCCGGGAAACTCGACGAAACCGTCTGCGTTAGCATCTGGATGACCCGGGTCGTGCACCAGTCTCGGCTGCACGTCGGCCGGACGAATGTCAACCACCTCGACGCCCATGCCCCTCAGCCCGGACTGAAGCGCATCCAGCTGCGCACGGAACGTAGAGCGCTCACCAACGATGACCTCCAGGGGCCTGAACACGCCCCCGCCCGTTACCCGAGTCGTATTTACGTTGGCGAGATTAAGCGCGACAGTGTCAAGTCGGAGCTTTTGCACCGTCAATCCCGATGCGCTGATGTCAAATGCAGAAAAATAATCCATTACGACTGCCTCCCCTCGTTTATCGCCATCGCGATCATCGATGAGCGCTTCCCGAGCGCCTCGAGGAGCGCGCGATATCGAATTACGTTTTCGGTGAGTCTGACCATTTCGAGATCCAGTTCTACCGAATCTTCAGACGATGTCTTTACGACGGCCCCTTCACGCACCAGTTGGGTAAGCGTCTCCAGCTTGCCGCGCAGGGCAGCATCATTGATGCCGCTTGGCGGCTGCGATGCGGCCCCAGCGAGCAGAGACTCGAACTGCACCCGCCTTGGTAGAAATCCCGGTGTGTGTGCGTTGGCGATGTTATTCGCGATCACCTGATGGCGGAGCAAGGCGACATCCAGACTCAGCCGAACCAGATCCACGGTCGCGCCTCCCAAATCGATCATGGCTGACTCTCCTTTAACGAATTATTGAGTTGCGCATAGAGTGCTCGCCCCAAACCAAGGCTCGCGTTTTCAGATAGCGCGGCGACCATGGTGCTGGAAATCAAACCCTCCCACGAGGAGCGTTCCGCCGCGGAGCCCCAAGCGAAACCTTCCGTCCCCGCAACGCCTTGCCACAGGAGCTTGACGAATATCTCGTCAAACGCACGCGCAATCGCTTCGGCGCTTGGCTCGACCAGTGGATCCGATGCCGCACCAATGAGAGCATCCACGGGCAGCACCGCCCCGACTCCGCTTATTTCCGTGCTCATATCTCGTTGACCTCTCAGGACTTCAGCGCTACTGGATGATCAGTTCCGCGTGCAGGGCACCAGCGCGTTTTATTGCCTGCAAGATGGTGATGATGTCCCGGCTCGTAGCCTTAACTTTGTTCAATGCTGCCACCAGATCGGCCACGCTTGTATCCTTCGGCAAGCTGACGCTGATCGGTTCCTGCTCGACCACCTGGATCGTGGTCTGAGGCACCACCTGGGTGCGAACGCCGGGTCCGGTCTGCCGCACCAACAGCGGTTGAGAAACAAAAAACTCGGTATCAATCTCGACTTTCAGATCGCCGTGGCTGATGGTGGTTTGCGAAATTCGTACATCGCCGCCTGATACCACGGTGCCGGTGCGCTCGTTGATGACCACCCGGGCGGGGCGATCGGGCGTGACCACGGTGTTCTCGATACGGGTCAGGAAAGCCACCAGATTGGCCTGGTCGCTCGCCGAGGTTGTGACCCAGACACGGGCCGCATCGACGGCCTTGGCCCGCCCGGGCCCAAGCCGGTCGTTCAGCGCCTCGGCGATACGACTCGCGGTGGTGAAGTCGGGATCGTGGAGGACATACCAAATCTTGCCCTCTCGGGTGAGTAGGGCGGTGCCTGCGGTGCGCTCGACCGTCGCTCCGGCCGGGATGGTTGCGGCGGTCGGGTGGTTCTTCTGCACCACGTTGCCATTTAGATCGTATTTGAATCCGCCCACCGAAACCGGACCCTGCGCCAGCGCGTAGGTGCTCGAGTCCGGTCCCACCAGATGGGTAAGCACCAGGGTGCCGCCAAGCAGGCTGCGTGCGTCACCCAGGGAGGTCACGTTCACGTCCAGCTTGTCGCCGGGCTGGGAGTAGGCGGGCAGCGTAGCGGTGACCATGACGGCGGCGGTATTCCGGCTGCGGACTTTTCCCTCCGGCACGACGACATCGAAACGTCTCAGCAGGTTGCGGAGCGACTGCATGGTCTGGAAGCTGCGTGCCGAGTCTCCGGTCCCGGCGAGACCGGTGACCAAGCCGTAGCCGACGATGGCGTTATCGTGCTCGTCGGCAATGCGACTGAGCTCCTTGATGCGAACGCCTGTTTCTATCGCGGCCCATCCGGTCGATGCCGAGAGCAGCAGACATATGGCAAAAAAGCTAAAGAGTACGCGCATGTCAAAACAACCAGTTGAAGAATCGGGTGAGGATGCCGGGTGCCTGCCGGTCACCGAGCAGCCCATCTCCTACATAAGTGATATTGGCGTCGGCAAGCCGGGTTGAAGGCACCGTGTTCTGTGCGCTGATGTCCTGCAGACGTACCCGGCCGCTGACCGCAATGCGCTGGATTTCGTCATTGACTTCGATCAGCTGCTCGCCGCGGACTTTCAGCTCACCCGAAGGCATAACCTCCTCGATGGTTACAGAAACACTGGCAAACAGCTCCGCGCTGCGGTTGATGGTGCCTCCACCCGCGAAGTCATTTGAAATCCCGAGGGCAGCCTCGTGTCTCGTCGAGTCGGCTGATGCGCGACCCGCCACGTCTAAAGACTTGTTGGTGTCGGTGTCTGCGCTGGCCTCAGCCGATGCTTGCTCGAATATCAACACGGTGAGACTCTCGCCCACGCGGTGTGAGCGTTGACTGGCTACCAGAGATTCGTAGCGCTCGTCACTGTAAAGGCTCCCGCCGAAGCAAGGACCACTCGCCAGAAGTGCAATCATCACACTCCACCGACCGATAACCCATAGCTTCATCGTATCGTGACTCCTTCGGTTGATACCCGGCCCGGCCCGGTCACGACAACGCCGTAGCTTTCGCCACCATCTGGCGTTCGTACGCGAATGAGCTCGT
>JBFJOD010000166.1:0-5972 GCA_041617795.1 Gemmatimonadota bacterium | reverse complement strand
CTTGGAACGCAGCCTAAGGTCTACTATCTGACGGCCAGGGAATGATGCGACCCGAAGTCGCTAGCAAGTTTGCGCGAATGACCGATGATGAGCGGACTCTTCTGAAGCCGCTCGTTGAGACTTCGCGCGGTTTTTATATCACGGCTGGAATCCTAACCGCCATTACGCTCTGGGGGATTGTCGCCTATTACCTGCAGGTGCGTTTCGGTCTTGGCCGTACGGGATTGAATCGGCCCGAGTACTGGGGCATTTACATCATCAACTTCGTCTTCTTCATCGGGATCAGTCACGCGGGCACCCTGATCTCGGCGATACTCCGTGTTAGCAAGGCGGAATGGCGACGTTCGATCACTCGCTCGGCCGAGCTGATCACCGTGCTTGTTATCGGCTTCGGTGCGATTCAGCCGATCGTGGATCTGGGCCGGCCAGACAGGGTGCTGAACGTGATCTTCCACGCCCAAATGCTGTCGCCTCTGCTGTGGGACGTGATGAGCATTGGCCTTTATTTCATTGCCTGCACGATCTATCTCTACGTCCCGATGCTGCCGGACCTGGCGATTATCCGCGATTCGGGGATAAAAGCACCACGTCTCTACAAGTTCCTCGCGGCCGGATACCGCGACACGCCCGCGCAACGCGTGCGGCTCGAGCGCGTCATCGGTGTCCTCTCAATCGTCGTTATCCCGATAGCAGTCTCCGTTCATACTGTTATCGGCTGGATCTTTGCCATGACGCTCCGGCCGATGTGGCATAGCACGATCTTCGGACCGTATTTCGTCATGGGGGCGATCTACTCGGGGATCGCCGCGATATTGGTCGCTATGGTCGTTTTGCGGAAGGCGTTTCGTCTAGAAGAATACTTCCGCGCTGTCCACTTCGATTACTTGGGGCGCCTGCTGCTCCTGTTCAGCTTACTCTGGTTCTATTTCACCTTTGCAGAGTACCTGACGGCGTTCTATGGTGGGGAGCCTGCTGAGATGCGCACGTTTTGGGCGAAGGTCAGCGGACCCTTCGCCATACCGTTCTGGACGATGGTCGCGGGCTGTTTCTTCATTCCGTTGATCATGATGTGGCGGAAATCGACCCGGACGCCGCGCGGCGTGTTGATTGCCGGTATCGCGGTCATGATCGGGATGTGGCTTGAGCGTTTCAACATAGTGGTCCCAACGTCCGTGAATCCGCGCTGGGAGTTGGAGTCCGTCGGTCAGTACTTCCCATCCTTAATCGAGCTTTCGATCGCTGCGGCGACGTTCTCGGGATTCGTTCTTTTGTACATGATCGCCACCAAGTTCGTACCCATCGTTTCGATCTGGGAAATCAAGGAGGGGCGGGAGACCTCTGTGCGTGAAGTCGCCGATCGCGTGGCCGAGTACCTACCACAAACTCCTGCCACGGCTGCACCAGGAGAAAGTTAATGCAATTAGCAAAGTCGTGTCGCCTCGAGGTGCTGGTGACCTCAGCCGTGTCATTCCTCTGTATAGCCACGAGCACTGTGGCACAAACGGTTTCCGATTTCCCCGGCGATCCGATCGCCGGTCGCCGAATCTTCGTCGAGCGCGGATGCGTGCGCTGCCACTCCATCTGGGGCAACGGCGGTGAATTGGGGCCAGACTTCGCTGTCGTCGGCGCCGGTCGTAGCCTCCAACAGTTGGCCGGCCTATTCTGGAACCACACCCCCCGGATGATCGAAACCGTGAGGGACCGTGGCGTTAGCTGGCCGATCTTCTCCGAGGCCGAGCTAGCGGACATCATCAGCTACATCTATTACGTGAAGCTCTTCGACGAATCTGGAGATCCGAGCCTCGGCGAGCTGTGGTACCGCGAGAAGCGCTGCGTGGAATGCCATGCCGTCGGCGGCGCAGGCGGTCGAAGCGGCTCCGCCCTCGACGGCTACGCGCGTTATATCGCGCCAATCGCGTTGGCCCAGGGGATGTGGAACCACGGGCCTACCATGCAGGCCCAGCAATCAGCGCGTGGTGTGCCGATGCCCATATTCGTCGGCCGCGAACTCGCGGATATCCAGGCTTACATTCGGCGAACCTCGAGCCTTCCGGGGCGCGATGCGGTGTTCCTCCAGCCCCCGGATCCCGACACCGGGCGCGAGTTGTTTGCCAAGAAGGGCTGTACCAGTTGCCATGGAGCCAGCGGTCGCGGATCTGCGTCCGGACCGGACCTCCGCGCTGCGACCAGTCGCCTCCAGGTCTCGGAGATTGCCGGGGCGTTGTGGAACCACTCGTTCAGAATGGCTTCGGCCATGCGGGCCCGGGGAATCAGCTTTCCGCAGTTCCGGGGCACTGAGATGGCGGACATCATCGCTTTTCTGTACTACCTGCGTTTCTACGAGACGACAGGCGACGTGCGGGCCGGTGAAATCGCTTTCGTCAGGAAGGGGTGTTCCGCCTGCCACGGAGGCGAGGGCCGCGCCGCCATCGCTCCCGATCTATCGACCTCGGAGGCCGTGCTCACGCCTTTAGCGCTGGCAACCTCGATGTGGAACCACGCGCCCGCAATGTACGATCTGGTTCAACTAGAGCACGTGGAATGGCCCAGATTCGAAGACGAAGAAATGCGTGATCTCTCCGTGTACTTGAAGAGCCTCGCCGCACCGGAGCAAGAAAGTCAGGGCGGCGCCAACTGAGGCGGCGCCTACCAACGGAATGCGCCGCCACCTGCAGCACGGAAACTCAATAAAGCACCTAGCGGCTTGCTTCCAGCTCTTGAAGGAAAGCTGCTACGTCCGCCATCTCCTCGGGGCTGAACGTCGACCACGGACCCGTTCGGCCCCCTCCCACTGCCTCAGTTAACAAGACGTGGTTCCACAACGCCGCGATCAGTGAAGCGGGCTCCGCCACGTCACGGATCTGCTCAAGATCGCCCGCCGTGCGACCACCATCACCCCCAAGCGAGTGGCATTCCAGACAACCTTTGTCATGCAGGAGCTGGCGTCCGACCTCAGCATCGCCGGCCAACGCGAAGTACCTGACGGCGTACAAGTACGCCAAAAGGTCTGCCATCTCCGTTGCTCCTAACTTCGGAACGAAGATCTTCCGCGCCGCCATGACATCCCACATGGCCGGCGCTTTGTTCCACATGGCAGCCGCAAACTCGGTGAGGCTCCAGTCGCGCCCTAGCTCACCGAGATCTGGCCCCACCTTGCCACCCATCCCCTGGACGGCGTGGCATTCATTGCAACGCTTCTCGACGAAGATGACACGCCCAGCGTCCGCCCGGCCCAGCAGAACATAAACTCGCCCTTCCAGCGGTTCTTCAGCGACCGACTCGAGGTAGGCAATGAGATCTACCAACTCCGAGCCCTGGAACGTCGGACGGCCAACCCCGCGAGCCTCCATCGAATCGGCCATCGCCGGGCCGTGATTCCACAATTGAGCCGCCACCAAGATCGGCGAACCGAATCTGCCGAGAGTATTGAGGTCGGGTCCGACATCGCCGCCGTAGTTGCCGACCCGGTGACAGAGGACGCACTTCTTCTCGCTAAACAGCCGTTTGCCCGCAACCACATCGCCTGGAGAATCGAAATAGTCGAGCGTGAACAGAAAGCCGATCAAATCGCCGGCCTCGTGTGTGTCGATTTCAGCAACGCCGACCCCGTGCTTCTGGACCGCCTGGCGCATCAGCGGAACGTGATTCCAGAGCGTAGCTGCAAGATCGTAAAACGACCGCCGCTTGGCGGTTCTTCCAAGATCCACCGCCTCCGTCCCACCCAGCCCGTTCACCGCGTGACACTTAACACACCCCTTGGCCGTGAATACTTCAGACCCGTGGAGTGGGTTTTGGCCCATGCCAACAGGTGTCTGGGCTAACCCGGGTTGCGTGGCGCAGAGAAACAGAACCGCGATACCACTGAAGGCTGGAAGGCCGGTGCCCCCCTCGGCGGAGAGCCTGCGAGCGAGCCTCATCATCTCTAACCCCTGTCTGGGGATCTTGCTGGGTGGGGCCTCAACCAGCAGCGCGAATCCGGGAGGCCCGCGGCCGGTACATTATGTGTATCGAAAACTAGTGCGTAGGCAACCGAAGAGAAAGCGCCGTCGCCCGGAATTCTCCAGGCAACGGCGCCCACGTGACCTCGGGCTATCTAGAGTGGCCGCTCCAGAATGCTCGAGAAGTGACAGAACAGGCACAGCTCCGGGTTCTTATCGCGTAACTTCTTCGCGTCGAAGTCCGAGCCGTGTGGGTTGATCCTGCGACCCTCCGTGGCCGAGTGGCAGGCCAGACAATCGCTCTGCGCATGACACGAGGCGCAGCTCTCTAATCCCTGCCGGGCCGCCTGGCCGTGACCGAAGGTGAAGTTAGCGCTGTCGTTGTGGTAGCCGGTAGTCGTTCTAAAGTCCTGCGACGCTCTACCTAGCTGCAGATGGCAACTCCGGCAGTATGCCTCTGGGTTGTGGCAGCTCGAGCACTCAACCTCCTGGTTCCAGGCCGAGACCGAATGCTGCGCGAGGAAGTTTTCCGGATGGTATCCCGAACCGCCCGCCGTCGGGGTCGTCAGGTTCTGCGACCCGGTGTGACAGCCCAAACACTGCTGGTCGCGGACGTGGCAGGTTTCGCACTCGGCCGTTTGCGTCGCGGCGGCCGTGGCATGCTCTTCGGCGAAGAACGGCGTATGGAACGCCGGCGCCCGCCTCACGTCCATCGGGCCTCCACCGGGTGCAAGGTGGCAGCTGGCGCAGGTCACCTCCTCACCCGCCATCTCCTTGGCGGCGATCGCCTCGGCGTGATTGAAACCGAACTTGTTCACGCGACGGCTCGGACCCTCCCAAGCAACCTCGGGTGCGACCTGTCCGTTGTGACAGCCCTGACAGAGGCTGGGTTCCGGGAAGCTGACCTCCGCCGCCTCGACCTGATGACACCCATCGCAGCTCGAGAACAGGCTCGAGTGCCGGCTGTGTGGGAACGTAGCGCCGGCCATCGACCAGCCCCAGGCGACCGCAGTCGCCAGCAGGACGGCGGCCGACAACGCTATAACTGGTCGGCGGTAGCTCACGGTGTCCTCCCAGGTTCTGAACCGAGGTAGTACGAGATACCTAACGCAGCTCGCCACTGGGTCCAGTCCAGACGAGCCGCGTCATTTTTTCGATTATGCTTGTATCCATCCACGGCGCCCCACAGGGTACCGACCCGCGAACGCCAGCGGGCATCGGCTCCCCAGTTATAGACGAGGTTCTCACCGATCCGGAACTCCCAGATCTGCTCGAAGGCGCCGCCCTTCACACCCAGCGACAGATCGGGCGTGAGGTTGTAGTTGAACCTCACATCCGCAGCACTGCGCGCCGACCCGAACCCCCAGAGCAGCGAGTAGCTGCCCTCGACATCCCAGTCGCCCTGCGGTTGATATCGAGCCTGCAATCTCGCTCGCCAGGTCCGGTCGGTAGTCTCGAAGAAGCTGACGTCGGCCTCGGTTTCCCCGTAGCTACGACGGTCAACCTCTGCCCGCAGTGATACATCGCTGAAAGGGCCCACCGCCACTGCCGCGCCCCAACCAGAGTAGGGTGTAGGTGTGAACGCCACCCAGATCGTCTGCAAGCTGAACACGGGTCGGTAACGGAAGAGCCGTCCTTCCACATAGACCTTCTGGTCCGCCCACCAACCCAGTTTCGCACCCGTTCTGCCCCACCACCCCGTGGCCAGGTCGTAATCGGCGTTCCCTTCTAACAGCCAGCGATTATCGGCGGTGCGATAACCCGCCTCTAGGCCGAGCCGTTCCGAGCTGATACCGGATCGATCCGTCTCGATTTCGCGCTGGTAGATCGCCTCCGCCGACACCCCTCGGAAGGGGCCCATGGAGCCGCGGAAGCCGAAGAGGTAGTTGTCATCGATCGGCTGAAACTCGCCCAGCGACTCGAGGGCGCTGGAAGTTACCCGCTCCGGTAACCCGCGCTCGAGCCCCCAGCCACCGTAGGCCTCCAACTCGACGCGAGCCGGCCGATAGCGGTAGAGGAGCGAACCCCCGTCGT
>JBFJOD010000165.1:0-5989 GCA_041617795.1 Gemmatimonadota bacterium | reverse complement strand
TCAGGCGCTCACGCAGGAAGACGGCCGCCAGCAGCGCCGTCCAGAGCGGGTTGGTGTAATGCAGGACCGTGGCCTCGGCGATGGGCAGCCGTGTCAGCGCGAAATAGAAACAGCTGAGCGCGGCGAATCCCAGCAGTCCACGCACCACGAGGATCCAGCGACGCACACCCCAGGGCGACACGCCCGCCCGCTTCACCAGCGCGTAGCTGAGCGCCAGACTGACGATCGCCCGGGCTAAGACGATCTCCTGGCTGGGAAGCCCGCGGCCCGCCAGCTTCACCAGCATGCTCATCAAGCTGAAGAAGAAGGCGCTGGCGAGCATGAAGCGCACGCCGGTCGGCAAGAATTCCCAAAATCTCCGGTGCGGCATGCCCCAATCTAGCAGAGTTCGGTAGACGGTCGACGGTAAACGGTTGAGGGTAGGAGTCCGGGGAACCGTCTGTCGCGGTCCCAAAGGCGGGGTCCGCGCGTTTAGGTTTCACTGCACATCTGTTGCGAGAAACGAGAGCCCGGCGGCGTCGAGTCCCTTGTCTCTGACCACTTCTGCGGCTTAGGTTTTGGGCCCGACCAGCCGCACGCTGGAGTTCGCCGATGGCAGCAATAAATGGAGTTGTAGGCGTCGCTCGAACCATCACCAGACAGGCCAAGGGCAAGTCTGGGTGGCTGGCGAACATCATCTGGCACGCCATCAGCTACTTGGTCACGAACTTCACGGTCGCCGTCGTCTGGGTCTTCCTGCACCTCCTGCAACGAACAACGGTTATCGGCCGGGAGAACGTGGGGGACGAGCCCAACACCGTGCTGCTGTCCAACCATCAGTCGATGATCGACAGCTTTCCAGTCGGGATCGAAGCCTACTTCCCCAAGTCGATCATCAAGCCTTACCTGATACCGTGGAACCCGGCGGCCTCGGAGAACTTCTTCAAGCACCCCATCCTGGCCTGGCTCTCGTCGCACTACCGCTGTATCCCGGTCCGGCCCGGGCGGCGCGACCTCAAGGCCCTTCACCGGATGATCCACGTCCTGCCCAGTGGGACCATGACGTTATTCCCCGAGGGCACGCGGAGCCGGACGGGCGAGGTGCGAGACGGCCGGCCCGGCGCTGGGCTGCTGATCCTGGCTACGCGTCCTCGCGTGATCCCGGTGGCGCTCGACGGCATGCAGGACGTCCTCCCGATCGGCAAGAAGATTCCCCGCATCGGTAAGCGCGTCATGGTCAAGTACGGCAAGCCGTTCGACTATTCGGAATTCCTCGACCAGCCGCGCACGCGCGAGACGGCTCAGGCGCTGGTCGACGGGGTGATGGAGGTGATCCGCGCCCAGCACGCTGAGATTCGCGCGCTTCGGGAAGCCGACGGCAAGATCCAGAGCAAAGCCGTCGCTCCCGAGCGGCCGTGAAACCGCCTAAGAGCGAAGCAGCGATTTCGCCCACCTGAGTGTCCAATACAACAGGACCCTACGGCCCAAAACGCCAGACACCCCTATCCTGTCCGAGAGGTGAGCTATGCGTAATGCCTTACCCATCTTCGTCTTGTGGCTGCTGCCGGCCCAGGCGCTCCAGGCGCAGGTCAACGCCCGCATGCTGCGGCAGCCCGACGTATCGGCGACGCAGATCGCCTTCGTCTACGCTGGCGACATCTGGATCGTGCCGAAGACCGGCGGAACCGCCCAGCGCCTGAGCTCGCCGCGTGGTGAGGAGTCGTTCCCGCGGTTCTCGCCTGACGGCTCGACGATCGCCTTCAGCGCCAACTACGACGGAAACACCGACATCTACACGGTGCCGGCGATGGGCGGCGAGCCCGCCCGGCTCACCTATCACCCGATGGGCGAGCGGCTGGTCGATTGGTACCCCGATGGCCGCGGCATCTTGTTCGCCGCGTCGCGGGAAAGCGGGCGCCAACGCTTCAGCCAGCTTTACCGCGTGCCGCCGGAGGGCGGCCTCCCCGAGAAGCTTCCGATTCCTTACGGCGAGTTCGGAGCGATTTCGCCGGACGGCAAGACGCTGGCCTACATGCCGAAGAGCCGCGACTTTCGAACCTGGAAGCGTTATCGCGGCGGCTGGGCCCCGGAGATCTGGCTGTTCGACCTCGCGGACTTCAGCTCTCGGAACATCACGACCAACGACGCCAACGACGCGCACCCGATGTGGCACGGTCGCACGCTTTACTTCCTGTCCGACCGGGGTCGCGATCAGCGGCACAACATCTGGGCTTACGATCTGGACTCCGGAAGCTTCCGTCAGGTGACACAGTTCACCGACTTCGACGTGCATTTCCCCGCGATCGGCCCATCGGACATCGTGTTCGAGGCCGGCGGCCGGCTCTACCTGCTCGAGCTGGCCAGCGAGACCCAGCGTGAGGTGCAGGTCGATGTCGTGACCGACCTGGCCACCCTCAAGCCGCGAACCGAGAACGTCGCCAGCCTCATCTCGGGCGCCTGGATCTCGCCCACCGGTAAGCGGGCCGCCTTCGAAGCCCGCGGCGACATCTTCACCGTTCCCGCCGAGCACGGCCCGATCCGCAACCTGACCGCCAGCTCGGGCGTGGCCGAGCGCTACCCGTCCTGGTCACCCGATGGCAAGAGCGTCGCTTACTGGAGCGACCGCTCCGGCGAGTACGAGCTGACCATCCGCGCGGCGGATGGGTCCGAAACCGAGGAGAAGGTCACCTCGTTGGGTCCGGGCTTCCGCTACCGGCTCTACTGGTCGCCCGACAGCAAGAAGATCGCCTTCATCGACCAGATGAAGACGATCTATATCTATGACCGGGAGCGTCGGCGCACCGTTGAGATCGACCGCGATCAGTGGCGATCGCACGGCGGGCTGAACGGGTTCACGGTGAGCTGGTCGGCTGACAGCCGCTGGCTCGCTTACGCCCGCGGACTGGACAATCGCAACGGAGCCGTCTTCCTTTACGATACGCAGGCGGGCCAGCTCCACCAGGTGACTTCGGGCTACTACGCCGACTTCCAGCCCGCGTTCGATCCGGACGGTAATTACCTCTACTTCCTGTCGAACCGCACCTTCCGCCCCTCCTACGGCGACGTGGATAACAGCTGGATCTATCCCAACACCACCAACATAGTCGCTGTCGCGCTTCGTACCGACGTGCCGTCGCCCCTCGCCGCGCGCAGCGACGAGGAAGGTGCGAAGGAGGAGCAGAAGAAGGAGAGCGAGGAGGGTAAGAAGGAAGAATCCGGCGCCGCTTCGCCGAAGGCCGTCGAGATCGAGCTGGCCAACTTCGAGACGCGTCTCGTCGTTTTGCCGCCCCGCGCCGGCAACTACACCGACCTGACGGCGGCGTCGGGCAAGGTCGTGTATCGTCGATTCCCCAACACCGGATCGGCCGACAGCACCAGCGCGCTGGTCTACTACGACGTCAAAGAGCGCGAAGAGAAGACGGTGCTCGGGGACGCCGACGACTTCCAGCTGTCCGCCGACGGCAAGAAGCTGCTGGTGCGGAAAGACCGCTCATTCGCCATCGTCGACCTGAAGCCCGACCAGAAGATGAACAAGAGGCTTCGCACGGGTGAGATGGAGACGGTGGTCGACCCGCGGGCGGAATGGCGCCAGCTGTTCACCGATGCCTGGCGCTTCCAGCGCGATTACTTCTACGACCCCAACATGCATGGCGTCGACTGGAACGCCATGCGAGGGCAATACGGCAGCCTGATCGAGGACGCCGTTACCCGCTGGGACGTCAACTTCGTCATCGGCGAGCTGATCGCCGAGCTCAACGCGTCGCATACGTATCGGGGCGGCGGCGACACCGAATCCGAGCCGCGACGCCGAGGCGGGTTGCTGGGCGTCGACTGGAAGTTGGAGAACGGAGCCTATCGCATCGCCCGGATTATCGACGGCGCGCCCTGGGACTCTGAGGTCCGCTCGCCGTTGTCGCTGCCGGGCGTGAACGTGAAGGTGGGCGACTACGTCCTGGCGGTGAACGCCGTGCCGATCGACACGTCGAAGGACCCGTGGGCGGCGTTCGATGGGTTGGCCGGCGCGACGGTGGAGCTGACCGTCAACGATCGGCCCAATTTGCAAGGCGCGCGTAAGGTGCTGGTCGAGACGCTCGACGACGAGACGCGCCTGCGTCACCTCGCCTGGATCGAAGCCAACCGCAAGCGCGTGGACGAGGCGACCGGCGGCCGCATCGGCTACATCTACGTGCGCAGCACCGGCCGCGACGGACAGACCGAGCTGGTCCGTCAGTTCGCCGCGCAGTTCCACAAGCAGGGGCTGATCGTCGACGAGCGCTTCAACAGCGGCGGCCAGATACCCGATCGCTTCATCGAGCTGCTGAACCGGCCGGCGCTGAGCTTCTGGGCCGTGCGCAGCGGGGTGGATTGGCAGTGGCCGCCGGTGGCGAACTTCGGGCCCAAGGTCATGCTGATCAACGGCTGGAGCGGCTCGGGCGGCGACGCGTTCCCCTACTATTTCAAGAAGGCGGGCGTCGGCCCGCTGATCGGCACGCGCACCTGGGGCGGTCTGATCGGGATCAGCGGCGCGCCACCGTTGGTCGACGGCGGCCGCGCGACGGTGCCGACCTTCCGCATGTACAGCACCGAGGGCGAGTGGTTCGAGGAGGGATACGGCGTCGATCCCGACATCGAGGTGATCGACGATCCGACCCAATTGGCCCGCGGTGTCGACCCGCAGCTGGAACGGGCGATCCAAGAGGTGCTGCGCATGCTGGAACAGAGCCCCCCGGTCGTTGCCAAGCGGCCGCCGTACGAGAACCGCGCCCAGGGCGCGGCGTTGCCGAGCACAGGGAGCAAAGAGTAGTCGACTAGCTCAGCTTATGGGCGTACGAAGCCCCGCGGGTCGCCGTCGCGACCCGCGGGGCTCGTCATCCACAGCCTTACATCTTGGTCGTCCCCGACATGCCAGCTATGCGGGAGAGCATCTTTGCCACCTCCGCCTGGGATAGGCTCGTGTTCCAGATGTGGGCGTAGATCTTCCACGACCCGTCGGCGCCGCGCTTGGCGAGCGTGAGATACTTCCCGTTGTCGGTCATCGGCTCGGGCGCACCGCCCATCCGCATCTGGACGGTGTATGTGCCTATGCCATACGACAGGTCCCCGCTGCCGCCCTGGTCCGTCCGATTGATGGTGATCTGCCTGCTGCTCATCATTCCCATCGACGCGGCAAGCTGCGTCTGGAGGGCAGCCCTGCCGCGGGCGGCGCCCATGTAGGGCGCCAGATAAACCGCGTCTTCGGTGTAGAGTCCGGCGACCGCGGCGGCGTCCCCAGCCTCGTAAGCTGTCTTCCATGCGGCCTCGATCTGAGACATCTCGGCGCCGAGGGTCTCCATGTCCATCGCGGCCATCTCCATGGCCGCGCCTTCCTGCTCCGCCTGCTCCGCACAGGCGATGAGGCCCAGGCACGGGACTAGTGCCAGAACCAGAATCGCTTTCGTGTACTTCATTACGCCCCTCCTGCCAGAGATTGAGAGCCGGCCGGGCCCACTGCGCTTCCGGCCTTTATCCGCTGTGTTTCCATGTTTGAATGGGCACCTTCAGCATAATGCGGGTCGCAACCACCCGCAATCGAGCTGCGGCGGACCCTCCGCTGGGGCCGGATAATACATCGCTGGATCACAGGCCTCTTTCGGCCCGAACCTGACTCAACTCGGGATCGACGTAACCGATGGCGTCGAGTCGCTCGATGATCGATCCCGCCTCTCCTGTGCGATCCAGATAGACAAGCGTCTTTGCATACGGTACCAAGAACCTGAAGTCGCGCGAGTCACGTGCCAACGGCTCGATGATCTCGAGCGCGGAACCCCAAGCGGCCCGAGCCTGCGCGTCGTCTCCGCTCTCGGATCGAGCGAGCCCAAGCAGAACAAAGCCCTGACTCAAGAGGCGTTGAGCATCTCGGTCGCCCTTCGTGCTGGCCAGGACCGCCTCCAGTATCGTGACCGCCGACTGCGCCCTGACCAAAGCCCCGCGCACGTCGCCCTGCATGAGCAGCACTTCACCCACTCGCATC
>JBFJOD010000164.1:0-6073 GCA_041617795.1 Gemmatimonadota bacterium | reverse complement strand
GTAGGATCCCAGGTCGGGGTGGATAAGTAGCGTGTTCTTGCCGATCCAGCCGAGCCCGGCGCGCTGAGCGTGATCGCGCTCGAGGACCGGCCCATAGTCGACGTAGGCTCGGATGCCAACGTCGCTTCCGAAAGCGACCCGCAGTTCATCAGCCAGTTGTCTTAACTTCTCCTCAAAGACGCGATGGTAGTCGCTGCCGCGCGCATAGCGCGCGACCAGGCCGCGAGACGGGTCGTCGTGTGCTTCCGGACCTTGAACGTGATAGTTCATCGCTACGATGATGATGGATCGACCGCCGGGCAGGGCTTCGGCTGGATTCAAGCGGCGCGCCACTGCATCCGGCCGCGCCAGGTAAGTCATTTCACCGTGGTAGCACGATTCCAGCCAATTCAGATAGTAGTCCGCGTGGGTCGGTCGCTCGGCAGGCGCAATGCCGACCAACTCGAACCCCAGTTGCCTGGCCCGCCGTTTGACAGCCTGCGTGGGTGAGGTTGGGTCGTGGCTGGGCAGCGGTGTCGGAACCATCTTCTCAAGGCTTCAAGACGATCTTGCCGAACTGCTCGCCAGATTCCAGGCGCTCGTGCGCCTCGCGGGCCCGTTCCAGCGGCCAAACGACGTCGATCACTGGCCGCAACTTCTCTTGAAAGACGAGTGCCATGACGGCTTCGAACTCGGAGCGGCTGGCCATCGTCGTGCCGATGAGCTCGAGCTGCTTCCAGAACAGCAGCCGAATGTTGGCATGTCCCTCCGGGCCGGTGGTTGCGCCATAAGTAACCAGACGTCCTCCGCGCGTCAGTGACCGGATGATGTCCGGCCAGATGGCTTCGCCCACACTGTCGAATGCAAGGTCGACGCCTCGCTTGCCCGTCGCTTTCCAGATCTCCCGCGAGAAATCGGATTTCAAGCGGTCGATCACCTGATCGGCTCCCAACTCGACCAAGCGCCTGACCTTGTCCTCGCCGGCGGTGATCGCCAACACGTGCGCGCCGGCCAGCTTGGCGATCTGCAGCGCGGCAGTCGAGACGCCGCCCGAGCCGCCGGTAATCAACACGGTCTCGCCGGGTCGTAGTCGTCCCCGTCTGATCAGGCCGCGCCACGCCGTTTGGTAGACCAGCGGGACCGCCGCAGCCTCCTCAAACGATATGTCATCCGGAAGTGGTAAGACATTCCGTTCCGGCACGACGACGTACTCGGCGAATCCCCCGTCGATGTGCTCACCAATCAAGCGGTAGGAGGAACAGAGGCTCTCTTCACCCGCACGGCACCACTCACACTTGCCGCACCAGAGGCTGGGGTTGATTAGAGCACGATCACCGATTTCCAGGTCCTCCACGCCCGGCCCCAATTCCGCGATCGTCCCGGCGATGTCGGCACCCCCGATGTGTGGAAAGCGCAATTCGAGTCCGGGCAGCCCGCGGCGTGCCCAGAGATCTAAGTGGTTCAACGCCGCCGCGCGGACGGCGATCCGAACCTGACCGGCTCCCACTCGCGGTGTGCCGACCTCAGCGATCTCGATGACGTCGGGTCCGCCGTGCTTGTTGAATACCGCTGCGCGCATGTGTTCTCCGCTCTGGCGCGGTCACCGCACCGTCTGAGCCCGGCCCTAACTTCGCGTGGCCGGTGCTCTCCTAGCAACCACCGCTGAGACCGGCGAGCGGTACGTTAACCAACACAAAGCTTAAGAAACGCCGCCCGGCCTGTAATGAGAAGAAAGATATATTACAGGTATTGGAACGGGCCTCGCTGAACGCAGGATTACGCCAGAGCGCTTGGCGGGGAAACCTGCCCAACACTGTCTAGGACAAATGGTTGACACGTTGGAGCTAATGCGTAATCTTTCGACTCATGATGGTTAGGCGAATCTCAGCGGTGGCAGCGGGTGGCGAGGCTGCGTGCGCATCGCGGTAATAGGGACTGGCATCTCCGGTTTGGCAGCGGCTTGGTTGCTGAATCGGAGGTATGACGTCCAAGTTTTCGAAGCCACGAATCGTGTTGGCGGCCACACCCGCACCGTCGAGGTGCGAGAGGGTGAGCGCACGCTGGCGCTGGACACCGGCTTCGCGGCATTCAACCGCCGCAACTCTCCAAATCTCTCACGCCTGTTCGACCTTCTCGAGGTCCCAACGCAGGTCAGCGATATGTCGCTCGCGATCTGTTGCGAGCGCTGCCGCCTGGAATACAGCCGTCGGAGCTTGACTGCGTTATTCGCCCAGAAGAGGAACCTTCTCCGGCCGAGCTACTATCGTATGCTCGTCGACGTGATGCGTTTTGGAAAAGGAGCAAAGCAGCTTCTGGACGATGAGGCGACGGCGGGGCAGACGCTAGCGGAGTTCCTTCACAATAGCGACCTTAGCGGTGAATTCGCGCGCCACTACTTGATTCCAATGGCTGCGACTCGCTGGTCGGCCGGCACCGAGGTGATCGAGTCGTTTCCGTTGGAGACGCTGCTGACTTTTCTCGACAAGCACGGCCTTTTGGGACTAGGCGGTGGCCTTGAGTGGGAAACCGTTCAGGGAGGCAGCTACGAGTACGTACGGGCGTTGACGCGAGACCTTCCCGGACGAATTCATACGGGCACGGCGGTATCGGGAATATCCCGGGCACCGGAAGGCGTCCGTGTCTATCTGGGCGACGAACATTTTGAGTTATTCGATCGTGTGGTCGTCGCAACTCATGCCGATCAGGCTCTGGGCTTACTGCGTGATCGATCGCGGGCGGAGTTCGAGAGTCTCTCGCCGTGGCGTTACTCGCGGAACGAAGCGTGGCTCCACTCGGATATGGCTCTGCTGCCGAAGCGTCGCGCTGCACGAGCGTCGCGAAACTACCTCTTACGCGACTGCCATGACGCGACACGAATCGTGGCAGTGAGCAACTATCTCAATCAGCTGCAGCGACTGGAGACCGACCAGCACTACGTAGTGACGCTTAATCCCGAACGGCCTCCGGAGGCAGCCCGAGTATTAGAGCGAACGGTTTTCGACCATCCTATCTTTACGCCGGAGAGCGTGGCCACTCAGAGTGCACTGCCATCGCTGAACGGGCCTCTCGGCACCTTCTTCTGCGGTGCCTATTTTGGATACGGATTCCATGAGGATGGATTAACCGCTGCGGTACAGGTCGCTGATGCTCTTGGAGTTGCTTTGCCGTGACAAGGCTTTCGAGACCGGCTTAGGTACGGCAATCTGGAACGGCCGCCGGCCTGTGTCGCGTGGCGAAAGCGATAAGTAGGGGTCATTGATGACGGCACGCGATCCACTCAAAGCGCGCACGATCATCTCTTACGGCGCCCCGGGCCTGGTCTTGGCGGCGCTCGCGCTCACCTTCTACGTCTTTCTGCCGAAATACTATGCCGATGTCGTAGGCATCGATCTCACGGTCCTCGGCATTGTGATTCTGCTGTCACGTCTCTGGGATGCGGTGATCGACCCGGGGATTGGCGCGCTTTCCGACCGGACGAGCAGTAGCTGGGGACGGCGTCGTTCCTGGATGGCAGCAGGCTCTGTCCCGCTGGCTGCGACGTTCGTCCTACTGGTGTTATTGCCGCAGATAGGCAGCCCGATTCTCGAGGGACTTTACCTGGGCGGCATGACCTTTCTGTTCTTCTTATTCTGGACGATGGTCACCGTGCCCTACGAAGCTCTCGGCGCGGAGTTGTCTTTCGACTACGACGAGCGAACCCGACTGCTCGGGGTTCGTGAGGCCGCTGTGTTGGCCGGAACGTTGTTGGCGGCGCTGATCCCGATCGCTGTCGGCGTGGGAAGCGATCTGACGAGCGGACTGGCTGAAGAGCGCCAGCGCTACTACCTGATCGGTGCTATCTACGCCGTGCTGACCGTCGCGCTGGTAGGCATATGCGTGCTATTCGTGCGCGAAGGGCCGCTAAGAGAGTCTCAGAGGCCTGCAGCTTTCTTCAGCAACATCGCCTCGGTCTTCGGCAATCGCCCGTTTCGCATTCTGTTGAGCGCGTATGCTGTGAGCGCCGTCGGAGTTTCAGTAGCCGCGACGCTTATTCTGTTCTATGTGGAGCATGTTCTCGGCAGCAGCGCGGGCCCTGTATTCCTGGCCATCTACTTAGGGATAGGAACGGCGATGGTGCCCGTTTGGGTGTACCTGGCGAAACGGTTGGAGAAGCGGCGTGCCTGGATGTTGGCACTGGCCGTCAACACGGGTGCTTTCATTTGGGCGATCTTCCTCGGCGGAGGGGACGCTTTCATCTTTGGAATCATCGTCGTGGTTTCTGCTTTGGGCCTCGGGGGCGTGATGGCTATACCGCCCTCCATGCAAGCGGACGTCATCGACTTCGATGAATGGAAGAACGGAACCCGCCGGGAAGGCGAATACATCGGCTTCTGGTCGATCGTGAAGAAACTCGCCGCAGCGCTGAGTGCGGGCTTTGCCTTTCCCGTACTCGATCTCTTCGGCTACACGCCGGGCGCCGAACAGCAGGCGCCAGCTACGGTGTGGACGCTTCGCCTGCTCTACGTGGGCGCGCCAAGCCTCTGTAACATGATCGCATTGGCGATCGCCTGGCGTTACCCGATCAGCCGCGCGCTGCATGAAGAAATCCGACGGGATATCGACGGCCGCTTGGCCCGGCAGCGGCCAACCGCTGTAATAGGTTGAGCACATTGGTCCGCGGCGGCTGAGACCGGGCTTTCTCTGGCATGTCTGAATTTGCGGGTAATGCAACCTGGTGCCAACTTGCTAGTGGCACTGGGGAGCTGCTTAAATGGATCGGCAGGTAGAGACGGAATCTAGACGCGCCTTTGCCGGTTGGTTGCTGTTTGCGGTCATCGCATTCGTTGTCGTCCTTCAGTCATGTGGCGACACGACTTCCACCGGCCCTCAACCGGGAATCGACACAACACCACCGTTCGTGGTATCCGTGACCCCGGCCGCTGGCTCTTTCTTCGTATCGAGACATGCGACCGTGTCGGTCACACTCTCAGAACCGCCCGCTCCCACGACCGTCAATGGCGAGTCGTTCGTGTTACTTGCCGGATCGGTACCGGTGGCTGGAACGATCGCGGTGGATGCGGTCATGCTGACGTTCACGCCGACAGTTCCACTAGACCTTGCAACAACCTTCACAGTGGCGGTCTCCACCGCTGTTGCCGACACCGCCGGGAATCGGCTCACGACTGACTTCAGCTCGTCATTCACGACCGCGACGGACGCAGTGCCACATCTCAGCGAGACGGCGATTGGCACGCATATCTCCATTCTGGCTTCGGACAGTCTGCGCGGCAGGCGTGCCGGTTCCGGGTACGAGCGGTTGGCGGCTGAGTACATCCGCGGACAGTTTCAGCTTATCGGTCTCCAGCCCGCGGTGCCGGATTACTTTCAGGCCTTCACTATCCCGGTACCCGTCGACCAACAGACAGGCCTCACATCGCAGAATGTTCTGGGTGTTTTGCCGGGAAGGGGCGGCCTGGCCGGGCAATGGGTCGTTGTCGGTGCGCACTACGATCACGTGGGCTTCTATCCGAGTGACGATTCGCTGGTCGTGTTCAACGGCGCCGATGATAACGCCTCGGGAACTGCGTTGCTGCTGGAACTGGCGCGGGCTCTCGGCGACTTTGTCGACGGCGGTAACGGAGAAGATCGTCGTTCGATCATGTTCCAGGCTTACGGTGCGGAGGAAGTCGGGTTGATCGGGTCATTTCACTATTGCGGTAACCCGACGACAACGATGGACAGCGTCGTTGCCATGGTGAATCTCGATATGGTAGGTCGGCTCCGCGCTGACATGCTCACTGTGATTGGCGCCGGCTCATCGTCCGGTTGGGATGCTCTACTCACTGAGGCAAACGTCCACGATCTGACGCTGATCCAGACGGAGGAGTTTCTGAATAGGAGTGATCAGTACTGTTTCTACCAGCAGCGCCGGCCGGTGTTATTCCTGCACACGGGACTGCACGAGGAATACCACACGCCGTTGGACGATGCCTGGATGATCAATGGGCCAGGAATGGTGGAGGTGGGTGACCTGGCCGCGGGGAGTATCGTGCGGTTAATCGCGCGGCCGGATCGATTGGTGTTCGACGGGGTGATTCAGCCAACCACCCGGGTG
>JBFJOD010000163.1:0-6260 GCA_041617795.1 Gemmatimonadota bacterium | reverse complement strand
GAGGCCCTCGGGACCGTCTACCGGGCTTACGAGGCGCCCGTGTACAATCTGGGACGCCGAATCTGCGGCAACGAGGAGGACGCCGAAGATGTGCTCCAAGAGACATTTCTCGAGGTTTGCCGATCGATCGACAGGTATCGAGGCGACGGATCGCTGTGGGCGTGGATACGCCAGGTCGCGGTGAGCAAGGCGCTGATGCTGTTGCGCCGGCGACGCAGCCGGCCGACCCGCTCGCTGGACGGCGACGAGGGCTTCCGGGGCACGGTCGGCTCGGCGGCTCCGGAGCCGACGGCGGCGATCGATCTCGAGGCCGCGCTGAGGCGGCTGTCGCCGGTGAGCCGGGCGGTCCTCTGGTTGCACGATGTGGAAGGCTACACCCACGAAGAGATCGGCGAGCTGATGGGTAAGACAGCCAGCTTTTCGAAGTCTCAGCTGTCACGGGCGCACCACCGGTTGCGGGAGTGGTTGAGTTGAGCGACACCAGCCGTCATCTGGCGATGGACGAGCTGCTCGGTCTCCGCGACGGAGACGGCACGGCCTTCGCTCGCGAGCATTTGAAATCGTGCGACCGGTGCGCTGAGGAGGTGGAGCGCCTGTATCAGGTTAGAGCGAAACTACGGGCGCTGCCGCAACTGAAGCCGGCGCGTGACGGTTGGCCCGACGTGGAGGCCTCGCTGAAGCGCCGTCGGCTGAGAATGCGCCGGAGCTTTGCGATGCTCGGTCTGGCTGTGGCCGCGACGTTGGCGGGCGTTCTGGTAATGCGTGGACGGTGGGTGGAGGTCGCGCCGTCCCGAACCGCCGATGTTTGGGTGGCGGAGGAGCAGAGCCAGGATCTGGGTCCGATGATCCACCGGACTCGACAGCTCGAATCGCTGCTCCGATCGTATCGGCCCACCCATCGGGTCTACGACGCGCCAACAGCGCTGGCGGTCTCGGTCCTCGAGGATCGCATCGTCTTGCTGGATCGCATGCTCGATGAGAGCCGCGCGGTCGGTGCCGACCGCGAGTTTATGGCCAACCTGTGGGACGAGCGCGTAGAGGCGCTGGAGACGCTGGTCAACGTTCAGATGGTGCGGGAACAGGCGGTCTGGCGCTGAAGGCCCCACCGCGCCGCTAGGACAATCTTGGATGTGCTTGAACCTAAGCAGCTGAGAGGCATCGGGAGGAGAAGAAAGATGAGGGCGATTCTGTTTTTCATGGCGGCCGCTTTGCTCGCGCCAACGCTGGCACGACCCGCGCAGGCGCAGGAGGAGCGGGAGTGTGAGTGCCGGCTGCCCTTCGGCCAACTTCGTATCCAGAGGGGAGACGATTGGGGCAACCTGGTCTTGATGGGGAATCAGGCGCGGCTGGGTGTGTATGTGCACGGCGAGGCCAACGCTGCGACCGACAGCGTCGGCGCGCTGATCGATGGAGTCACCCGGGGAGGCCCGGCGGATAAGGCAGGAATTCGCGAGGGCGACATTGTCACGCGTCTGAACGGAGAGAGCCTCCTGAGTGGCGGCGGTGTCTACGATGAGAGCGAGTCCGCGCCGGGCATGCGGCTGATCGAGCGCGCCCGCAAACTGGAGAAGGGCGATACCGTGAGCGTCGAGCTGCGTCGTGACGGCGAACGGAAAAGCGTCAAGGTGGTCGCGGGAGATTTCAGCGACGTGACCTTGGAGTGGGGCGACCTGCACGGTGAGCTGGGCGGCGCCACGCGGCTACGCGGCTTGATGGAAAGATACCAGGAACTGCCGCGGGTCTTTTACCGCGGCCCCGAGACCTTCGCCCTGGCGATGGGAGCCCGCTTCCCCGGGCTGGAGCTCGTGTCGCTGAACCCCGATCTTGGAAGCTATTTCGGGACGAATGAGGGCGTTCTCGTGGTGAGCGTACCCGAGAAGAGCGAACTGAATCTCAAGTCCGGTGACGTGATCCTGACGATCGATGGCCGGGAGATCCGCGACCCGAGCCATGCCATGCGCGTCCTGCGCTCGTACAACTCCGACGAACAGGTGTCGCTGCGAATCATGCGTGACAAGAAGGAGCGCACCGTGACCGGGCGGGTGCCCGAGTCGTTGGGTGACCGTGACGTGTTCAGGGTCGATCCGAAATAAGAAGAAAGAAACCGACCCGTCCCGACGGCGGCGCGCGATCATGCGGGTGACGCGCGCCGCCGCTTCTTTGTGCCCAATATCAACCTCTGCATCGCCCGGATTATGCTCGACGCTTGCACGGACGACGCCGCAAGCCGATCGATCATCTGAATCCCCTTCCGCACCTTATCGCCGGTCGAGACGTGGGCCGTTAAGATCGAGGCGGATCGGGGGGTGGGTCGATACCCCGCGCCAGATCGGGTGACATCGGAGCGAGTGAGAGTGTTGCTGCCGTAAACAGATGTCCGGCATGCTGCGTATCCCTGTTGAAGAGCGGCGGCGAACGGCTGCCGGCTTCGCAACCGGCTGTAGGGGCTCCATGTGAATGATGGGCGATTCTCGGCGTTAGCGGCGGCATTTCAGAGGGGTGATGAGCGGAGCTTCGAGGCACTGGTCGAGGCTCTGACTCGACCGCTCATCGCCATCGCGTATCGCTACGCCCGGGACTGGGAATGGGCGCGCGATCTGACACAGGAGACATGGATCAAGGTGTATCAGCGGATCGACGGCTACAATCCACGCAAGCCCTTTCGAGCCTGGCTGTTCGCGGTGCACCGCAACGTCTGTCTCGATCACGTGCGCCGGGCGTGGGTGCGTTTGGAATCGGCCACGCCCGGTGCCTCTGCGGTCTTCCGTGACCGCGCCGCCACGGGTGGCGCACACGAGCAGGCCGAGCGCCGGGAATTCCACGAACAACTCCTCCGGGCGCTGGGGGACCTCAGCGAGAGGCAACGGCAGGTATTCGTGCGGGTCGACGTCGAGCAAGGCGATCCGCGGCAGGTCGCCAGAGAACTGGAAATGAAGTACGGGACGCTCAGAACGACGCTGCACTTTGCGCGACGACGGCTGGCCAGAAGGCTGCGTGAGCTGAAGGAGGACCTGTGAAACAAAAGAGCGACTGCGATGTCTTCCAGCAGCAACTGGACGCTTTCAAGGCGGGTCGGCTTGGGAAGGAAGCGCGAGCATCGCTTCAGGGTCACGCGGATTCGTGCCCCGAGTGCGCGGTGTTGTTGAGGTTGCATGACCACCTGGCGCTGCCGCCGCAAGAAGAGCTGGAGGCCGCCATTCCGGTGGAGTTGCTCGCGTCGTTGAGGTCACGACTCGCCACGGATCTCGCCACGCGCCGGGCGGTGACCACGCCGACGCCACAGGAGCGACTCCAACGTGACTGGCGAACTCCGGCGCTGGCCGCCGCGGCGGTCGTGCTGCTGGCCTCGGTCGGGCTCTTGTATGCCGAGGTCCGTAAGCTCCAGGGTCGAGAGCGCGCGCTGATCGAACAGGTCGCTGAGCAGCAGAGCCGGTTGACTGAGGATGAGCGTCGGACGTCGGTCGCGGCCGTGGCGAGAACCGCGGGTCTCGCCGGCAGCAGCGCGTGGCAGCGCCTCCTCGCCCGCAAAGGGCGGATCAGCGTGGCCGAGCTCGACGACCTGCTGGCGCGCCTACCCTCCGGGACGACGGTGTACAGTCGCGCCGAGTTCGAGGCGTTGATGGCGAACGCGCCGATCTGGCTTACGAGTGCCTGGCGAGCGAGACTGGCCGAGATCGAGACGGAAGATGGGATTCAGAGCGAGGAGCTGCTTCGCATGCTGGACGAGACGGCTATCGATCCGCGGCGAAGCATATCGACGGCCCGTTTGCTCGCGTTATCGCAGAGCGGTGGCCGTTCGTAATCGGCAGCGATTGGCGAACGGATTTCAGGAATAGAGGAGAATCGAGAAATGAGGTTCTGGCGCGGATATCTACGAGCCCACTGGGCTCTGCTGTCGGTCACGCTGCTGTCGGTCGGCTGTATGGAGTACGAGGTGACGACGAACCTAAACCCCGACGGTAGCGGGATCCGAACCGAAAAGCTGGTTCTGGAAGATTCGGACGATGATGAGCTCGGGCTCAGCGCTGAGGCCTTCAAGAGTCTCATGCACGTCAGAGAGGTCGATGGCTTCCAATATAGCGAGCAGGCCGGTGAAAGCGGGAGCGAGGCGCATGTGTTTGCCCGGGAGACACGCATCCGCGGTTGGGATGAATGGCGCGCGCTGAGTGGCCGGATTCAGATCGTGGCGGCGGCCGCCGCTGGCGCTGGAGGGGCCGAGTACGCGGACGTGAGATTCGAGAACGCTCTGACGGTGGATCGCCGCCAAAGCGCGGAGGGCCGCACGCTGGAGGTTCGCGAGAGGTTCTACTGGAACAATCTGATGGGCGCGCTAATCGATTACGAGGCTCGCGGCTTCACGCGGTTTGTGGAGTCACGGTTTTCGCGCCTGCGACCGGAGCTGCGCGGCGAGTTGATCGGGTTGGCCAAGGGCGCGCTTTGGGCAACGGCCCAGCAGGGTCGCTGGGACCTGGGCGACAGCGAGCGGGCTGAGGCGTTCGCGCCGTTGGTGGAGCATTTGGCCGATCGGGCCCTGGGGTTGGTGCGAGATCGATATCCGCGCTTCGGTCGGGAATCGTTCGCAGCGCAGTTTCGTGGGATGCTCGTGGAGCTTGAAGAAGACGAGGACTTCGAAGACTTCTTGGAGAGCAACCTCCCGGGCGCGGTGCTGGCGGGCAACACGCAGTTTGTCGTGCGGCTGAACCTGCCCGGGCAGGTGCTCGAATCGAACGCCCACAAGCGGGACGGCGCGACGCTGATTTGGGAGTTCAGTCCCTGGGATGCGGTTCTCGTGCCCGTCGAGCTTCTGGCGCGTTCACGAGTGCCGGAGTAGAGCGCTCAAATCCGTCGCCAGAGGAACTCCGCTTTCTCCATGCGTCGGCGGATCTCGGCGACATACCTCTGGTAGCTGGAGCTCTCGCTGCCGGGGTGCCAGCGCGCCGGCCGGGGCAAGGTGGCGGCGAGCTGAGCGGCCTCCGGCTCGTCGAGCAGGCCGGCGGGCATCCCGAAATAGCGCTGGGCGGCGGCCTCGGCCCCGTAGATACCGGGGCCGAACTCGACGATGTTTAGATACAGCTCCAGGATGCGGCGTTTCGACAGGTGCTTCTCGAGCTGTCGTGTGAGAATCGCCTCTTTCACCTTCCGCAGCGGGTTGCGGGATGGCGACAGCCAGAGGTTCTTGGCGAGCTGCTGCGTGATGGTGGAGGCGCCGCGCAGGCTTCGTTCGCCCGACAGCGCGTCACCGATCGCGTCCTTCATCTCGGTGTAAGAAAAACCCTGGTGCGAGAAGAACTCGAGGTCCTCGGCCGCGACAACGGCGCGTTTGAGGTCCAGCGCGATGCTGTCATACGGCACCCAGCGCCAATCGAGATCGGGCGATCGCCCGGAGGCCAGCTGTCGCTGCCGGTACCGCTCGATGAATGCGGTCGTCTGTGGCCTGCGATCACGCAGCCCGCGCACATCCGGCCAGGTGACGACTTGATGGGCGGTGCAGGTCAGGCAGGCGACAGCGAGGACCGCGATGAGTCCCAGCGCGATGCGCCGTCTCGTGACAGCTTTAGGCTGCCCGGCCGGGACTGAGCCGGCGTCCGAGGCTTTCGACTGCGGTTTTTCCACTTCGGCTTTTCCTTATCGACGCCCCCCTTCGCGCCGGTCGCTCTTAACGGTAAGTTCGATTACTTCGATCGACGCCCTTACCCAGGCTTTCACTTTCCGGCGTCCGGCGAAACGCTCGTGGCAGGTGCGCCTGGCCGTGAGCCGCCGTAGTGCCGACGGCGGTCGACGGCCGGTTGGGGGTCGCGCCGTCAGAACCGCCGTCGAATCACGCGTGGATCGTAACCCGGGGCTGAGCCAAACGTCAAGCGTTCGGCGACCGATCTTTCGGTCACGTATTATTTGCGCGTATCGTCCAACACGGCCCTCGGGACGGTGCACGGTTGAAAGTCCGCAGATCGAATCGCGAGTCTGGGAGGCTATGACCGCTCTCTTGGCCGCCGTCATCGGCCTTTACCTGGTTGGCATTTTCGCCGTAAGCGTATACGCCGGGCGCCGGGTGAAGACCGAGGAGGACTACATCGTGGCGGGCCGCCGGCTGCCCCTCGCGCTGGCCTGGGGCACGCTGTTGGCGACCTGGTTCGGCGCGGCCACGGTGCTGGGAGCGGCCGAGGCAGCGCGATTCGAAGGCGTGCGGGGGACGATCCTCGATCCCTGGGCCTCAGGCGGCGCGCTGATCTTGGCCGGGCTGTTTTTCGCGCGGCCGCTCT
>JBFJOD010000162.1:0-6291 GCA_041617795.1 Gemmatimonadota bacterium | reverse complement strand
TCGGGATTGATTCGACAAGGCGGAGATGGCATACTTTTGCCCCCTCACCAAGTCGGGAATTCTAGGTCTGCGACGATGGAAGCCTAAAGGAGTTGGGTTTCGTGGATAGTTATGAAAAGCTTGGCGCCTTCTACCTGGGCCGCCCGTACGACCTGGCGGAGCGGAAACCGGGAGAGGGATTAGTACTCTACGATTCGAAGGATCTGGTCACACACGCCGTTTGCGTCGGGATGACCGGCAGCGGAAAGACCGGACTCTGCATCGGTTTGCTGGAAGAGGCCGCGATCGATGGGATTCCGGCGATCGTCATCGACCCAAAAGGCGACCTGCCCAACTTGCTGCTGACATTCCCAGAATTGCGTCCAGCGGACTTCGCCGCCTGGGTCAACGAGGACGATGCCAGGAAAAAGAGCATCTCGCCGGACCAATACGCGGCCCAACAGGCGGAGTTGTGGCGTAAAGGCCTGGCGGAATGGAAGCAAGATGGTTCACGGATCCAGCGGTTACGCGATGCGGCGGACTTCACGATCTATACGCCGGGCAGCACTGCAGGCCTGCCCGTATCGATCGTCTCTTCCTTTGCGGCGCCGGCGCCGGAGTTGGTCGAGGACCGCGAGTTATTGGCAGATCGTGTGAGCACGACCGTAACGAGCTTGCTGGGCCTGCTGGGGATAAAGGCGGATCCGATACAGAGCAGAGAGCACATTCTGCTATCCACTATTCTCGACCTGGCGTGGCGCGAGGGTCGTGATCTGGATCTACCCGGCTTGATCCAAGCGATTCAGGCTCCACCGGTCTCGAAGGTCGGAGTTCTGGACCTGGAAGCGTTCTACCCTGCCAACGACCGCTTTCAGTTGGCGATGACGCTCAACAACTTGCTGGCTGCCCCCGGTTTCGCCACGTGGATGGAGGGAGAGGCGCTCGACATCGACCGCATGCTCTACACGGCGGAAGGGAAGCCGCGGATCTCGATATTCTCGATCGCGCACCTCAGCGACGCGGAACGGATGTTCTTCGTCTCGTTGCTCCTGAACCAGGTGCTCGGCTGGATGCGCGGCCAATCAGGCACGACCAGTCTGCGGGCCATCGTCTACATGGACGAGATCTTCGGTTTCTTTCCGCCGGTGGCAAACCCGCCCTCCAAGGCACCGTTGCTGACTCTGCTCAAACAGGGACGTGCCTTTGGCGTGGGCGTGGTGCTCGCGACCCAGAACCCGGTCGACCTCGATTACAAAGGGCTCTCCAACACCGGTACCTGGTTCCTCGGCCGGTTACAGACCGAGCGTGACAAAGCTAGGGTGCTGGAGGGTCTGGAGGGCGTGGCAGCTGGAGGTGGCGCACGCTTTGATCGTCAGGCGATGGAGGAGACACTGGCCGGCCTGGGCAAGCGAGTCTTCCTCTTGAACAACGTCCACGAGGATGGGCCGGTCGTGTTCGAGACGCGCTGGGTGATGTCTTACCTGCGGGGGCCGCTGACCCGGGATCAGATCAAGACGCTCATGGATCCACGTCGCGGTGCGGTGCCGGCGGCGCCGGCGTCGAGGAAGCCTGTTGGTGGCATGGCGGCGCCCCGGGCCGCGGCGGCCGGGTCGGGCAGACCGGAGCGCCCCGTTCTGCCACCGAACGTGCCACAACACTTCGTACCGTTTCGCGGGAGCGCGCCGCAAGGTCAGGAACTGGTCTATTACCCGACCTTACTGGCAGCGAGCAAGATTCTCTTTGATGATCGTAAGTCGGGCGTCAGCGTCAGCGAGGAGGCGGTGACGCTTGCGCCGCTGAGCGATGAGGCAATGTCCGTCGATTGGGATGCCATGGAGGCGGCCGACATCGATCCGGCCGACCTGGAGAAAGCGCCTGCCCCGGGAGCGCGGTTCGCGCCGCTGCCGGCCAAAGCAGCGCAATCCAAGAGCTACACGGCTTGGAAGCGGGAGATGACGGACTGGCTGTATCGTAACCGCACACTCGAGCTATTAATGAGCCCGCAGCATAAGGAGTACTCGCAGCCTAACGAGTCGGAGCGCGATTTCCGTATTCGGCTGGGTCAAGCCGTGCGTGAGGAACGCGACGCTGCGCTGGAAAAGCTACGCAAGAAGTATTCATCGAAGATCGCCACGCTGGAGGAACGGATTCGGCGTGCCGAGCAAGCGGTAGACCGGGAAGCGGAGCAGGCGAAGCAGCTCAAGGTACAAACGGCGATCTCGTTCGGTGCGACGTTGCTGAGCGCGGTGGTGGGGCGCAAGTTGGGCGGCCGATCTTCCGTCGGCCGGGCGACGACCGCTGCTCGCGGCGTGAGCCGCTCGATGAAAGAAGCCCAGGATGTCGGTCGGGCGCGCGATACCGTGGAAGCTCACAAGGAAAAGCTCAGCGCTTTGGAAGCCGAGTTTCAGAGGGAGGTGGAGGAGCTGAAGGCGAAGTACGATCCACAGCAGGAGGAGCTTGAAACAGTATCCGTACGGCCCAAGAAGAAAGACATATCGGTAAAGATGGTGGCGCTGGGTTGGGCGCCGCATTGGGAGGGGTCGAGCGGCGCGGTGTCGCCGGCCTGGGAATGATTGGCGCTGCTGACGTCGTTCGCCCCTTCTTTTTTTGCAGTATTCACCTAACTCGCGAGGTAAGAGGATGTCTTCATTATTGGAAATGCTGGCCGGCCAGCTGGGCGGCGACACAACGACCCAGATCAGCCGCCAGCTCGGTTCCGACCAGGCTGCGACGGGCAAGGCGATCTCGGCCGCGCTGCCGGTTCTCATGGGCGCACTGGCGCGAAACGCTTCGCAGAAGCAGGGAGCGGAGTCGCTGGCGGGCGCTTTAGCCCGAGATCACGATGGTAGCATCCTGGATAATCTTTCTGGCTTTCTGCAGAAACCTGATACGGGTACCGGCGAAGGGATTCTGGGCCATGTGTTGGGATCCAAGCGCGCCGCCGTCGAACAGCAGCTCGGGCAACAGACGGGCCTCGATGCCGGCTCGATCGGCAAGCTGCTGCCGATTCTTGCCCCGATCGTCATGGGTGCGCTAGGTCGCGCAAAGCGGCAGAGCAACCTCGATACCGGTGGGCTCAGCTCGATGCTGGCCGGTGAACGCAAGCAGGCCGAATCGGCGGGCTCGCTCGGTGGCTTGGCAGCCCTGTTGGACGCCGACCGCGATGGCGATATCACCGATGATGTGGCGAAGGCCGGCATGGGTCTGTTGGGAAAGTTGCTGCGCCGACGCAGCTAGACGGCTCTGCCGCTCGAGCTGCGAGTATCAGAGTTAACCCGCTAAACAAGGAGTAACCAAGAATGGGTCTGATCGATTTCGTGAAGAGTGCCGGCGAAAAGCTCATGGGCAAAGACAAAGATTCGACAAAGACGGAAGAGTTCGATGAGCTTCGCAAGGGCAACATGCTGATGCAGCACGTGATGAAGCTGGGCCTCAAGGTCGACAATCTGAAGATCAAGTACGACGACGGTGTCGCGACGGTTCAGGGTAGCACCGAGACGCAGGCCGACCGTGAGAAAGTCATCCTCGCCGTAGGTAACACGGAGGGTGTCGCGCAGGTCGACGACCGGCTACAGGTAGTCAAGAAGGAGCCGGAGGGCGTCTTCCACACGGTGGAACGGGGCGACTCGCTGTCAAAGATCGCCAAGAAGCACTACGGTGACGCGATGAAGTACCCGCTCATCTTCGAGGCCAATAAGCCGATGCTCACGGACCCCGACAAGATCTATCCGGGTCAGGTGCTGCGCATCCCGCCGCTTGGCAAGTAAGAGACGGCCGCGGTCTCCTCGACCGGGCAGTAGTAGGGGGGATGGGCTCAGCCCGTCCCCCTCATTCTTTGATGAGAGCCCTGAGCGCTTGGGTCCGTTCGCGGAGCGTCTCGAGCGATAGGTCATCGCGCGGCGCCTCAAGAACTTCTACACGGATCAGATCGCGGTGCAGCTGATCCAGTGTCGCCAGAGCCTGTTGCGCTTCCACCAGCTGTCTAGATGTCGAGCCGTCCAGCATCTCTCCGTTCGCCCGAACGGCCGTGACCATTCGCTCAACGGTGCTCACCAGTTCGTCCGCCGCAGCAACCACTTCATCTGCCAACGCGGAGTCCCCGTCCCTCAACGGGGCCGCAGCGTTCTTGATCCCATCGTGCAGCTGTCGAGAGCGGACAAGCTCGTAGTCGAGTGGCGTCGTGTAGACCTCGCGAACAGCTTTTGACCGTGGTGGGATGAGAAGTTCGCCGACGGAGTAACCGCGAGAGGCAAGGCCGATAGTATGCAAAACGAAAACCAGGAACCAGGGAAACATCAGGAAGTGAGCCCACTGCATTCCCGCTGACGTATAGAGATCGAGGGCGACCAGGGCGCCGCCGACGCCCAGGAGCAGAAGCAGGTGCCTCTGATATAGCCGGCGACGCTGCGCCGGGGCACCACTGGCACCGGGTCGGGTGGCGACCCGACTGGTGGGTAAAGCGGGTTGTCGAGTTTCTTCAGACACCTTCAACCTCCGATAATAGCACGCACCAAGTAGGCGACGCCGAAGCCTGCATAATTGCCCAGCGCATAGCCGAGTAGGCCCACGGCGATGCCTGGCAGAAGGAGGGCCGGCCACCCGCGCGCAACCGCGACTGCCATGGCCGTCGACGGTCCACCGATGGCGGCCTGCGAGACAACGGCCAACATCGGCACCGGCCCGCGCAGCGCCCGGCCCACCCCGAATAGAAAGATACCATGAATTCCCACGACGACGAGGGTATAGAAGAAGACGCTGGCGCCAACGGCGATCATCGCCGCGAACAGCGAGCGAATGCCGATCACTGCAAAGAACAGATGGAGACCGAGGTTGCCCAGCTGGCTGGCGCCGCTCAGACGGTGTATGCGCGGCAGCTGGCCAAGGATCAGCGCGATCGTCGTCAGCCAGAGTATCTCGGGAAACAGGCCGACCCAGCGGTTGAGCAGGCGCGCCGCGATGAGTACTGCCATACCGACGGCTGCCAGCAGCACGAGATCGAACAGCGAGATAGGTATGCGACCCCAGAAGGGGTGATCGTCTTTTGCCGAGGAATCACCGGGCTGGGCATCGGAGCCGAGAAGCTCCGAGTCGACGGTCGTTTTGCCGGTGTCGAGACGCGGCGGGCGGGCACGTGAAAACAGGACCGGCGACATGAGAATCAGGCCCATCCAAAGAGCGGTGGTCACGTTGTCCGCGGCTGAGGCTGCGGCGAAGGTCGACGCCGGTAGGTCAAGCCCGCGACCGACTGCTGCGAAGTTCAGGCTGCCGCCCGTGTAGGTGCCGGTAAAGACGCCGGCCAGCTTCCACGTAATCGGCCCCAGTTTATCAGCAAAGATCAGCGCACCCGTGAATGCGCCCAGCGCTGTTCCCAGGCCGCCCAACACGAACAGGCCGAGCATGGTAGGGCCCGCTTGCTTCAAATCAGCCAGGCGCACGTTCAGCAGCAGATAAACGATCGCTAGAGAGGTGACCGGTCCCTCGATGCTTCGATAGACAGGCGAATCGTGGGGGACGATCCCGAGGTTGGAGATCACAGCTCCCAAGATGATCACCATCAGCGACGCGCCGATCTTGGACAATGCGTCGAAACGATGGTCCAGCCAGAAAGCCAGGGCGGTAATCCCGGCAATCAGGGCTGCGATAGCAAGTGGATCGCTGATCAAACGGCCGCTAGCTCCCTTTGAAGATATGATGACGAACCGGCGTATTGTGCGGGTACCGGTCGCGGTGGGCAAGTTGCGGGAAGTGCGGGGCGAGCCGATCGGACTGGTACCGGGCGTAGCCGGTGGCCGGCGGCAAGACAATCGATACTAGGGCCGTAACCAGCGCGCCGGCACGCCCGGCTCCACTCAGCGCGAAACGCCAGGCGAAGTCGTCTGGCGCGTCGTCGGATCGCTGCCTAGTATTCGCACGGGGCAAGCGTCGTCTTCAGAGATTCACAATGCGAAAGACACTCTACATCGCGGCCAGCCTTCTGGTCGTGGGATTTCTCTTCATGGCAGGTGGCCGGCTGATGCTGGAATCGCTTGAACGGCAGCTCATCTATTTTCCCGCGGGTATGCCCGAGGATGCGCCGACGCCGCGTATTCCGGACGCAGCGGTTGTGGAAGAGGTGTGGCTGGAGGTCGGCGAAGGAGTCCGCGTTCACGGTATATATGCGGGATCGTCGCTGGCGTTCGCCGATCTTCTCTTCTTCCATGGCAACGCCGGCAATTTGTACGACCGCCTGGATAACGTCGCTTTGCTCGTCCATTCAGGCTTCAACGTTCTCATCATGGATTACCGTGGATATGGAAAGAGCGGGGGCCGGCC
>JBFJOD010000161.1:0-6300 GCA_041617795.1 Gemmatimonadota bacterium | reverse complement strand
TGGCGCCTCCTACGAGGATTGCTCTACCTCTTACCTTCATGTCGTAGGCGAACATCTCGGCAGCCGAGAAGGTCCGTTCGCTGGTCAGGAGGAAGAGCGGCACATCCGATAGCAGAGGGCCCCCAACCTCCCTCGCCGTCCAATACTCGGTCAGGAAATCCGATTCCCGAGCGTAGTATCCGGTGAGTTGAGTGGGGTAGGGGAGAAAGTACCGGGTGAGGTACGGCAGGCTCTCTCCCGCGCCCCCTCCATTATCCCGAAGATCGATGATGACGGCATCGGCGCCGGAAAGGAACCGCATCGCACCGTCCACCATCTCCTTGGATTCCGAGATCGGATAGAACCGTCTCAGCTCCAGGTATCCGATGTTGCCTTCCATCCACCCAAGTCTCGCAAACCCCAGGTGCTCTCGCTGGGACAGTCGGAACAAACGAACCGGATGGTGGAGCGCGCTCTGTGCTTGTTCGCCCACGTCGCTCGACTCGATGATTCTCATGAGGAAGTGGGAGTCGCGCGTGATCTGTCTCAGGTCGGCCGTGACCGCCTCGGCGAACGCCGCGGCCGAGAGATCGTCGTACGCTCCCGACGCATGCCGGGCCCTCAAGGAATCCGCGAATGCTCGGGCCCGGTCCGCGAGCACGAACCGGTTTTCTACCAGGGTAGCGATGGTGTCAATCAACGCCTTCTTGTCTGCAGCCGTGGGTGGAGCGTGGCGCTCCTGACACGCTGCGGCGCCGGGCGTCGCGGCCGCTACTACGACGATAGTGAGTAGGGAATTCCAGAATTGCGGATGGCTTCCTCGGACTTCGCTCGAACGGCCCATGCGGGCATCCTCCGGGAGGCGTTTTGAAATGTCCTGTGCTCGACGATGGGCTCAAGCAACGGCTTGGTGCGGTGCCCATTTCGAACCCATCTTCTTTGCGCAGGATAGCGGCGGGCGGACCGATCGCGATAGGGGATCAGGTGGTGGGCACGGGGATCGCGTGGGCGAACGAGATCGGCGATCTCTACGCTCTGGCCGCGAGCGCCCAGAAGTGCTAATGGCAACTCTACCTTCGGCTGCTCGGCAGCCTGACGTTAACTGCGGAATCGATCGAGCGCGCTGTGGCGTCCTAGCCCCGGCCGAATTCAGTGCCGCGAATCGGGGTCATGCAACCCAAATGCCGATGCAACCCTTCCGCTCGAAGGTGTGTCCAACGGTGAAAGTGTAGAGCTTGGAGGGCCCGTCCGCTGAAACCCGCGACCGCGATCAAGTCTCTCGTCCTCGGGCTCGGTCTGTGCGCGAGCACGAACGCCGCACACGCGCAGCAGGCCCCCTCGCCGCTGTGGAGCGGTCTGGAGCCGGGGCCTTTTCCGGTCGGCTTCGACGTGCAGTTCGCCGTCGACGATTCGCGCTCCTTTTATCCACCTGAATCCTCGCGGACGAGCGACCGCGGACGTCCGATTCGCATCCTGATCTGGTATCCGGGAAGAAGCGATCGTGCCGCTCAGCCGATGCGTTTCGGCGAATACATTGATATCGAGGCGCCCGAGGCGCGCTTTGCGGCTTATAACGATTCGCTGCGCGCACACGACCGGAGGGCTCTTGGAGGACAGGTTCAGGGCGGCGACACGAGTCTCCTGGCGGCCACCCGCACCGCAACGTTCCGCGGACTGAAACCGGCCGACGGCGCCTTTCCTCTCATCTTGCATTCGACAGGGATCGGGAGTTGGCAGCCGGAGAACACCGTGCTCTATGAGTATCTGGCCAGCCACGGGTATGTCGTGGCGACGGTCCCGCAGTATGGCCCGTCGCTCGGCCGGCGCGAGATGGTCTATTCTGCAGACGGAGCTGACGTGCAGCGTCGCGACGTCGAGGTCGCGCTGGTCGAGCTGGTCGGGCGGCCTTTCGTCGATGCGAGCCGCATAGGGCTGACGGGGCATAGCTTTGGCGGGCTCGTGGCCCTCTGGCTGGCGAGCCGAAACTTGGAGATCGACGCGTTGGCGAGCTTGGACGGCTCCATCGTTATCGATCGCGGGGTCGAGGTTCTGCGAGCCATCGAGTGGGAGGCGGACGACGTCAGCATCCCGATTCTGAACCAGTATACCCTGGCCAGCGGCGTACGCGACCGCCGGGTAGTGGACTCGCTGCGCGATGCCGAGCGCTATCACGTCATCTATCAGAACGCGAGTCACTACGATTTCCAGAATTGGCCGTTGCATGTCGTGCTGGCGGGCGTCGACGATCCGCGCTCTCGCAACCGACGCTCTCACGAAGAGGGCCGCGACATCTATCTGTCCGTCGTTCAACTGACGCGCCATTTCTTCGATGCGATACTGAAAGGCAAGATCGAAAGCTTGGCGTACGTGCGCGGTGCAAAGCCCGTCGCCCACGCGCTGCAAACGACCGTGTTCGAGTTTCAAGCCGGGACGAAGACGCGCTAGTGCTCCGGTTGTCACGACGCACGGGTTCGCCGACGGTGTACATTCTGCTCTCCTGTCGTCCCGCCTCGATCGAAACCCGCGGCGTGACAGTCGGGAGCGTTTGATTTATTATTACCTATCTTCGTCTCTCCCACCCGCCGCCTCTTCCTGACCGGTTAGGCCAACACGTCCAGCTTGTCGGGGAGGTCTCACGTGAACAAGCTAGCTTCCGTCTTGATCCTGCTGCTCCTCGGGGCCAGTGGGTACACCTGGTATCAGAAATCGGCGCTCGCATCCCGGTTCGCTGCGCGTGAAGCGGAGCTGCTGGAGACGCAGTCGCAGCTCGAAACGCAGGTGAGCGATCTCGAGGCGCAGGGCGATTCGCTGCGCGCCCAGATCGAGACACTGGATCGGAGGCTGGCGGCTACGCGCCTGACGGTCAGCACCCTTCCAAAGAAGCCGGGGCTGGCGCAGCGGCTGCGCACATCGTACGCGGAGCTGGCGCAGACTCAGTGGGGGGTGATCGAGGTGTACGACGACCAGGCCCGCGGCTACGTCGAGTACATGGCCGTGCCGCTCTGGATGTCCGAGACGTTCATCCTCGACCACCGGAACGCGCGTCAATGTGTTGCCACGAGATAAACGCGGAGGGCGCGCGGAGGTCGGTCGCCGCGCGCCTGCCCCAACGATCTACGTTCGAGGGCCGGCAAAGGCCTTTGTTGCTGTTAGTTACGCCGCCGGCCTATATTGGGGCAAACGGGAGGAGATTGCGGTAGGGCAGTCAATCCCTCACTCCCGAGGCCCCCGACCGTGCAACACTGCAGCAACCCAGCTTGGACGCCCGTCCAGCCGTTCTCTGCAGGGTGGGCAGGTCCTGCCCGCGTCAACCGCGGCCCCTCCGCGAGGCGCTCACGGCACCTGAACCCAACTCTACCTGGCTGCGAACCGCTCCCCACACACGTGCGTCACGGACCGGGAATACAAGCAGCTGCGTTTCTCCACCACAACTTAAAGACCACCGGCGAGTGAGATTGGGGTAGCAGCCTCGTGAACGCCCACTATTGGGCCTCAACTCGAAAAGGAGCGACCCTATGTGCTGGCGAACGAGTTCGCGTACACTCGTGGCGGCGATCCTCCTCTTTCTACCGCTCTCATGTACCCGGATTTCAGGACCGGCGACGGTAGAAGAAGGAGGATTGACGGTCGAAAGACTGGACCAGTTGGGCTCCGTGCCCGCTGCCTACGGGGAGCTGATCTCGGTGACGGATCACCCGACCTATGCGGGCGAAACCCTCTTGTGGTTCCATGACGACGCTGGAACGGTTCGCATCGTCCGTTACCACCAGAACCGAAACCGGCTGTCACCGATCGTTCTTGTGATCAGCCGCAGCATGGGAGGTATGTGACCATGGCTACGAATCTGACCAGCCTGGCCAATCGCATTCTCTTCGTGGGAGCCTTAGGCCTCGCCGTGCTGGCTGTGCTAGAGAAGCTCTCGAACCTTTTCGGCTTCACACTGGCCTTTGCGGCCTCTTATCCTCCGTCGCGTCTTCTGGAACTGGCGGCGGTGGCGCTCTTGTTCGTGATCGCCCTCGAATTGAGAGAGATCAAGGCGTCGGGAAGACCGTCTCCGAACCCCTGAAGCCCTCCAGAAGTACCGTGGGCAGCTGAACGGGCGGGGCAGCGCGAGTCGACCAGGAACTCTTTACGCGAGGCCGGGTTAGGTATCATCGAGCTCGGTGTCGGCGTTGAGTTGCGTCGATCTGCGTAACCCGTCATGATGCCGGCGACCCTCGCGCTGCCTCTTTCGGCAGCTGTCGAGCGACAACCAGCCAAGCAACGAAACAATAAAGGCCGGAAACGAGCGATGTTGACGGAACACGGGCTCGCCCAGCGCAAGAACATCTGGCGCGGCCTGATCGCTATCGCCGCGATCGCTGCGGCCGGCTGGCTCGGCTGTCGCGGTTCGGTCCAGGAGCCCGACCAGAACACGCCCGTCGCCCCTGAAGCGGCGGCACTCGCCGTCCAGGCGCAGCCGGGTGACGCCGCGTCCGGCGCACCCTTCGGCGGCCAACCCGTCATCACGGTTCTGGACGACCAGGGCAACGTCCTGGCGACCGACAACACCACGGTAGTCACTGCCGAGATCGCATCGGGCGGCGGCTCTCTCACGGGGACGACGCAGGCGACCGCTGTGAACGGCGTCGCCACCTTCGTCGACCTGGCAGTCTCTGGACTGGTCGGCCAGCGGCGGTTGGCCTTTAACGCTAGCGGGCTGGCCGCGGCGATCTCGACCTCCTTCGATTTGCGCCCCGGCGCCGCATCGCCGGCCACGTCGGAGCTCTCGGTTTCCCAGGATGTCCTGAACGTCGGCGAGGCCGCTCAGGTCACTCTGCTGGTGCGCGACGCCGAGGGCAACGCCCACACGACAGGTGGCCTCACGGTCGCTTTCTCCACCTCGGAAGGTACGAGCGCCGGCACCTTTAGTGTCACGGTCGACGGCGGCGACGGCAGCTACACGGCCAGCTTCACCGGTACCGAATCGGGTACGCCCAGCGCGATCGGCGCGACGATCGGCGGACAGCCCGTCACCTCGCAGCTGCCGACGATCCAGGTCTTCTTCAACAGCTCGCTAGCGGTTCCGCTGACGACCATGGACGGGGTGACCTATCTTGGATACTCGGGCGGTCTTTATCCAGCCGGCAATGAAATGCCTGACGAACACTCGAATGCCGGCCTGTCTTTTGCCCAGGCGATCGAACCGCTCGACGTAGACGGCAACCCGAGCGCGACCGGGAATTATGTCATGGTCTCGATCGGCATGTCGAACGCGAGCCAGGAGTTCTGCTCGCAGTCGTCGGATCCGCCCTGCAGTCCCTGGACGTTCATGGGCCAGGCGGCCGCCGACCCGGCGGTCGACGACGTGGACCTCGTCATCCTGAATGGTGCCCGCGGAGGTCTGTCGGCCGCGGCCTGGGAATCGCCTAATCAACCGAGCTACGACCGGATCCGCGATGAGCGGCTCGCTCCGGCGGGACTGAGCGAGCTTCAGGTTCAGATCGCCTGGGTCAAGAACGCGAACCCCGCACCCGATGTATCTCTGCCGGAAGCGAACGCCGACGCGTACGATCTGCAGCGACGGCTTGCCAATACCGTTCGGGCACTCAAGACGCGCTACCCGAACATGAAGCTGCTCTTCTTCTCCAGCCGCATCTACGCCGGCTACGCGACCGACAACCTCAACCCGGAGCCTTACGCCTACGAATCCGGCTACGCGGTCAAGTGGCTGATCCAGGCGCAGATCGACCAGATGGCCAACGGTGGCTCAGTGGTCGATCCGTTGGCGGGCGATCTCAACTACGACACCACCGCGCCCTGGATCGCCTGGGGCCCCTACATCTGGGCCGCTGGGCCCGATCCCAACCCCGATGGTTTGTTCTGGCTTCCGGAAGACTTTCACCCGGATGGGACACACCCCTCGAACTCCGGGCAGGCAAAGGTAGGAACCCGGCTGCTCGACTTCTTCAAGACTTCACCCCACACCGCCGGGTGGTTCCTGAAGTAGAGGCTTCGAAGGTGTGAGCCGGGCGGGCCGGTTTGGCACCGAGGCGGTGCCGGTGACCGGCCCGGCCCAGCGGAGGTGATCGTTAAAGGCCCGGCCCGACGCTGAACAGCACGCCGGCGCTGATCAGGAACTGCTCACCACCATCGAGCTCAAACCGCAGCTCGCCGAAGGGCGTGACCGAACCGAGGTCGAATTTCGCGCCGCCCAGGAAGTTGAGCCCCAGCTCGGTCCTCGATACGGAGATGCCGGGCGTTCCGGCATCGACCGAGGCGTGGGCGAGGTTCAGGCCGGCGCCGGCGTAGGGTGTGACCTTCGGTGCCGGTACCTTGAAC
>JBFJOD010000160.1:0-6324 GCA_041617795.1 Gemmatimonadota bacterium | reverse complement strand
CGAAGCGGACCTGCACGTCGCCGGTCCGCAACTGCGGATCAAACAGCGCCGCCACCCGCTGTCCGAACGTGCGCGACCCGCGTTTCGCTGCTTCGGCTTCGCGGATAAGCGCGCGTAAGTCCTCGATGTCGTTCGTTCCTCGGACAGCTTCCGGCGGCAGGGTCTCCAGCGCCCGCATCAGCTCCGGCACCATCAGGCCAAGGCTTAGCGCCGAGGTCGCCTCGCTTTCGGAGACCGTGATGCGGAAGCGACGACTGGCAGGAGCGTTCTGGACCGCCGCCGCGGTGCGGGTGACAAATCGCTGCGCTGCCGCCTTAGATGCCGGCACCGGCTCGCCGTACGCCGCGGTCAAGCTTGCCAGATCGACGCCGGCCGAGCAGGTAGTCACCGAAAGCGCAACTACCAACAGACCGATCCCCAAATAGACCAGCTTCCGCATCGCGAACCGCAGGCGCCCCACTACCGACCGGAAGATCCCGTAAAAGAAGAGTGTGAGACATCCACCGGGCGACACGTTTCCCAGCGTGGCCCGGGCCCGGGCCAGCGCCTTCTCGACTTGCTCTTGTTGCTCGGGGGTTAGTCCTTCATGGGGCTCGCTCATGTCACCTCCGGACCGGCGTCATCGCTCGAGGGAAGGCTAACAACTGCAGTGCGGTTCAGCTTGCGTCAAGGCGACGAACCGGCGAGCACGCCGATCGTTTGACCACGCTCAGGCAGCAGCCTATCGTAAATTCCAGAGGCTCTTACACCATTCCTTTGATCGCTTAGAATTCACACAACGATAGGCCGGAAGCGTAGTGAACGATCCGACCGAGACAAAGCGCAGCGAGTCGCGAAGCCAACCGGTGAGAATGGACAGATCAGATCGCCGGTTTACCGATCAAGAAGTCGCGCTGGTCTTGCAGCGCGCGGCCGAGATCGAGGAACGCAGGACCGTCAGCTCAGCGATGCCCCGTGGCCTAACGCTGCGTGAGCTACACGAGATCGCCCGGGAGGTCGGACTCAGCCCGGACGTGATCGATCAGGCGGTTAGTACACTGCAGACAGGTGCACGGCCCCGCAGCGGTTTCCCGCTCGCCGCACCGTTATCCAGTAAGCAGGTGCGCGCCGTTCCCGGCCAACTCGCCGAGCACGAACTCCAACGGCTCATCCAGGTGATCGAGAGCCATGTGGACGCCACCGGCACCGTCACCGAGGCGCTGGGCACGGTCCGCTGGACCAGCGTATCGCGCGGCCACAAGTTCGACCGCACGTTGCAGGTGTCGCTCTCATCGGACCAGGACGAAACTCAAGTTCAGGTCGTCCAGCGCTATCCCGCCGGTCTGCGGGCCATCCTGCATTTTCTTCCCGGAGCTTGGGGGGCGATGATCGGCGCGGCTGTTGGAGCGTCGGTGGGGGTCGTTCCCATCGCGGCGATCGGCGCAACAGTTGGCGCCGCTGCGCTGGGTATGGGCATCGGCCGTAGCATCTGGCAGACGCTGGCGCGGCGTAGCGAACGCGAGGTCGAACGCGTCGCGACAGAGCTCGTCGCAGCCGCCAACGAACTTACCGAGCGCTGATTCCCGGACGGGAGCGCTTCTCTATGTCGATCGATACAAACACCCGGGTGATTCCAATGCAGGCATTCATCCTTCCAACCCTATGGCTTCTCTCAGGCTGTCAGCAGGACACGTTCCGCGTGGGCGAGGTCGACTTCGTGCAGCGGATCCTCTCGCTCGGCCGCGGGTCCGCCGCGGCGGTCGCCGACCTCGACAACGATGGCCACCAGGATCTCGTCATCTCTGTCGACGGCAACGAGTTAGCGATTCTGCTCGGCGACGGTAAAGGTGGCCTGAGCGGCGCGGGCCAGGTGGCGGCGGGAGAGAACCCGACGGATCTGGCGTTAGCCGATCTCAACGCAGACGGCAACGTCGATGTTGTGGTGGCAAACCATGAAACGAAGCATCTGACGATCTTGCTGGGGGACGGACGCGGCGCTCTCCAGGCCGCGCCAAACTCGCCGTTAACGATCGATGTAAGTCCGCATCCCCACGTGGTACGCGCCGCGGATCTCGATGGGGACGGGCACCTCGATCTGGTTGTCGACCATCGTGATGGCCAGGGCCTGCTGATTATCCGCGGATCGGGCAGCGGTGAATTCGCTTCCCCGGGCCAGCTGGTGGAGGTGGGCGGCGATCCCTACTTAGGCATGGCGATCGGAGATCTCAACAGCGACGGACAGCCTGACCTCGTCACGCCGAATCCGAGAGAGGTCGGGGTCGTGCTCAGCACAGATCAGAAGCAGTTCGAGTTCGCCCCGGCAACTTCCGTTGCGGCGCCGGCTCCCTTCGCCGTCGCGTTAGCGGACCTGAACGGCGATGCGAAGCTCGATCTGATCGCCGCCTCGGACGACGGCTCCCCATCCGTCCAGCTTTTTTGGGGCGACGGTCAGGGCGCATTCCAAGAGGCCGAAGGCTCGCCGTTTCGGTTTGCAGCGGGCGCCAAGATAATCGCATCCGGAGATTTCAACGGCGATGGCGTGGCAGATGCCGCCGTTGCCAGCTACGTGTCTTCAGATGTGCTCATACTGTTGGGTGGACCAAGCTCAATTAGAACAGCGTATTTGCCGGGGGGCGTCAATCCCTGGAGCTTGGTAGCGGTCGACCTCAACGAGGATGGGAAAGACGATTTGGTGATCGCCGACGACGCGAGTGACCGCGTCACAATTTATTTGAGCCGCTAAAGTTACAATTACGCCGTTCCGGTGCGATGAGGATGCACCCACTGACACTTTCCGATCTCCTAAATCCCCGACGCGTCTCGATTGTCTATGTCAGCGCCGTCATGCTGGGCTACGTAACGTTTGCGCTGGTCGGTTTTGTTTCAGCACCACTGGAAGGTAGTCCGCTGTCCGCCGCCGAGGCCGAAGCCGCCCTGGCATTCGCGTTTCCCAATGCTCCGGGCGACTGGTCACGAACGCAGGGCACAAGCTCTCATTCCTGGCTCTTGCGAAGAGCCTACGTGCGAGGATACAGCGGCCGCCTGACGCCGAGCTCATATTCAGAGCAGACCCTCAAGGTTGGCTGGCCGTTCACCACAGTGCGAGGGTTCATCCGCAGTGCGGGGCACGAGCGCCGCACTACGGGCGCGTTGTTCTTACAAGGAGATTCCTCCGGCGGTTCCATCCGCTTCATGCCGATCCAGCCAGTCTGGCCAGGGCTCATCCTAAACAGCGTTTGGATCGCGGCGCTGCTGTTGGTGATCGGCAGCCTGGCATCCTCTTGGGTTGTGGCATCGTCGAGAAACCGGCACGCTAGACCATTACAGTGAATAGAGATGCGACGACGCACCCAATTGGTATTCTTGCTTCTCATCCTCGTCCAGGCGGCGCACTCGGCCGAGGAATACGTGACCCGGCTCTACGAGGTCTTCGCTCCCGCGACATTTTTGAGCGGTTTAATCAGCAGCAATCTCAGCGTAGGCTTCGCGATCGCTAACTCGGCGATCGTGCTCTTCGGGCTCTGGTGCTATTTCGTTCCGGTTCGCTCCGGCCGTCCCAGCGCCCGGGGCTGGGCATGGCTCTGGGTGGTGGTCGAGTTGGCCAACGGCTTCGGTCATACCGCCATGGCGCTGGCGGCCGGCAGCTATTTCCCCGGAGCGGCAACGGGACCGCTGCTATTCACCGTCGCGGCCTGGCTGGCGGTACTTCTCTTCAGAAGTCAGCCGCTGCCGCGGGAGTTAGCTTGACCCATGGCCGCAATCTTCAGCAGAATGCAGCTGGGATCGCCCGCTGAGTGTCGGGCAATCAGGCCGCCCGGGCGGCGGCGATAGCTCGGGATCATGCCTTCTCTCCGCCGGGTCCGAGAGAGTCTGCTGGAGCAACGGCGGCGTCAGGAGAGCGAACTCCAAAAAGCGGGAAGCGAATGACCGCAAGAGCAACTGGATGCTGGGGCACCTCTCGCTACGACTGAGGCTCGCGCTCGTGAGCGCCGCAGCCCTGGCCTGCCCGCACCCGGTCTCGTTTCGAGAAGGCGGTTACCTGCCGGTCGCGGTCCTGCTAACATCCCTCGACGACGTAGGTATCGCGGGCATGTTCGCACTGTTATTCGGAGTCTATTTCTTCCTTTTGTTTGCCTTTTCCTACGTTCTGTTTGGTGGGCAGCGCCCTTCTCCCTGACCAGGAGAGAGAAACATGGCTCTCAGCGTCCGAGCCCGGTGGATCGTCCTTTTACTTGCCTTACCTATTCTAGCTGCTGCCTGGTGGTTGGGTTCGCCGTTATTCATCGATCGCACGGTCGATGAGGCATTTCCCAACGCCGCCGCTGCAGTCGTACCGCAGGGCATGACCCGCGCCGAGGTCGAGCAGGAGATGGCCTCGATAGCGACAACTAATCGTGAGGTCGCGGAACAGATGCCTGGCGATCGACCTCCACAAGTGCTCCGGCAGGGGTTCTTCGGCGATGTCGACCGAATCCATAAGGGAACCGGCAAGGCAACGATCTACAGGTTGGCCACCGGTGAAGTGGTCTTGCGGTTCGAGGACTTCCGCGTGACCAACGGTCCGGACCTTCGCGTCTTATTGGCAAGCCACAGCGCGCCGAAGACGCGTGAGGACTTGGAGTCCGCAAACTACGTCGAGATCGCCGGCCTCAAAGGCAACCTCGGTAATCAGAACTACGCTATTCCGATGGACATCGACACGAGCGACTACTCCAGTGTCGTAATCTATTGCAGGCCTTTCCATGTCGTGTTCAGTGTGGCGACGCTGGCGGAGTTCGACGGATGAACCGCTTATCTCTGGCCATCATCTTGACGCTGATGATCATGTACGTGGTCCCGTTCCCCTTTTATGCCGGCGCCGCGGCGCTGACCGGCTTGCAACCGCCGCAAGGTGTTTCGCCAGCGACCTTCATGCTCAGCGTTCTCGTCATAAAGGTCGGCGCCGCCGTCGCCTTTGTCTTGCTCTACTACCTCGCCCGGGACGCGTTGGCCGGGCGCTGGCTGCGCTATGCGTCCGTCTGGTGGCTGTTCTTCGTGCTCGCTGAAGTGGGGCAGGCAATCGGTCCGGGGTATTCGTGGACCGAAGCGATCGCCGGAATCATGTCCGAGACCGTCTACTGCCCCCTGGCGGCCTGGGGCGTCGATCGTTTGCTACGACACAGGGAGCCGGGCTCCACCGGGCGAATCTGATGCGCGTTGAAGATGCGATGGTCTTTGGATCGAGGTCGCGAGTGCAGTCACGCTTGTCGTGTCTCTATGGCTGAGCAAGCCCCGCCGACTAGTAGCCGCTCGCGAGTCGTCAGCACCCTTTTCGCCGCCTGGCTGCTGGCGCTGGCTTTCGACTTCCTGCTGCACGGCGGCTTGCTCGCCCGCCTTTACACTCGGCCGGACCCCTTCCTCCTCGCACCGATGGTGGCGTTTCGCAGAATCCCGGCCGGATACCTCGCCTTCCTGCTACTGACCGCCGGGCTTTACTGGCTGTTGGCCCGGCTCGCTATCAGCGGCTGGTTCGACGGACTGCGTCTCGGCTTCTTCGCCGGGCTGCTGGCCTGGGGCGCCATGGCACTCGGTCTCTACTCGATCAGCACGGCCTCGATCGACCTGTTGCTGGCCTGGTGGATCGGCCAGGCCTTCGAGCTGGCGCTATCGGGAGCTGTAATTGGAAGCTCGCTTGCAGGAAAGCCACTCAAGCTAATCTGGCTCAAAGTAGCGGTTGCGGTCGTAACCCTCGGAGTCGGCACCGTGTTGCTTCAGACGATCGGTTGGGCGCAGTCTGACACCCCTCAGCCGGATCGCAGCGTTGTCTACCGTGAGGCCGACGGCCAAGCGCTCAGCGCGCATGTCTTCCTGCCATCCAGTCATAAGGCGGGAGCGCAAGCTAATGCGATCCTCCTGTTCCACGGCGGTGGTTGGAATGCCGGCACACCGGAATGGACCTTCCCTGCCGCCCGGCGCTTCGCCGATTGGGGCCTGGTGGCGATCTCTATTCAGTATCGCCTTTCGGCAGGCGACGTTACGCCGATCGAAGCCCTGGTCGACGTCTGTGCCGCGCTTGGCTGGGTGCGGGATCAGGCGGATGAGCTCGGCCTCAGCGGCCGTTTGGCTGGCTACGGCGTATCCGCCGGCGGCCATCTCGTCACCGCCACCGCCACGATAGGCTGCCCGGACGGTGAGGTCGGACCCGACGCGTTGCTGCTCTGGTCTCCCGCCCTGGACGTGACGGCGGACGGCTGGTTCTGGAAACAGCTTCAGGGTCGCGCGAGCGCCACCGCCTACTCCCCGGCGCAGAAGGTCGGCACCTCCACACCGCCGACCTCCATCGTCATTGGCGCCGAGGACACCCTG
>JBFJOD010000159.1:0-6336 GCA_041617795.1 Gemmatimonadota bacterium | reverse complement strand
TCGAGACGCGGACCGAAGCTCCCTGGACCGTCCTGTCCGCCGCCTTCTTCGCCAGCGTGTTCGTGGCGCCGTTCCTACTTCTTCTCTGGCAGAAAGTGAAGATGGTGCCGGGCTATCTGGCGGCGGTTGCGGGGCTCATTCTTCTGGGTCTGTGGCTGGAGCGCTTCAATATGGTGGTCCCTTCCCTCTGGACGGGGGCGGGACTCCCTCTGGGCTGGATCGAGCTGCTGGTGACGCTGGGCTTCCTAGGGCTTTTCGGGTTTACCTATGCCCTCTACGCCTCGACGTTCCCGCTGGTGCCGCTGAGGGATGTCCTGATCGTCGGCGCCCCACGCAAAGGTCCCTACTGACCGAAAGCCCTTGCCTCATCGAGACGGCGACCGCGCGGTCGCCTGTTTTCAGAGGTCAGGGGGTCGAGCCGGCTCGGTGGAGTCGCCGAGGCGGAACGCGCCGGCATCGGCACGCTCGGTCCCGAGAACTAAGCGGGGCGAAGCTCGCGCGGAGTGCTTCCGGACCAGAGCCGACGATGTAAGGTGAGCACAAGCAGCGAGTAGAGGTTGGCCAGGGCGAGCGGAACGGCGAGCAGGTCGGGCCAGATGGGGACGTAGTAAAAGGCGCCGATCAAGAGCGCCGAGTGCAGGAGTAGACCAAAAAACCACGCGGCGCGGCGGTACTGGGTGAGGTTCCAGATATACGCAAGCAGGATGCCCGCGATCGCTTGCAGAGCGATCCCTTCGACCAGCATCAGGCCCGGGAGCAAGAAGAAGAGGCCGGCGAAGCCGACGGGCACGGTGAGCACGGCCCAGAGGGCGAAATGGACCTCGACCAGCGGGTAGGAGCGATTTATCAAGCCGGTTACCTCTCGTCTGTGCTCGTTACGGACCGCCGAACTCCGCACCGGCGCAGCTTAGTCGTGGCATGCCCGTCCGGCAACCCTGCTCCCCCTTGCGCTACGAGGTTCGTCGCGCGATAAACCGTACGGCGCCACCGGGGCTGCGGCGCGGAAACCGGCGCTGGTCCGAGCGCATAACATCGCAAGAGAACTGGAGTTAAGGAGATTTTATGGCGTTAGCTACAAACCTGGGTTACCCACGGATCGGGCCGGACCGTGAGCTGAAACGGGCGACCGAGGCCCATTGGAAGGGCCAGCTCGAAGCCGCGGATCTGCTGAGCCGGTCGTCGCAGCTGCGTCGGGACGCCTGGGAGACCCAACGGCGTGCGGGTATCGATCTGATCCCTTGCAACGATTTCTCCCTTTACGACCATGTGCTCGATACCTCGGCGCTCGTCGGTGCCGTGCCCGAGCGCTACGGGTGGAAGAGCGGTGAAGTGGACCGGGAGACCTACTTCGCGATGGCGCGCGGAGCCCAGCGGAAGGGTCTCGACGTCGGCGCGATGGATATGACGAAGTGGTTCGACACGAACTACCACTACATCGTGCCCGAGTTCGCGCCCGACCAAGCTTTTTCGCTCGCCAGCTCCAAGCCCTTCGACGAGTTGGCCGAGGCGCGCAAGGCCGATGTGAGTGCCAAACCGGTGTTGCTGGGACCCGTGAGCTACCTGCTGCTGGGAAAAGCGCGCGGCGCCGACTTCGACCCGCTGGCCAAGCTGCTCGACCCGCTGCTGGATGTGTACTCGGCGGTGATCGACAAGCTGGCCGGCGGTGGGGCGGAGTGGATTCAGTTGGACGAGCCGGTGCTGGTCAGAGACTGCACACGCGAGCAGCTCGCAGCGATCGAACGCGCCTATGGACGCCTAGCGGAGAGCAAGGGCGGCGCCCGTCTAATCTTGCAGACGTACTTCGGGCACGTCGGCGACGCATATCCTCTGTTACGGGACCTGCCGGTGGAGGCTCTGGGTCTCGATCTGGTACGCGGCCTCCAGAACATGGAGCTGATTCGCAAACACGGCCTCCCTGCCGACAAGTGGCTGGTCGCCGGGGCCGTCAACGGCCGCAACGTCTGGATCACCGACCTCGAGGCCGCTCTCGGTAAGCTAGAGGAGCTGGCCGATCGCATCGGCGGGGAGCGTCTCATGGTGGGGCCCTCCTGCTCTCTGCTGCATGTGCCGATCGACGTGCGCCGGGAGACCCAGCTCGACGACGAGCTGCGGTCCTGGCTGTCGTTCGCGGTTCAAAAACTGGATGAGATCGTCACCCTTACGCGAGGCCTGAACGAGGGACGCGAGGCGATTCAACCCGCACTCGCCAAAAACGCGCGGGCGCTCGCCTCTCGCCGCGACTCCAAGCGTGCCCACGACCCACAGGTACGGGCCAGGCTCGCCCAGCTGGACGACAGGGCGGCCCGCCGCAAGAGCGCATTTGAGAAGCGGCGTGCGGCCCAGCGGAAAAATCTCGGTCTGCCGGAGCGTCTGCCCACCACGTCGATCGGCTCCTATCCACAGACGGCCGAGGTCAGAAAGGTTCGCAGCCGTTACCGCAAAGGCGAGATCTCGGAAGGCGAGTACGAGAAGTTCCTCGAGAACGAGACGCGCAAGGTCATCGAATTGCAGGAGGAGATCGGCCTCGATGTGCTGGTGCACGGCGAGTTCGAGCGAACCGATATGGTCGAGTACTTCGCCCAGCAACTCGATGGCTTCGCGTTCACACAGAACGGCTGGGTTCAGTCTTACGGCTCGCGTTACGTGCGGCCGCCCGTTCTGTATGGCGACATGCATCGACCGCGGCCGATGACGGTCCGCTGGTTCGAGTTCGCCCAGTCTCTGAGTGATAGGCCGGTCAAAGGGATGCTCACGGGGCCGGTGACGTTGTTGCAATGGTCTTTCGTGCGTGATGACCAGCCGCGCAGCGAGACCTGCCGGCAGCTGGCCCTCGCCGTGCGTGACGAGGTGCTGGACCTCGAGTCCGCGGGCGCCAAAGTGATTCAGGTGGACGAGCCGGCTCTCCGCGAGGGGATGCCGCTTCGTCGAGGCGACTGGAAGCCTTACCTCGAATGGGCAGTGGGCGCGTTCCGTCTGGCCACCGGCGGTGTGACGGATGCCACGCAGATCCAGACGCACATGTGCTATAGCGAGTTCAACGACATCATCGACGCCATAGCCGCGATGGATGCGGATGTGCTGCTGATCGAGAACGCGCGCTCGGATGCCGAATTCTTGGAGGTCTTCAAGGAGTTCGACTATCGCAACGAAATCGGCCCGGGAGTTTACGATATCCATTCGCCGCGAGTGCCGCCGGTCGAGGAGATGGCCGACCAGCTTCAGGCCTCGCTCGGCGTCCTTGCGGGAAGTCAGGTCTGGGTGAATCCCGATTGTGGCCTCAAGACTCGCACGTACGACGAGTGTCTGCCGGCCCTGCGCAACATGGTCGAGGCGGCGCGAAGGGTCCGGGCCAGCCTGACCGGTTGAATGGGATAGCTTAGACAGGGCCACGGCTGTTTTTCCGGTTTTCCGACCGTTTCGGCGACCCCCGCCGATGACCAAGGAGAGGAGGAGAGGAAGATGAGGGGAGCACGCTTGGTGATTGGCTCGCTTGTGTTGGCCTGCACACCCGCCGCTCTTTTCGCACAAGCCGGCGTCACTCCACTGCTGACGGGACCGGAGCCGCTCTCTAACGCCCAGAGGGAGTTCGGGGGCTACGTCACGATCGAGGACGAGCTGGACCTTTTCGGGGTCTACCGCCAGGGTTTGGGCACCGATCTCGACTTCGGCGTGCGTGCCGGCTACACCGACGCCGGCAATGGCGGCCTTCACATCGGCGGCGATCTCCGCTTCGGACTGGCGCGACCGACGGATGAGCTGCCGCTGGGGTTCGCGCTGGTGGGCGGATTGCAGGCCACGTTCACCGATTTCGCGAATCTGATCGTGGTGCCGATTGGCGTCAGCATCGGGGCCGAGGTCGGCCCACCCGAGCGCCCGGTGTTGTTGTACGGGTTGCCACGCTTGGAAGTGGATCGCATCGATCCCGACGTGGGTCCGTCGGACACCGAGCTCGAGTTCGCCGTCGAGCTGGGGACCCGGATCGGGCTGACGCCCCGGCTCATGTTCGACGCCGACCTAACCGTCTCGTCCCACGACAACGACAACGTCTCCCTGGCCCTGGGGTTGAGCTTCCGCTGACGTTGGGCTGCACCAAAACGACAGGGGCCGCGTTCTACGCGGCCCCTTTTTTCTGCGGGGTCCCGGGCGCTTCGTGCGCTCAGAAGGCCTCGCGCATCGCCGTGCGCACCACGTTGCCGACGTTCGGCGTCCCCGGTGGCAGAAGGTTCGGGTCGCGGAAGTCGGTGTCGAACGCCCAGTCACGCTGCGGCGGCACGTAGTAAGTCCCGTTCCACGTTCCCGTCGTTTTTTGGCTGGTGAACGGGCTGATCAGCGCCCCCAGGTATCGGAAAAGCACCGGGTTGCCACCGCCGTCACGCCAGCGCTCGAGGAAGCGCGGGAAGTTCTCGATACCGCCGCCGTACCAGTTCTGGTAGCCGCCCGCACAGCCGGCGTTCTCGTGGTCGCAGGGCGTGGCCCAGTGTCCGGCCAGGATGGCGCCGTTCACGGTGGTGGGGGCGGCGTTCAAGTACGACCAGTTCCAGTTGGTGTAACCCACGCAAGGGTTCCCAGCGCTGATCAGGCCCTGGCACCCACCGAACACGCCGGCCGGCGGCCGATTCTGATCATCCACCCAGGCCGTCGACAGCAGGGTGATCCCGTCGCCCGCCAGCGCCGCGGGTCGTTTGCCACCCGGCACGCTGTTGTAGTTACCCTGCATGTACAGCGGGAACTCCGTGGCGATCGTCATCCGATTGGGCAGGCTGGCGCCGTTTCTCAACCGTACGGCCGGATCGATGGTGGCGTCGAGAATCAAGTCTTTGGCCGCCATCGGATACCCGTTGATGTCGGCGGGGAGCACGAAGTTGACGAAGATGACCTCCATCCTTCGCTTGGAATCGACACCCACCCAGTTCGTCAACTCGACGATATCGATGGTCAACACGTCCTTCAGCTCGATCTCGCGCCCGTCATGGAAGGCCGACCACCTCCACGGGAAGATCTTACAGACATCGACCGGACCGGGAACCGGTGCGCCGCCGCGGTCGAAGGTGATCGTGGGTCGCCACTTATCGACACCCAGGCCGCACACCGCCGTCACGTCCACCAGATTCGTCAGGTCAACCGTGATATACGTGTCGGCGTTCCAAGCGAACTTGACCTCTTTCTCCGCCGGCAGATCGCCCGCTTCGCGGGGCCGGATCAACTCGATCGGCGCCACGCCCGGCGGCAGCGGCAGCTTTAGCGAGTCGACACCAAAGGCGTCGGTCTGCACCCGGCAGTCGAACTTCGCGCAGCTCTCATTCTTGAACAGCTGAGGATCGGTGATCGAGCGGCTGTCGAAATCGAGCAGGACAGCGTTACCGCCCGCGTCGTTGATGTAGACGCCGTTGTCGACCTGGTGGAAGTCCTTTCGATCCCAGAACACCTTGTTGGGCGTGGTAATCATGTCACGATACCACGCGTTGCCTGAACTCAGGTATATGTTCCCGTTGGAGTGGACGCGCCCAATGAACTCCAGCGGCGGCCCGTTGGTCGCCTCCAAGTCTTTTTCGAAGAACACACCGAACTGAAAGATCGGGATCGCCTGCGCCTTGGCCCGTAGAACCACGCCGGCCGATGTGCCATTGCTGTCGATGACCCGGGAGTAGATATCCACGTTCTGCGTCAACGCGTACAGTCCGTTATACGGACCGTCGGTGATGTTCTCGACCACCGCAGCGCCCTGCCGCTCCACCGAAAAGCTGTCGTAGTTGAAGCCGTTGATGGTGGGAGGATTGATCGCCGTCAGCTCCTGGGTCGTCAGATACCCATCCAGCAGGGCGAGCCGCAGCTGTGCCAACGCCGCTTCGCCTCCCGACTCCGCCGCATAGAACACGCGCGCCTCGTGATACTCGAGGCCCGCCGAGCGAACCGATGTCATCGCTGCTCTCACCGCCGCCGCCACCAACACACCCATCATCGCCAGCACCAGCATCGTAGCGACCAGCGCCAGGCCCTGCCGGTTTGCAAGCCGCTTCCCCGCGGCCCGCTCAGCCATGTCGACGATTGGTTGCGATTTCATTAACAGTCGCCTCCTCCAGGAAAAATCGAGCGGCCGGGTTCAAAGTTTAGTCACCGAGACCCGGCTTGCCCTTACCTTACAGCCTGAACTTCTCGTATCGAAGGTTCCGCGGCGAGACATTGAATTCGAAACCCTTGCGCAGCAGCTGACCCCCATTCACCCGCGGGTCGATGCGGTCGGCCTTGAGGTCCACCTGTATCCGCGCGGCCACGATGTCATCATAGTCGTTGGTCACGTCCGCATCGGCAGGATCGGCCAGATCCAGCTCATCGCCG
>JBFJOD010000158.1:0-6370 GCA_041617795.1 Gemmatimonadota bacterium | reverse complement strand
GACCTGCAAAAACAAAAGACCGTCTTCGATCTCATCCAGATAAGTGAAGCGGCCGCTGGCCGAGAGCGTGATCTTACTGAAGTCGGTGGACTGGCTGGCGGCGCGCAGGAAGTTTGGAAAGGACCCCTCCAGGGTGATCCCGCCGGACAGACCTCGCAGCGACGACTGATTTAGCATCGGATCGGGATCGTGATAGAGGGCCAGCTCGACGTTGCCGACGATCATCAACGGAGCGACGAACCCTTCGAAGAGCAGCTTCAGGTCCGAGTAACCCGAGCTGGCCACGGCGGTGTGGTTCGTGTAGCCAAGGCTCAGCAAGGGAGCGCGGTTGACGTCCTCGACGATCTCCTCGAGCAGAGTTGGAACCTGCGATAATTCCTGATGCGTCGCCTGAAGCGTCGGGATCAGCGACTGGTTGATCGTGTCCCGGACCGCGTCAGGGATGAGGAGCTGGCCGGCGCGAATCCGATCGAAGATGCCGCGCTTGAGCACGCTCAGGATCATCGCCGCGATCGTGTCGACTTGGCGCTCAGGGGGCGTCGCCGCGCTGGCCCCGACATAGCCGATGATCTCCGCCCGCAAAGCGCTCCGCAAGCTGTCGCTGACCTGCTTCAGGGCCGGATTGTCATTGAGCGTCGTCGCGAAACCGCCCGTTAGCACGACGAGACGGCGCTGAATCAGCGGCTGAACGCGGTCCCCCCACTGCCGCGTGAATCGCGCCGATCTTGGGCTCCGGTCTCCGATCAGACGCGCGCGTACCGACCATTCCGAGATCTGCTTCGTATCGATGATCCCGGTCGGTGTCGTCTGCACGTCCTCCAGAGCGAAGCTGACCGACACGGCCAGGCGCCGCCAAAGACCGTACTTGAGAAAGTTCTCCTCACTGTCCGGTTCCCACAGCTTGATCAGCGCGTAGGGAGAGGAGCTCAAGGTGAGGTTCGTGCCGCTAACCTCGCGCTGGATCGCGCCGTGCTCGAGAGCCATCGAGAGGAACATCGGAATGCCCGGCTTCTCGTTGAGCGTCGTCGAACCGCTCGCGCCCGACGTCGCGCCCAGCTGCTTGTCCGTGCGCGCCGATTCCCCGGCATAACGATAGGGCGACACGCTGTGAATGCTGGCGCTGCCCGAGGCGGCGCTCACCGCGTCGGCGATGGTATAGAACACGAGGTCGGGCCAGACCGCGCCCAGCTCGTCCGCTGCGACTTCCGCTCCCAACCGACGGTTCTCGACGATCGACTGAGCGCCGACCCCGACTCGTTGGACGAGGATCTGGGGCGGGTTTTCGTACTGTTGCGCCAAGAGCGGCGCGGCCCAGGTCAACGCGAGCACAACCGCAGACATCCGCGCCGGCGTTCGGAAGCTCATGCGCTCCACCGTCCTATCCTTTCTTGTCCAGCGAGCGAGCCGTTTCTCACGTTCAGCCTTGCTTCACGCGAAACTCGAACGTCGGATCCTTGTTGGCTGAGCTTTTGCGAACGGGCGTGACTGTGAATTCGCCACCCTGCGATCCGCTAGTCTTGATATCGTAGCGCGCATTCGCGTCGTCGGCGGCGTGGAAGCTGAACTCGAGCTTGGCGAAATGGCTGTTTCCCGCAGGCTCGCTCACGGTGAACGCCAGGGTCGGCTTTCCGGCCGTGCCCGTGTTGGGTATGGGCTCGCCGTTCTGGGCGGCCGTCACCCTTCCGCTCGTGCCGACCGGCGTGATATCGAACGTGACGACCTCACCCGGTGCCACGCTATACAGGTAGGTCTCCACCTTGTCCATCGAGCCTCCGCGGTTCAGCCGTTCGTCAACTTGCGCCTGAAGTCTCGACGCCGCAGCAGATGATCGGCGACAGCCAAAAGAGGCTACGACCCGGCTGAGGCTCGAGCTTGCTCGGAATCGTCGATCGATGAGAACGGTGATTGCTGGAAGGTGAGGGATCGGCGAGCGACGAAAGGAAACGACCTGGCACGGCGATGAACCTCCGGAGCGGTTGGGGGACTCCGTGTTGGCCAGCGTGCTGGAAATCTAACGCCGTAATCGCACGAGCGAAACGGCGTTATCCGACCAACGGCACCCAGGCGCGCTCGCGCGGGCCGTCGGACTTTTCTCCAGAGAGTCTTCGGGAAGGCGGGGCTCAGCCCCTGGCCGCTTCGATCTTCAGCGTGATTCCGTTTCGCTCGAAGATCGACTTGAGCTCTGCCTTGTCGACGGCAGCGCCGTAGGCCACGTCAGCCTCCACCTTGCCGCTCTGCACCAGATGCAGGAACGCGTCGTTCAGCGTCTGCATCCCCTTCCCCCGACTCGTTTGCATGATCGAGGGGATCTGGTACGTCTTGCCCTCGCGGATCAGGTTCGAGACTGCGGTGGTCACCAACAAGAACTCCATCGCCGCGACGCGGCCGCCGCCTTTCGCTCTCACCAGAGCTTGAGAGATGACGCCTTTGAGGCTTTCCGCCAGCATCGTGCGAATCTGGCTCTGCTGCTCCGCAGGGAATTGATCGATGATTCGATCCACGGTCGAGGCCGCCGTCCGCGTGTGCAGGGTGCCGAAGACCAGGTGGCCGGTCTCCGCGGTTTCGATCGCGATCGCCACGGTCTCCAGGTCCCGCATCTCGCCGACCAGCACGACGTCGGGGTCTTCGCGCAGCGCCGCTCGCAGTGCCACCTTGAAGCCCTGCGTGTGCACGCCGACTTCCCGCTGGTTGATCAAGCACTTCTGGTTCGCGTGCACGAACTCGATCGGGTCTTCGATCGTTACGATATGGTCGGACCGGTTGCGATTGACGAAGTCGGTCAGCGCCGCCAGCGTCGTGGACTTGCCCGAGCCGGTCGGGCCGGTGACCAGAACCAGGCCCCGGGGGAGCCGGCACAGGTCGATGATCTCCTTCGAGAGGCCAAGATCCTCGACCGTTTGGATATTCGCCGGTATGACGCGAAATACGCCCCCCATCCCCTTGCGATCCAGGAACAGGTTACAGCGGTAACGGGCCACGCCGCTGATCTCATAGGCGAAATCGCTGTCGTGACACCGCTCGAACTCCTCCCGCTTATGTGGCGGAGTTATGGAGTAGAGCATGGTCCGCGCGGCCTCTTCCGAGAGCGGAGCTGGGTCGGCCGGCACCATCTCGCCGTCCTTGCGAAACATCGGTGGCACGCCGGTCGAGATGTGCAGGTCCGAGCACCCTTCTTCGACCATGCGGCGGAACAACGCATCGATCTTCGCGCTGGCGGCGGAACTGTCTGTAATCGGCTGAGTCGCCGCGCCCCCACCTGCCTCCGGCCTGACCTCGCCGGGCGCCGCGTCGATGGCAGCGGACGACGTGCCGGGCTCGTCCGCCGCTGGGGCGCTCGCCTTCGCGCCCGCATCCCTCGGCTCTCCCGACTCATTCGTCGGTTGGATGATCACGCGACGCGACGCGCCGGTCCCGCTGACGGTTACGCTGACCGGTCCGGACGGCGCCCGGTAGACAAAGTCGCGGCCGTCAACCACCGCCGACGAGCCCGCCCCATCCCGCACGATCTCGCCGAGCAACACATCGATCTGTTGGGCCGACGCCGGCTGCGAGCTGACCGGGCGGCGGTCGCCGTTGATGGCGAGCACAACCCTGTCCCCTGGCATCATCTCGAGCCGGTCGGCGCCCAACCGGTGTAAAGCTTCGATGAATCTATCGATCTGCGCCATTTGTCCTCGCTAATCTCCCATTTCGGCCAACGACACGATCCGGTCACGATTGACCAGGTGAATCATGCCGTCGGCGCGGAGCGGCACGAACCGCTCAGCCGAGTTAAGGAAATCCTGCAGTCGCCGCTGACCACCGGGCCGCCAGTAGGCGAGCTCTCCGACCAGGCGCGTGCCGTCCTCGAGCGCCAGCTCGACAGTGTGGGTCGTCAGCTGGTCGCCAGCGTCCTGCGAGTCGATTCCCCCGTTCTCTTCGAGCTCCGCCGAGACGGAGAGGATCATGATGGCATCGCGCCGAAGGACGTGGAGCCGCCCCTGCGGATCGGTGGTGGGGATGAAGTCGTCGCCCCCGTTCAGCAAGTCGCTCGGACACTCGTAGCCCGTATGACGCTGTGCGCGCTCGGCCAGGTAGAGCGCCACCTCGGCCGGCGTCTGGCCGACCAGTTTTAGGCGTGCCGGTACCTGGCGTTTGGGTACCTGATAAGGCTCACTCACGGCTGTGTCCTACATGTTTTGGGGCGTAGCTTGGGGCCCGATCGGCGTGGATAACGGGCAGGAGGTGTGCCAGAGGTCTTAGGCCGACTAACCTTGTCACCGGGCAGGAGTTAGCGGAGTCGAGGCGGCCGAGCCGCCCGGGCGGACTGCCCGGTTTGTCTGCATTTTGCAATCAGCTGTTTGTTGCGCGCTCACTCGATGGGCATAACCCCCGAACGACCCGCGCTATCACGCCACGCCGGTGGCCGAAGCGGGGGCGGTGCCCCGGTCGGCCGACAGCCGTCGCCGGCGGCCGACTGCTCTCAGATCTCGTCGGTCAGCTCTAAGAAGCGGCGATACGGTATCGCCAACCAGCTTTCGGCCTGAAAGGCGCCGTTCGACAGGCTGATGAGCGACACCTTCGCGGCCGTCTCCTCGTCCGGGGCTTCGTAGATGTCGAGGAAGTCGTAGCGGCCCAGCAGAGCGTAGTGGGCCACGAACTTCACCTCGGGGCACTTCTCTTTGACCTGCCCTAGCCAGGCGCGTCCCAGCTTCGCCCGGTCCTTAACCTTCCGCGAAACCTCCGGTGACAGCTTGGTCATGAGCACGTACGTCTGCATGTCGAGCCTCCGCTCGCTGTCAGGGCCTCTCGTCGCGCCGAGTCTCCTCTTCCATTATCGAGGCCCGGCCGCTGCCGTGCAATGCGTCGTGGCATCCGTCGTCAGCATGCAACGACTTCGGGGTGCGTGCCTCTGGCACGCCAGCGTGTGGGGGCACTATTGTCGGAGCGCCGCGCAGGGCCCGCGGGCATCGATGCCCATACGACAACGCGCGAGGGTGCGGGTTGGAACTCACCGGTCTGGACTGGGCCGTCGTCGTCGCCTATCTGGTTTTCGCTCTCGTCATCGGTCTGCTGTTCCGGGGCCGAGCCGGCCGAAGCCTCAGCGATTACTTCGTCTCCGGCCGCGCCCTGCCCTGGTGGCTTGCCGGCACCTCGATGGTCGCGACGACCTTCGCGGCTGACACTCCGCTCGCTGTCACCGGGCTCGTCGCGCGTCACGGTTTGGCGGGCAACTGGTTCTGGTGGTCGTTCGCGCTCGGCGGAATGATCACGGTCTTTGTCTACGCGCGCCTCTGGCGACGCGCCGGCGTGATCACCGATGTCGAGCTGGTCGAGCTTCGCTACGGCGGACGCCCGGCCGCGTTTCTGCGTGGCTTCCGCGCTCTCTACATCGCGCTGCTCGTCAACTCGATCATCATCGGCTGGGTCACCGGTGCGATGGTGACGGTTCTGCGATTCACGGTCTTCTCCGAAACGGAGTCGGCTGCGGGCGACGAGTGGATACTCATCCTGGTGCTGCTCGGGATCGTCGGCCTCTACAGTACGCTGGCCGGGCTCTGGGGTGTGGTCGTCACCGATCTCTTTCAGTTCGTCATCGCGATGGCGGGCTCGATCTTACTGGCGATCGTCGCGATCGGCCATCTGGGAGGCGTCGATGCGCTTCGCCAGCGTGTTGCCGACAACTTCGGCTCCGGTGAGCAGGCCTTCGGCTTCCTGCCCGACTTTACCGCCATCGACCCGTGGATGCCCGTCAGTGTCTTTCTGATCATGCTTTTCGTTCAATGGTGGGCGTCCTGGTATCCGGGTGCCGAGCCGGGGGGCGGTGGATACGTCGTGCAACGCATGGCGTCAGCCCGGGACGAGAGGCATTCCGTGCTGGCTACCCTCTGGTACCAGATCGCGCACTACTGCGTCCGGCCTTGGCCCTGGCTGCTGGTCGCTTTCGCCGCGCTCGCCATGTACCCCGATCTGCGCGACGCCAGCAACCCGGGCGCCGGCTTCCCGATGGTGATGCGCGATCTGGCCCCGGCCGGACTGCGAGGGCTGCTGTTGGTCGCCTTCTTCGCCGCCTTCATGTCGACGGTCAGCACGCAGATCAACTGGGGCGCCTCTTACCTGGTGAACGATTTCTACGCGCGCTTCGTGCGCAAGAGCGCCGACGAGCGGCATCTGACCCGGATTTCCCGTCTCACCTCGGTGCTGATCCTCGCCGTGGGCAGCCTCGTGGCCTGGCTGATGCGCGACACATCGGTCGATGAAGCTTGGAAGATCCTCGCGGCGCTGGGAGCGGGCACCGGCGCGGTGTTCATGCTGCGATGGTACTGGTGGAGAATCAACGCCTGGTCCGAGATCGTGGCGATGGTCGCATCGCTGGTATTCTTCGTCGCGG
>JBFJOD010000157.1:0-6507 GCA_041617795.1 Gemmatimonadota bacterium | reverse complement strand
GGTCAGTTCTGCAGGTGTTGTCGGCGCTGGCAGCACTCCCACTCACCCATCCGGCAATCGGGTTTCCGGCAGTCGAACTCACACACCGCAAGTTCGGCAGGCACCTCCTGTACTATTTCGTCCTTTAACCGGTTCCACAGTCTGCCGAGCCAGTTTGCGCCGTTCTTGTTCGGCATTAGCCCCTATTTGTGAGTACGATACGGCGCCCGCGGTCGCCGCGCCCGCGCTATTTGACCTATCTGGCCTCCAACAAAAGAGAGGTACCTTTCCGCGGTGCACCCCTCAGGGATGGAAATCAAATATCAACATTTGGCCAAAATGGCGCAACGTGCTGAATGACTTCCAACTTACATTCACAGATCCGGCACCGGGCGCTGGCGTATTGGCGGGCGGTCGGATCTCAACCGACACAGGGTGGCCGGCCCGTCTTAACCAGCCTTTGATACTCGCGCCCGATCAGCACCGCCAGCACCAGCCAGACCAGCACGAGTGCCATGTTGAACAGAGCGAACTGGCTGACCCGCATGGCCAGGTAGGTCGTTCCGACAAAGACGGTCACGGCCTGGAGCACATCACCGGCCCTGACGAAGAACGTGTCGATCGCTTGCTTGGCTTTGTATTTCTGCTCACGTGTACACGGCAGGAACAGCATGTGACGCAGTGTGTTCTGCAGCGAGTAATCGGTGGCGTTTTCGGCCGTCTTCCCCCAGCGGACCCAGGCGATCACCGGGTAGAAAGCGATGAGTGAGTAGGCGCCGAGCGAGAGCAGTGGCAACAGGACCAGGGCGATACGGACGCCCAGGTACTTGATCGCCCGTGATACGACGAAGAGCTGTAAGACCAAAGCCACCGTGTTGACGACGCCGAAAAAGTCGGCCCAGAATTTGCCGATATACGCGCCTTCCGAGAGGCCGCCGGCCTGGCCGCTCGCCACGGCCTCACTGGCGGCTGCCTTGACGACGCTGCCCAGCAGATATTCGCCCGTCGTGTTGACCCAATTGAGGAAGAGCATCAGCAGCGCGATCATCAGCAAGTAGCGGCACTTGAGCACCATCTGGAAGGGGTTCTGCACTCCGGCCAACTCGACCTCGCGCAACGTTTCATCGATGCTGGCCCGGGCTGCAACCTGGTCCGCCTCCGGTTGCTCGCCGGTTTCCAATGCGCGCCGCACCTCATCGAGGCGAATCTCACCCGTCAGCGCCTTTTTCACTTGGTCGACCGGGATTTCGCCGCTCAGCGCCTGGCGGATCTCCGCCAGGGGGATCTCCTGCGAGGCTGCGGGCATGGAGCCGGTGGTGACGGAATCCGGCAGGTCGGTTTCGGTGCGGCGGCGTTCGCGCGTATCGATGTAGTTGGTGACCAGTAAGCTGATCAGCAGCAAGGCGGAGGCGGCGATCATCGGCGGGTAGACGCCGAGGAGCGCGATAATGTGGCCGGAGACGAAGCTGCCGAAAATCGCGCCGAAGGATGCCCCGAACATCACGATGGGGAAGAGTCGCTCGCCTTCATCACTGGTATAGAGGTCGTTGGCGAAAGACCACAGCTGAGCCACCACCATTACGCTGAAGATGCCGATCCACAGGAAGAAGATGATGCCCTGTGCTAGCAGCGGCGTGCCGAGCCGGAATACGATGAAGAACAGCACGAGGCAGCCGGCGAAGAAGACGGTCACCACGTTGATCAAGCGGCGCCGGGGCATGCGGCTGGCCAGAAGGCCATAAAGTGGGACGGCACCAAGCAGAAGGACTGCGACGCCCGCGGAGATATAGCTTTTGACTTCGGCGCCCCCACCCTCGAGGATCAGCGCCTCGCGCACGGGCTTGATGCAGTAGTAAGCGGTGAGGATCAGGAAAAGGTTGAGCGCCAGCAGCAGAACGGTCGCGCTCTCACCCGCGCGAACATCGGCGAAGAGCCGCAAGAACCGGTCGGTTGCGTTGGGGCGTTCCTTTTGCGGCACTTCACACCTCAAACGATTACAGCGCGCGCCGGCGCACAGCCCTCTGGCTGGAATCGGTCATCGACCGCGCCGGAACCAGGGTAATCCTAAGGAACGATACGAGCGACGAATTGAACACACTGCCTTGGGCTTCGCCACCCCCGCGGCGCTGCCGGGTGCTGATAGGGTGCGCCGCAGGGCGGCGACTCATTATATTCATTCTCGCTAGTAGCCAGGCGGTCCCGCCTACTCGGTCGTGTCTTTCACCAACCAGTCAATGCGCTCTGATACTCAACCCGGGATCACAGCAGCTTCGCTGAGGCATCTGGAGAGCTACTTCGAGCGATTCAGGCGTAATATCGTCGGCATCGACCAGACGTTTCTGACGCCGTACGGGCAGCAGCGGATCGTCTACGCGGACTGGACGGCGAGTGGGCGGTTGTACGCGCCGATCGAGCGGCGTATCGCGGAGCGGCTCGGGCCGTTCGTGGGAAACACCCACACCGAGACCATTGTAACCGGCACGCGGATGACGCAAGCGTACCACCGTGCCCATGCGATCATCAAGCAGCACGTCAACGCCGCTCCGGACGATGTCATTCTGACGCCCGGGTTCGGAATGACGGCTGCAATCAACAAGTTCCAGCGCATCCTTGGCTTGAAGATCCCGGACAGGCTGTCGCCGTTCGTCAGCCTGCCGGAGGAATATCGTCCGGTGGTCTTCGTTACCCACATGGAGCATCATTCCAACCACACGTCATGGCTGGAAACGCTAGCCGAAGTCGTGTGCATCGAGCCGAACGACCAGGGCCTGGTCGACCTGCAACGGTTGTGGGAGACGGTCGATCAATACAGGGATCGGCAGCTGAAGATCGGTGCGTTCACCGCCTGTTCGAACGTGACGGGGATTCGTTTGCCGATCCATGAGATGGCTAAGATCATCCACGAACATGGGGGATACTGCTTCGTCGACTATGCGGCATCGGCCCCCTACGTGCGGATCGACATGAACCCGCCCGATCCGGCCGCCAAGCTCGACGCGATTTTCTTTTCGCCGCACAAGTTTCTCGGCGGCCCGGGGTCCACCGGGGTGCTCGTCTTCAACTCGCAGCTGTATCACAACCAGGTGCCCGATCAGCCGGGCGGCGGCACCGTCGACTGGACCAACCCTTGGGGCGGCCGCAAGTACGTCCCCGACATCGAAGAGCGCGAGGACGGCGGCACGCCCGGTTTCTTGCAAGCGATCAAGGCGGCACTCTGCGTTCAGCTCAAGGAGGAGATGGGTGTCGACCGGATGCTGGCGCGTGAGCAGGAGCTCCTCAACGTCGCGTTCGATCGACTCCGGCAGATTCCGCGCCTGCACATCCTCGCCGATCATGTCGAGGATCGTCTCGGGATCATCTCGTTCTACGTGGAGGACCTCCACTACAACCTTATCGTCAAGCTGCTGAATGACCGGTTCGGCGTTCAGACCCGGGGCGGCTGCTCCTGCGCCGGGACCTATGGTCACTATCTCCTCCACGTGGATCCGGCTCGCTCGAAGCGCATCACCGATCTGATCGACCACGGCGATCGCTCCGAAAAGCCGGGCTGGGTACGCTTTTCGATCCACCCGACGACCACGGACGAGGAGCTGAATTACATCATCGAGGCGATTGCCGCGATCGTCGAGCATCACCGCGATTGGCAAAAGGACTACGACTACTCGCCGGTAGTCAATGAATACCGTCATCGCAGCGGTGAGCCGTGGGGCGAAGATCAGCTACAGGCGTGGTTCGATCTGAAAGACTGACCGGCTGAGCGCTCCGTTATTCTCGGCGGTGTAGACGGGCATTCGCAGATCACGTGAATGCCCTTCGTCTTAGCGGTGGAGCGAGAAATGAGCACGCGGACATTGCTGTATCTGGCTAGGGACGACGTGGCAGGCATTGGCTTGCCGATGCATGAGATCATCGCTGCGTTGGAGGAGATGTTCCGAGCCAAGGGGCGCGGGGAAGGTGAGATGCCGCCAAAGCCCGGCATTCACCCCCGCGCCGATTCCTTCATCCACGCGATGCCTGCCTATCTGCCGAGTCTCGACGCGGCAGGTATCAAGTGGGTTGCTGGATATCCGGAAAACCCGCAGCGCGGTCTGCCGTACATCAGCGGGCTGTTGATACTCAACGACGCGGACACTGGAATTCCTGTCGCCGTGATGGATGCCACCTGGATCACGGCGATGCGAACGGGTGCGGCGACTGCCGTCGCTGCCAAGTACCTGGCACGGCCGGAGAGCACGACCGTGGGTATCATCGCCTGCGGCGCTCAGGGGCGCAGCAACCTCGAAGCGCTCAGCTGCGTATTCCAGCTGCAGCAGGTCAATGCCTATGACATCGACACGGAGACCGCCGAGAAGTACGCCAGCGAGATGCGCGAAGTGCTGAACGTCGACGTGAAAGTAGTGAGGCAGCCGCGTGAGGCCGTCGCCGGTCTCGACTTGGTGGTCACGAGCGGCCCGATTCTCAAGCGGCCCAACCCGGCCATCGAACCGGGCTGGCTGAAGCCCGGCAGCTTTGCCTGCACCCTCGACTTCGATTCCTATTGGCAGGGGGCAGCGCTGCGCCAAGCGGACAAGCTGGCTACCGATGACCGCCGCCAGATGGAGTATTACCGCCAGGTGGGCTTCTTTAGCGATACACCGCAGCCGTATGCCGACCTCGGCGAGATCGTCGCCGGCTCTCGTCCGGGCCGTGAGTCAGCCCAAGAGCGCACCCTTTGCCTCAACCTCGGCCTCGCCCTCGCCGACATGACGACCGCCAAACTGCTACTGGACCGGGCGCGACGCTCGGGTGCCGGGACGGAGTTACCGCTCTAGCTGGCATATCGGCACAAGCGCGCTGTGACAGGCACGTAAGTGAGGGTGCCCCTTGCCAATCTGCCTTTGCAGCGCCATTTTAATTGTACCCCTGCCTACAATGCCTCCCCTGTCACACATTTTCGCTTCGCACATCCAACCCAGCACCCCCCTCTGGCTGTGGAGGTTTGGCGCAGGCACCCGCTTGGGTACAGCCGATGAGCAGACAACCCCAACCACAATTATCACGGCAGATCGTGCCCAGCGAGCTGCCGGGGGCTCGTAAGACGATTCCGCCGCGAGCGCTCTGGATTAGCCTCGCCGCCCTGAGTGTGGCGGTGGTCGGCGCTTTCTCGAGCCCCGAGATTCTGGCGGGCTACGACGCGCTTTCCTGGCTGCTGATGTTGATACCGGCCTTTCTGCTCGCCTACTACCGGGGTTGGCGCGCGACAACGCGCGTGCTAGGTGCCGGCATGCTGGTCGTGCTGACGGCGCAATTGCTGGCCGAACATGCCTACCAGGTCGCCGTCGACTGGGTCTTCCTCTTCTGGATATCGGTGGTGTTGCTGGCGGTGGGGCTCGGGCTGGCGGTGTTGTCAGAGCTGCTGCAGCGAGAACGGCGTCAGGCGCTCATACTCGCCTATACCGATGCACTGACCGGGCTGCCCAACCGCCGGCTGCTGGACTTCATGCTGGCCAAGGAGTTCGCGGCCTCCAAGCGGGGTCGGCCGCTCAGCCTGGTGCTCGTCCATGTGGATCAATTCGATGTCTACCGGGCACGATACGGGCAGCGGGCGGGGGACGATGCTTTGCGGCAAGTCTCAGCCTGCCTGGACCGTCAGATGCGGCAAATGAATATCGGCGGTCGCTTTGACGACAGTCAGTTTCTGGCGATCCTCTCTGGCGAGAAAGTGGACGGCGCCTGGGTGTTCGCCGACCGGACGCGTCAAGCGATCAGCCGCTTGAAGATCGTGCCGGGGGGCCGTTTGACCGTCAGTGTGGGGATCGCGCCTTACGAGTGGTGGATGCGGGAGTCGGTCGAGCTGGTCGAGTCGATGAACCAGGCCATCCGGCGTGCCATCGCCGCGGGTGGCGACTGCGTGATCAGCGAGCCGGAGGAAGAGGAGTCGCGCGAGCTGCCCGACGATCTCTCAGAGCTTTCGCTCGAAGAGCAGCTTGCGGCCGAGGAGTCATTGCGGCGCCAGGCGCTCGAGGATGCCGAGATACGGTACCGCAGCCTGTTCGACGGTGTTCCCGTCGGCATCTATCGGACTTCACCCGGAGGTGAGGTTCTCGATGCGAACTGGGCGATGGTGAAGATGTTCGCCTACCCGGACCGTGAGGCCTTGCTGGCCGCGAATGCGGGGGAATTCTACGCCGATCCCGCGGAACGCGATCGCTGGCACGCGCTGCTGGAGCGCGAGAAGGAGCTGCGCGACTACGAGCTGCACCTGCGCCGCTACGACGGCACGACATTTTGGGCCCGGACCAGCGCGCGGATCGTCCAGGGTCAAGGTGGCCGCGTTCGTTTCTATGAGGGCTCGCTTGCCGACATAACCGAGCGAAAACGCGCCGATGCTGAGTTGCGCGACGCAAACGAGAAGCTGCAAGCGCTGTTCGACGCGGCTCCTATCGCCGTGATCGTCCTGGACACGGTCGGACGCGTTCAGAGCTGGAATGCCGCTGCGCAACAGATCTTCGGTTGGACTGAAGAAGAGGCGGTCGGCCGAAAGATCCC
>JBFJOD010000156.1:0-6532 GCA_041617795.1 Gemmatimonadota bacterium | reverse complement strand
GGGGCTCGTCGCCGGCAAAGAACGCCTTTGCGTTTTCAACCACCCGAAGACCCATGGCGACGCGGGTCTCCACGGTTGCGCTGCCGAGATGGGGCAGCAGCACCACGTTCTCGCGCTTCAAAAGGCCCGGCGAAACCCGGGGCTCACCCTCGAAGACATCGAGACCGGCACCGGCGATACGCTTGGCCTCGAGCGCTTCGACCAGGGCCGCTTCGTCGACGATGTCACCCCGCGCTGTGTTAATCAGGAACGCATCGGGCCTCATACACGCTAGGCGCTTTGCGTTGATGAGACGACGATTCTCCGGCGTCGCGGGGCAATGAATCGAAACGAAGTCGGATTCGCGAAGCACATCCTCCACGGTGGCGCGCGACTCAGCTCTGATACTGGAAACAAAATCTTCCGGCGGTGGATACGGGTCGAAGAATAGTACCCGCATTTTGAAGCCGAAATGGGCGCGAGCTGCCATGGCGCGGCCGATGCGGCCGAGACCAATGAGGCCCAGGGTTTTGCCCGTAACCTGGGTTCCCATCATGTGGGTCGGCCGCCAGCCGATCCATTGGCCGCCGCGCACGTGGCGTTCGCCTTCACCGCTCCGCCGCGCAACGCTGAGCAACAAAGTCATGGCGATGTCGGCAGTGGCATCGGTCAATACCTCGGGCGTGTTGGTCACCACCAGGCCTCGCGCTTTGGCGGCCTCGATGTCGATGTTGTTGTAGCCCACGCCGAAGTTACCGATGAGACGTGCGCGCATGGGCTCGGCAGAAAGCACCTTGGCGTTGATGGCGTCGGTCACTGTCGGGAACACGGCGTCGGCGTTCAAAAATGCGTCTTTGAGCTCGGCTTCGCTCAAGGGTTGGTCGGTGGCGTTGAGCTCAACGTCGAACCTTCCCTTCAGTTCTGCCTCCACCTGCGCCGGCCAGCGCCGGGTCACAATCACTTTTGGCTTTGTCATTACAGTCACTCTGTTGTCGTTATGGCGTGATGAAAACTAACCGAATCTCATCCTAATGCCTTACGGCGCCGGGCGAGGCTTTCTTCCGGCCAGACTTGGTCGCGGTCGTAATATTCTTCGAACGCAGGCGTGTCGGGCGGCAGAACCACCCAGGCTTGCTTCGACGCCGTATAGATATGGATGTCCGGGGGCAGGCGATCCGGCTCGTCGAGGGTCCCGACGCGAATAAAACGAATCGCGTCCCCGGCGCCCGCATAGTTGCTCCACAGGGCGATCCGACAGCCTGGACAGCGAATAATCTTCTGACCCTTCCCGCTCTCTGACGGCGTGTTCACCACTTCGGGCGACCCGCTCAGCAGCGTCACGAGATCGGCTTCGATCATCGCGTTAAGCGCAAAGGCCGCCCCGGATTCGCGCTGACACCATCGACAATGGCAACAGTGAACGAACATGGGCCGTCTGCTGATGCGATACCGCACAGCGCCGCAGGTACAGCCGCCCTCCATGGACCCCCCCTCGTAAGTCATCTGCCGTGTCTCCGTTTTTGTGTCGCAGAGTGCGCAGGCGACAAAAAGGATGATACATTTACTGGTTCACCATGGCATCCACATCTAACCCCCGCACCTCGTCTCAGCGCGAGCTCGGAAGCGCCGGGACGCTGCGCCGCTTCCTGCCCTATCTCTGGCCCGAAAACGAGTGGGGACTGCGTGCGCGGGTGGTTCTCGCTCTCATCTCCCTGGCGCTGGCCAAAGTAGCGGTGGTTTTCGTGCCCCTCTTCTATCGTGACGCCGTCGATGCTCTGGATATTGGGAAAAGCTCGGCCGCGCTGGTGCTCCCCGTCGGTCTGATACTCGCCTATGGCGCTGCCCGGGTACTGTCGCTGGCTTTCGGGGAGCTTCGCGATGCCCTGTTTGCCAAGGTCGGCCAGCGCGCCATCCGTACTATCGCCCTGCAGGTGTTTCGTCACCTGCACGCCATGTCGCTGGGTTTTCACCTCTCCCGCCAGACCGGAGGGCTGTCTCGATCCATGGAGCGCGGCACCAAAGCCATCGAAACACTGCTCCGCTTCAGCCTCTTCAGTATCGTGCCCACCGTGCTCGAGCTGACTTTGGTGTTCGTCATCCTGTGGCGAACGCTCGACATCTGGGTGGCGCTCGTGACCGTAGTCATGGTGGTTATTTATATCGCTTATACGATGCTGGTCACGGAGTGGCGGATCAAATTTCGAAGAGCTATGAACGAGGAAGACAGCCGTGCCAACACCCGCGCCATCGACAGCCTGCTCAACTACGAAACCGTCAAATACTTCGGCAACGAAGAGCACGAGGCGCGGCGCTATGATTCCGCCATGCACGGTTACGAGAAGGCGTCGACCCAAAGCCAGACCTCGCTCGCGCTGCTCAACGTCGGCCAGGCGGTGATCATCTCTCTGGGTCTTACGGCCGTGATGCTGATGACCGCGAGCGGAATCGTCTCGGGCACGCTCACTATCGGCACCTTCGTGATGGCGAATACCTATTTGATGCAGCTTTATCAGCCGCTTGGATTCTTTGGCTTCGTCTATCGCGAGATCAAGCAGTCCTTGATCGACATGGAGAAAATGTTCGACCTCATGGAGGAAGAAATCCAGGTGGCGGACGCGCCAAATGCAAAATCGTTGACGGTGACCGGTGGCGAGGTCAGCTTCGAGAACGTGCGTTTCGACTACGACGTGCGCCGATCCATTCTCAAGGGCGTGTCGTTTCGGGTGCCCGCGGGCAAGACCATCGCAGTCGTTGGACCCTCCGGTTCAGGTAAATCGACCATCGGCAGGCTGCTTTACAGATTCTACGACGTAGCGGAGGGCTCGATTCGCATCGACGGTCAAGATATTCGCGAGGTTACCCAGCATTCGCTTCGCGCGGCCATCGGTGTCGTCCCCCAGGACACTGTGCTGTTCAACGAGACCATCTACTACAACATCGCTTACGGAAAACCAGGGGCCACCCCGGCCGAGGTGGAGCATGCGGCGAGAATGGCCCACGTGCACGACTTCATCATGGCCATGCCTGACGGCTACCAGACCATGGTCGGTGAGCGCGGTCTCAAGCTCTCCGGCGGGGAAAAGCAGCGGGTCGCCATCGCGCGCACTGTCATCAAGGACCCCGCCATTCTGTTATTGGACGAGGCGACCTCGGCGCTTGATACGCATACTGAACAAGAGATTCAGAAAAATCTCCGGGAGATCTCCCAGGGGCGCACAACGCTGTGTATCGCCCACCGGCTCTCTACGGTGGTGGATGCGGATGAGATCCTGGTGCTCGAAGATGGAGTCGTGGTCGAACGGGGGCGCCACGCCGATCTCCGCGCGATGGGGGGTGTCTACGCACAAATGTGGCAACGGCAGCAGGAGGCCCGGGAGCGCGACGGGGATTTTCCCGCGGACGCGCTGGCGACTTAGGGGACAGCGGGACATTCAGAGTTCGCAACTTTTTGATTTGCTCGGTCCATGGAGCTAACCACGCACAAATAAGTCACTTAACGACTCTTAATGTCACCCCCGTTCCCGGAAGCGGTGTCGACTGAAGCGAGTTGTTTGGCACTTGTTGCGTGTTGTCTCTCAAGAATTACCAGCGCGACGCCACCGAGTATGGCTGCGGACGCCAACACTAAGCGCAAGGTTAAGGACTCTCCAAGGAAAATGATGCCCCCCAAGGCAGCAATGACCGGAACACTGAGCTGTACGGTCGCAGCATTGGTGGCTTTCAACGCCGGTAACGCCGTGTACCAGATGGCGTAACCTATTCCGGAAGTCAGCGCGCCTGATGAAACTGCGTACCAGAATCCGGCGCTATCCATAGAGACACCGTCATACATTATTAAACTCAACACCGCTGCGATAGGAACAGCTCGCAAGAAATTCCCCGCTGTTACCCTGGTGGGATCACCGGCACCTTTCCCGCGCAATGAATAGACGCCCCATGCAACCCCGGCGCCCAACATTAAGAGCGAGCCGATCAGTGGCGGTGCAGAGAGACCGGGCAACAACAAACCGACAAGACCTCCAAGAGCGAACACAAGACCGACGAGCTGCAGATTCCGCAGACGTTCTCCCGTCCAGATACCCCAGCCAATCATCGTTGCCTGGACAGCACCGAAGAGCAGTAGCGCACCAGTCCCGGCAGACAGGCTCACGTAAGCAAATGAGAAGCCAGCCGCGTACGCAAACAAGGCAAATGCCGACAGCCAGTTACCTTGGCCGGTGTGTTTACCGCGACTCATTCGCGCGACCAGCCAGAGCATCACCGCTCCGGAAATCAATCGAATCGAGGTAAAGCTGGCCGCATCAATGCTGGTGTCTTTTAGAGCGATCCGGCAGAGGATTGAATTTCCTGCAAACGCAACCATGGCCAGCCACGTCAGGGTAATAACACGCGCATATGACATTGCATGCGTCGAGTCCGACCCCACTGATCGCTAACCCGATGCTCCCGTCGCTAGCCAGTGCGCGCATTCGTCACCCAGTTCATCGATGCTGCGGGCCTCATACTCGGCAACCTCCGCCGGCGACAGGGTGTCCCGCCAGCGTCCGTTGACGCCTTTGTTGATGAATACGTTCGCGCCCCCGTCCCAGAACGCGCCGCCCAAAGGAACGCTCTTGGTCGCGTTTCGCTTCATCCACTCAAACGAGCAATACTCCACGACCGCGTCCCATCGTGACTCGTCTATCGCAATATCAAGAAAGGCCGCAATCCGCCGAATTTCGCCTGGCATGTCCCGCTTCAGGGACTCGAAATGGACCAGAAGGACGTTCGGCAGCGTCCGGGTCGCCCACCAGGAGCGCGCGTTCTCCCAGAATGGCCACCAGGGAAACCCATTTCGATCCATCCAGTCTCGCCAGTAGGCGCGAATATCTGCCGGCGGACGTTCAATCGGCGGACCGACGCGACCGGGCGTGTCGTTCAAAGCCGCGTACCAGGTCGCGTTCGCGTTTACATGATGATTGTAAAAACTCCACACCACGTCGCGCCCATCGCGCCCGATATAGATGTACTTTGCTCGAGGCGAGAACACCAGCGCGTCGACGGGGAGGTGGGTCTTCAAGAAACGCCGGTGCGTCTGTGCCTCGACCATCGGCAGCTTCACGTCTTTCGGCGGCACCCGAAGATCGAGCCATGGCGACATCTCCGCCACTTCGAGTTTCGGATCGCCCCCAAAGATCAGCTGGGCGATGATTTGCTGCATCCAGGTAGTCCCGGACTTGGCGTAAGTAGAAATGACGATGTCGTCGTCGCGGAACTTGAATTCGTTCCAGATCGTCGAGTCGAAGTGATGATTGTGCAGCTCGCGGGTCTTTACTGGCAGACTTTCAGGCGAGGTCATAAGTACGCTCCTTTCACGGTGCTCAGAGCGTCAGCGGGTGTCCAGGTTTCGGTTCTCAAAATCCAACGTGAATTCAACAGGTCAGATCGTTTGAACGGGAACTCCGGGGGGGTTAGTTCCTGGATTTAATTCAGGAACAGTATACTTATTTTTCCAAAGAGGAACGATCTAAGGCGAGAACGGAGGCAAACGGAAATAAGTAAACTTTCACCACGTCTCGACCCGTATTTCGAAGGGGTGCAAAGCCGGTTCTACCGCAACCATCTTCTTTATCCCGCGATTGCCTGGCTTGCGGCCATTGCGGCAATCCGGTGGTTGCACGTGGATCTCGTTCTCGCCGACTGGCTGTTCGAATTAGAAGGCCGGTCCTGGGCGCTTCGAGATCACTGGCTGATCCAGAACCTTCTGCACCGCCGCGCACAGGATCTGGCGCGCCTTGTCGGAGCCGGACTGCTGGCGGCCTTCCTGCTCGGCGTATGGGTTAAACCGCTTCGGCGCCGGCGGCGCGCCCTCGTATATCTGTTTGCAGCGACGATTACCTCGACACTTATCATCGCTGCTATAAAGAGTATTTCGGGCGTGCCATGCGTGTGGAATCTGGCACGCTACGGCGGCAACGATCCCTACATAACCATCTGGAACTGGAGCCAGCTGGACCCGTCGCGGAGCGGCTGCTTTCCCGGCGCACACGCCGGCGTAGGTTATGCCTGGGTCGCGCTGTACTTCCTGAGCCTACAGGTGGCGCCGCGATGGCGCTGGGCAACGCTGGCAGGGGCGCTGATTTTGGGACTTGTGTTCGGAGTTGCGCAACAGCTCAGGGGCGCGCATTTTCTGTCGCACGACTTGTGGAGCCTGGCCATCTGCTGGACGACCAGTCTGTTGTGGTACGTGAGCATGTATAGGGCGCGCTTCTGACGCGGGCTTTGTTAGGGCCAGTGCTGCCCCTTGATCCTCCGACCGGTATCAGGCGGCAGCCGGATGCCAGCCGGCGTCGGCCCACAGCTCGCCGCTCACCGCCTGGTTCGAGATCATGAAACAAATCGCATCCGCGATCTCTTCGGGTCGAATCAGCCGACCGAGCTGTGTTTCCGGCAGCACGTTTTTCTCAAGATACTCGTCGCCCAGCGCCGCCAGGATGGGTGTGTCGGTGAAACCCGGATGAATCACGCCGCAGCGTACGCCGTGAAATATCGCTTCCTTCATCAGCGTCGCCGC
>JBFJOD010000155.1:0-6551 GCA_041617795.1 Gemmatimonadota bacterium | reverse complement strand
TCGAAGAGATCGAAGTCCTCGAAGTTCTCTGTGCAGAACGGACTCTCGGCGGGGTCGAGAACCCCCATGTTCTGGATGACGAAGTAGTCCTCGCCCCAGGACACGATGGAGAAATGCGCCTGGAACCGCATGATGGCGCCCGGACTGTCGGGCCCGTTGGTGAAGTTGAAGGACGGGGCGCTCGGCGGAGCGTGAGTCGACTCCGTAGGTGCGTTACCCTCGTCACAGCTGACGATGAGGGCAGCGCAGACGAGCGCGGCGATCGGTGTGCGGTACCTCATGTGCTCCTCCCTTCTTCGGGTGTGATGTAAAGCGACTGTGCTCGCTGCTTCTGAGGCTTGCCACCGGGATCGCAGCCCGCCGACCAGAGGATGGTCAAAGGAGAGGAGCTGCAACCCGTAGAGACCGGATCCCGGGACAAGCCACTGCGTTCCTGCTCTGCGTCAGTGTTCATCTGATAGCCGCCTGGTACCCGTGCCGTGGGTGAACTGTTTGAACTCCGCGGAACGTGGCGGTATGATAAGACCGTCATCTCGTCCGCTGTTCTTCTCGGATCGTCTGAAATCGTTTTGCCGGAGGCGAGGCCATGTACTCCCTTCGCCTGCTTGGGGTTATCGCTTTGGAGGGTCCGTCGGGACCGGTTTCCGGGCGCGTGGCGCAGCGGCGCCGCCTGGCCCTCCTCGCCCTGCTGGGCGCGGCCGCCGAGCGCGGGTGGACGAGGGAGAGGCTGGTTGGCCTGCTTTGGCCCGACGCGAGCGATGACCAGGCTCGCCATCTGCTCTCCGACTCCGTTTACGTCATCCGCCAGGCGCTGGGCGAAGACAGCATTATCACTTCCGGCGATGTGGTGCGGCTGAACTCTGAGGCGGTAGCGACGGACGTCGAGCGGTTCGAAGCCGCGATCAAGAACGGCGAGCTGAAGGAAGCGGTGGAGCTGTACCGCGGCCCGTTCATCGACGGCTTCTATGTGGGGGATGCTCTGGAATTGGAGCGCTGGGTGGAGGTCGAACGTGCCCGGCTGGCCGGGTTGTACGCGAAAGCGCTGGAGGCACTGGCGCAGCAAGCGGAGGATACAGGCGAGTACCCCGGGGCAGTCGGGTGGTGGCAGCGGCTAGCCGCGCACGACCCCTACGACTCGCGCATCTCTCTGCGGCTGATGCAGGCGTTCGTCGGCGCCGGTAACCCGGCGGGTGCGCTGGAGCACGCACGAGTGCACGAGCTACTGGTGCGTGAGGAGCTGGGGGTAGAGCCGGCGGCAGAGCTGATGCAGGTGGTCGAGCGTCTGAAGCAAGAGCCGCGGCCCGTCGCGGAACTGGCGGCAGAGACGACAGCGACGATCGACCCAATGGGCGCCACCCGCGCCGCATCCGAGGCAACGGCAGCCCGGCTCGTCCACGAGATCCACCGCCGCTTCCTCTGGCAGGTGCTGCTGATCTACGTCGGCGGCACTTGGACCAGCTACGAGATCATCGAAAGGATCAGCGAGCGACTCGCCCTCCCGACCTGGCTTCCGCTGCTCGCGATAATCCTCTTCCTGATCGGGATGCCGTTCGTCCTGGCTACGGCATTCGTTCAGGAAGGCTTACCACTCAAAGCTCAGGCCGACCGAACGCCGATATCGGTGAGCGGCGGAGCGCGTACCGCAGGTTCTAGGACCCGCGGAGCGCGGCGGCTGTTCACCTGGCGGAACGCTATTGCGGGAGGCGTGGTCGCGATGGCGCTGTGGGGCGTCGCGGCGGCCGGCATCCTGGCGTTCACTGGACGAGCGGCGCCGACGGTCGAATTGGCTTCAGTCGAGCGCAAATCGATAGCGGTCTTGCCCCTCGCCAACTTGAGCGGCGACGCGGGTACCGATCCCTTCGTCCAGGGGATCCACGACGACATCGTGACCCACCTCTCGAAGATCGGCGACCTACGGCCGATCTCGCGCACATCGGTCATGGAGTACGCCAACACCACGAAGAACCTCAAGCAGATCGCCCAGGAGCTTGGCGTGGCGACGGTTCTGGAGGGCGGCGTCCAGCGTTCGGGAAACAGAGTGCGCATCAACATCCAGTTGATCGACGCCGCGACCGACGAGCACATCTGGGCCGAAGTCTATGAAGAAGACCTGACTGCCCAGAACGTCTTCACGATTCAAACCACGATCGCACGCCGCATCGCCGCGGCGCTCAAGGCACAGCTGACGCCCGAGGAGCAGGAACGCCTCGCCGAGCGGCCCACCGACAACCTCGAGGCTTACGAGGCCTACCTGCGTGGAAAGGCGAACCCTCCCGGCATCCGCATGCTGGAGCGGGCCGTCGAGTTGGACCCCGGCTTCGCCGCCGCCTGGGCGGATATCGCCAGGGTGCGGCTGCTGCAAGCTTGGGCGACCATGGACAAAGATGCCCGCGCCAGCGGGATCTCGGCCCTCGACCGGGCAACCGAGTTGGCACCCGCGGCGTTCGAGACGCAGATGGCGCGCGCCGAGTATCACCGACGGGTGACGCAGGATCTCGACGCGGCGCTGGAGGCGTTGCGCGCCGCGGAGGCCGTTCGGCCGAACGACGCCGACCTGCTCATGTCCCGCGGGATCACGCTGCGGATCGCCGGTCGCTGGGATGAGGCGCTGGCGACGTTCGAGAGAGCTGCACGCCTCGATCCGCTGAACGCGGACGTGGCGCGAGACCTGGGAGCTACCAGTCACTGGCTGGGCAGGTTCGCCGATGCGGAGCGCTATTACGATCGGGCTATCGCGCTCAGCCCTTCAAACCCGCGGTTCTATGCCGAGAAGTTCGACTTTTTGCTGACGGCGCTGGGTGATACGGCAAGAGCGCGCGCGCTGGCTGATACTGTCGGGGCGAGCGGGCTCGTCGACCGATATCCGTCGCGGTATGCCGGCTGGCTGGCGCAACTCGACTACGTCCGGCGCGATTACGAGACAGCTCGCGACGTCATCATCTCGCAACGGGTGCCGCGCGGCTATGCGCTGCTAACTAGCGTCTACTACGCAACGAACGATCGCGAGCGCTTATTGGGTTTGGCCGACTCACTGAGAATCGTGCGCCAGGGGCAACTCGATGAGGCGCTGAAGGCGGAAGCGCCGCCAACCGTCATCGCTTTCTCGCACGCCAACCTCGGTATTCAATACTCTTATCTCGGCCAGCGGGAAGCCGCGATCCGTGAAGCGGAGCAGGCGACGGAGACGTTCGCGGCCTCAACCGATGCCATCAACTACCCGAGACTCCTCTTCAGTGTGGCGCTGATCTACGTGCGCACGGGTGACCACGATCGGGCCATCGACCTGCTAGAGACAACGCTGTCCGCGCCGCACCCGTGGACAGCGGCGTGGTTGGCGCTCGACCCGGACTACGACCCGCTTCGCGGTCATCCGCGCTTCCAAGCGCTCCTGCGAAAGCAGGAGTAAGTTCGGCGACCGCCTCGAGTTCACAGGTCCGGGCGTCAACGCCCACAACAAGGAGGGACTATGGCTGTGCCACTGCCGAGCCGCTTCGATTTGCGGACGCTCGCCGTTACGATCTTGATCCTCTATCCCTGCGGTCCCGCATTTGCCCAGGGAAGGTCTGGCGATGCGATTCCCGATCAGTACATCGTGGTGCTGAAGGAAAACGCCTTGCCGCCGGGGCTGACTAGAGCGCAGGCGCAAGCGCGAGTTGCAGAATTTGTCCGGGGTCGGGGTGTGGGGGCTGAGGCCGTCGGTCGCGTATACAACCGAGCGCTGCGAGGATTCTCGGCACGTCTCAATGCTCAGCAGCGTCAGAGGCTCGGCTCCGATGCCGATGTCGCGTACGTCGAGCAGGATCGCTTGATGGTCCTGGGGCCACCGCAGCGCGGGGGTGGGTCGCCCGCTCCCACCGCACAGCAGATCCCCTGGGGGATAACGCGCGTCGGCGGGCACGTCGACGGCATGGGCAAAACCGCCTGGGTCATCGACACGGGCGTGGACCTCGATCATCCCGACCTCAACGTCGACGTAGCCAGGAGCGTGACGTTTGTAGCGAAAGGCCGGGACGCTAGAGACGCCAACGACCTCAACGGCCACGGCACCCACTGCGCCGGGACTATCGCCGCTCGGGACAACGACATCGGCGTCGTGGGCGTGGCAGCGGGTGCCACCATCGTCGCCGTGAAGGTGCTGAACCAACAGGGGAGTGGGGCCTACTCCGATGTGATCGCCGGAGTGGACCACGTCGCGTCCAACGCCGCACCCGGCGATGCGGTCAACATGAGCCTGGGTGGCCCCACATCGCAGGCGTTGGATGATGCGGTGCGTGGCGTCGCGGCGGCCGGAATCTTCATGGCCGTCGCCGCCGGCAACGAATCAAAAGATGCCAATACAGCTTCGCCGGCGCGGGTCGACGCGACCAACGTCTGGACCATCTCAGCTTGCGACAGCAGCGACAACTTCGCCTCGTTCTCCAACTACTCGGGTCCGACGCAGCCGCCGGTCGATTTCTGCGCGCCGGGTGTGAACATTCAGTCAACCTGGATCGACGGTGGCTACAACGACATCAGTGGGACGTCGATGGCGACGCCGCACGTGGCTGGGTTGCTGCTGGTGACAGGCGGAGCGATTCAGACGGACGGGTATGTGAAAGCGGGCGATCCTGACGGTGACCCCGATCCGATCGCGCACAGGTAACGCGGCAGCTGAGGGCCGAGGGGATCGAGCGGCTGAGCGGCGCCGGGATCTACTACGGCGCGGCGATGACCGGGGGCGAATCGGTCCGCAACTAGGATGTCTATATCATAGGCGGCGCGAACTCGGCGGGGCAGGCCGCCAACATTCGAGTGCGCACCCGAACGGAAGTCCAGGAGGCGCAGGGCGAGACACGCCTCGGGAAACTTGTCATCGCTTGCGACGGCGGTCAGACTCGGGAGACCGTTTCGGCCAGCGCGCTCTTCATCTTTATTGGCGCGCTTCCCCACACTGAGTAGCTGGGCGATCTCGTTGCGCGTGACGAGCGCGGCTTCATCCTGTCCGGGAGCGAAGCCGCCGGCAACGGTGCCGCGGCACCGTTCCACTTGCAGGTCGTTCTCCTTTCCTGCTCGAAACTAGCCGGCCGGGCGTGTTCGTGGCGGGTGATGTTCGCCACGGTTCGGTCAAGCGAGTCGCCTCGGCGGTCGGCGAAGGATCAATGGCTGTAGTATACGTGCACCGCTATCTCAGCTGTGTGTGAGATTAGCCAGCTCCACGCATCGGCCGGTCGAGCTGAGTTTCACCCATCGGGAAGTGAGTTCGCCACCATTCGGCGGCGCGGTCTTTGGTCCAAAGTGCCTGCACACCGGTTTCATTCAGTCGGCGGTCTAGATCACCTGCAGTCTGCGGCCGCTGTGCGGGATCTTTGGACAGGCAGGCCAGCACCAGGGAATCGAGCTCGGCTGGAATGGGCAGCTCGGTGCGCGCGCTGGGTGGTTCCGGCACGGAGTTGACGTGTGCCAGCAACATGGCGACGGGTGTATCCGCCTCGAACACACGCTGGCCGCTGAGCAGCCAGTACGCCACACAACCCAGGGCGTAGAGGTCGGCGCGGCCATCGATCTCTCGCTCGCCCAGCGCCATCTCCGGCGCCATGTAGGCGGGTGTACCCGCCACCGTGCCCGTCTTCGTTACACCCAGGTCCGCGTCCGCCTCGAGGGTGGCGCCGTGCTTCACCAGCCCGAAGTCCAGCACCTTCACGAAGTCGTACTCGAACGCGTGCTGGCTGAGGAAGAGATTGGCTGGCTTGATGTCGCGATGGATGAGATCGCGCTGGTGCGCTTCGCCCAAGGACAGGCACGCCTGCCGCAGGATGTGCACGACGCGTTCGGGTGCGAGTGGACCGACGCGCTGTACTAGCGACTCGCAGTCGATCCCTTCCAAAAGCTCCATCACGTAGTAGAAGGTACCGTCCTCACTGATCCCGAAGTCGTAAACTTGGACTGTGTGCGGTGACTGCAACGTCGCGGTGACTTGGGCCTCGCGCTCGAAGCGGGTCAGGATGGTGTCGACGGCGCTGGGGTCCGGCCCGAGTGCGCTGCGGCTGATGAGCTTTATCGCAGCCGGGCGCACCAACATGTTGTGCTTCGCCCGCCAGACCTCACCCATGCCACCGCGCCCGATCGGCTCGAGGAGGTGGTAGCTTCCCAACTCGCGCGCACGCCGGATATCGGTGCCCAGCCGGTAGATGATGTGGGCGGCGATATAGGCGAGGATGAGGCAACTGACATAAGGAAGCACGAACACGAAGACGAAGTTCATGGCCGGCAAGGCGGGAGCGTCGCCGAACCGGGTCAACAGCCAGATCGTGACGGGTGTTGAGGCGCCGGAAAGGATGAGCGCGATCAGCGCGTGGCGCGGTCGGCTGGGTACGAGGACGGTAAAGAACAGCATCCAGAGTGCGACCGGCGAGACGCCGACGAGGTCTGATGTTATGAATTGGGGGTCCACGCCCCCAAGCGCACCGTAGTATTGGCTGATCGGGATGAACCAGCTGATGACGACCTCGTAGCCAAGGCCGACGGTGATGACGCGGGCCGGTGACAGCCAGGGGCCCCGGGCAAGGACGAGG